>JANYBL010000041.1 GCA_025360815.1 Burkholderiales bacterium
ACGAATATAGCGCAACGCAAAGCAAAGCAACGCAGAGCAAGGCAAGGCAAAGCAAAGCAACGCAGAGCAAGGCAAGGCAAAGCAAAGCAAAGCAACGCAAATCAACGCAACGCAACGCAGAGCAACGCAAAGAATTTCTAACACGGAGAGAATCATCATGTCATTAATGATCGGCGTACCAACAGAAATTTTCCCCGGCGAAAAGCGTGTCGCCACCGTCCCTGAAGTCGTTGAAAAGCTGATCAAACTTGGCTTCAACGTTTCGGTTCAATCTGGCGCGGGCGATGCAGCGAATTTTAGTGATGACACTTACCGTGCTGCAGGTGCGACAGTCATTGATGGCGCGGCCAATTTATGGGCCGCATCCGACATCGTGTTTAAAGTTCGCGGGCCCAGTACCGAAGAAGTCGCGCTCGTACGCGAAGGCAGCACACTGGTGAGCTTCATCTGGCCCGCGCAAAATCCCGAATTACTCAAGGCGCTCGCTGCCCGCAAGGCGACCGTGTTGGCGATGGACAGCGTGCCACGGATGTCGCGAGCGCAGAAAATGGATGCGCTAAGCTCGATGGCGAATATCGGCGGCTATCGCGCCGTGATTGAGGCAGCCCATCATTTTGGCCGCTTCTTCACCGGGCAAATTACCGCTGCGGGCAAAGTGCCACCGGCTAAAGTATTTGTCATTGGTGCGGGTGTAGCAGGCCTGGCTGCGATTGGTGCGGCATCCGGCTTAGGCGCAATTGTTCGTGCCAACGACACCCGGCCTGAAGTCGGTGACCAAGTGAAATCGATGGGTGGTGAATTTGTCACGGTTGATTACGTCGAAGAGGGCACCGGCGTTGGTGGCTACGCGAAAACCATGAGCGAAGGTTTTTTAAAGGCGCAGCGTGAGACGTTTGCCAAGCAAGCCGCCGAGGTGGACATTATCATCACCACCGCCTTGATCCCCGGCAAACCCGCGCCAAAGCTGATCTCTGAGGCGATGGTGAAATCCATGAAGCCCGGCTCGGTGATCGTCGATATGGCTTCCGAGCAAGGCGGCAATTGTGAATTAACCGAGCCCGGAAAAGTCGTCGTGAAGCACGGTGTGACGATCATTGGTTACGCTGATTTGCCGAGTCGCTTGGCGAAACAATCGAGCACTTTGTACTCAACAAATTTATTCCGCTTGGCCGAGGAATTGTGCAAAACCAAAGACGGCATTATCAACGTCAATATGGAAGATGAAGTACTACGCGGCACGACCGTGATTAAAAACGGCGAAGTCACGTGGCCACCGCCGGCACCTAAATTATCCGCAGCCCCTGCCGTTGCCAAGCCAACCGCCGCCATGCCTGTCGCCAGGAAAGCCCACGGTGCGCCCAGCGCGCCGATGGCAGGCAACAAATTGGCGATTATGTTTGGTGTCGCTGCGGCCCTGTTCTGGTTTATCGGCGCGAATGCTCCCGAAGCATTCCTCGGCCATTTCACCGTTTTTGTGCTTGGCTGTTTTGTCGGCTATATGGTGGTGTGGAATGTCACCCCAGCGCTGCACACACCGCTAATGAGCGTGACCAATGCGATTTCGAGCATTATCGCCATCGGTGCCTTGGTGCAAATCGCACCGCCGCTACTGACCGGTAGTGCGCAAGCATTGAGTTTGGCTAGACCCGATGAGGCGATTCGCTGGTTAGCCGTGGTCGGCATTGTCCTCACCGCCGTCAATATGTTCGGCGGATTTGCCGTCACCCAGCGCATGCTGGCGATGTTTAGAAAATAAGGGGGCGATCATGATATTTTCAGAAGGTTTGACCACAGTCGCCTACATCGGTGCCATCATTTTATTCATTTTGAGCTTGAGCGGATTATCCAACCCTGCCTCATCGCTGCGCGGCAATTTATACGGCATGATCGGCATGGCCATCGCGGTTATTGCCACCATTTTTGGCCCCAAAGTGACGGGTGCCGGCATCCCTTGGATCATCGGCGCAATGGTCATCGGTGGCGGCGTCGGCGTATTCGCCGCGCGAACAGTGAAAATGACGCAAATGCCAGAACTTGTGGCGCTGATGCACAGCTTAGTTGGCTTGGCCGCGATGCTGGTGGGCTTTGCGAGCTACATTGATCCGGGGTCTACAGCGAGTGCAACGGCCGCGGAAATCACGATCCATCACGTCGAAATTTACGTTGGCATTTTCATCGGTGCCATCACATTTTCGGGCTCATTGATCGCCTTCGGCAAACTCTCCGGCAAGATCGGCGGCAAGCCATTGCTATTGCCCGGCCGTCATCTTTTAAATCTGATCGCGCTCATCGTTGTGATTTATTTCGGCTACCAATTTATGCATGCGCAAACGGTAGATGCAGGCTTGACGCCGCTCATCGTCATGACCGTGTTAGCGCTGTTGTTCGGCATCCACATGGTGATGGCAATCGGCGGCGCGGATATGCCGGTGTTCGTTTCGATGCTCAACAGCTACTCCGGTTGGGCGGCGGCGGCGACGGGCTTTATGTTGTCGAATAATTTGTTGATTGTGACTGGCGCGTTGGTCGGCTCCAGCGGCGCGATTCTTTCCTACATCATGTGTCAGGCCATGAACCGCAACTTTATCAGCGTGATTGCGGGCGGCTTCGGCGGCGGGGCACCTGCGCCAAAATCTAGCACTGGTGCGGCTTCCGGAGCAACGGCGGAGCCTGCTGGGGAGGTAGTGCCGATCAGTGCCGTTGAAACCGCCGAGCTATTGCGTGAAGCCAAAAACGTCATCATCGTTCCAGGTTACGGCATGGCGGTCGCACAAGCGCAGCATACCGTTTATGAAATCACCAAGCTTTTGCGTGAAAAAGGTGTCAACGTCCGCTTCGGCATTCATCCTGTTGCCGGTCGTATGCCCGGACACATGAACGTGCTCCTGGCTGAAGCCAAAGTCCCCTACGACATCGTGATGGAAATGGACGAGATCAACGACGATTTCCCCAATACCGATGTGACGATGGTTATCGGTGCCAACGACATCGTCAACCCCAGCGCGCAGGAAGACCCGACAAGCCCCATTGCCGGCATGCCGGTGCTGGAAGTGTGGAAAGCCAAAACATCCATCGTCATGAAACGCAGCATGGCATCTGGCTACGCAGGCGTTGATAACCCGCTCTTCTATAAAGAAAATAATCGCATGTTGTTCGGTGATGCCAAGAAGATGCTTGATGAGGTGTTGACCGCGTTGAGGGGGTGAGGTGCATGGCGACTATCTTTCATCGCTAACCCGCTTCTGTTTTTTTCTATTAGCGCTCGGCTAGCCGGCTGGCCAGCGCTTATTTTTAAAATGGAATCAGCCACAGAATTTGTGAACGATGCCGGTTAGCACTTTAATAGGGCATGCATTTTTGGCATCAACAGAAAGCCACTACAGCTTGATGGTCATCGCAAACGTGGTGGAGATGTCAATCACTAGATTGAACTGAATTGTGAGGGGTGTAGAAGATGATGTGATAGGGGCAAAAGGCGAAAGTTGACCCTATACCCTGCGAATCGTCATTCGCGACATGCGATCCAGCGGGCTAATCACGCCGCGCCCGGCTACCTTCAGCACATGCGTATAAATCATCGTTGTTTTTACATCGGCGTGCCCAAGAAACGCTTGAACGCGACGGATGTCGTAGCCCGATTGGAGTAGGTGCGCGGCAAAGCAGTGGCGTATCGCATGTTGCGCGGCGGGCTTCGCAATTGCCGCGTGCGTGACCGCGCGCTTGAAATCGCGCCGAAAGGTTTGGTCATATATGCGGTGCCGCCTTACTACGCCCGATCGCGGGTCGGTCGAGTGGGTGGCTTGCGGGAACACCCAGAACCATGTCCAACTTCGGCCCGCGTTTGGATACTTGCGCTCCAACGCATGCGGCATGAAGACCCCCGATTTGTCAGTGGCCATATCTTGAGACCAGATTGCGCGGGCGTTCTTAAGCTGTGCCGCCAGTGGTATTTCCAACTTCTGCGGCAGCATAACCACGCGATCCTTGAATCCATTGCCTTCACGAACCATGATGGTGCGGTGCGAAAAGTCGATATCTTTCACCCGGAGTTGCAGCCCCTCGGTGATCCGCATGCCGATGCCATACAGCAGGCGGGCAAGCAGAAGGTGCGTGCCAGACAAGTACGAAAATACGCGCTAAACCTCTTGCGGCGTCAGCACCACAGGCAGCCGCTTCGGCGCTGAGGGGCGTGCCAAGCCATCGAGCCACGGCAGTTCCAAGCAAAAGACTTTTTGATGCAGAAAGAAAATCGCCGACAGTGCAACGCGATGCGTCGATACCGACACCTCCCGCTCGCTTGCGAGGTAGGTCAAAAACGCGCGAACCTCGTCCGCCCCCATCTCGCGCGGATGCCGGACATCTGCCCACCGGATGAAAAAACGCACCCAGTAGACATAGGATTCCTCGGTGCGTATGCTGTAGTGCAAATAGGTAGTGCAAACAGCGTAGCCGCTCGCGCAGTTGATCCAACACTTTCGTCGATTGCAGGATCGGCAGGCCAGTAGTAGGGTGCCTCGTACGGGGCACGCGCGCTTGATTAGTTGGGTTCACGGCGTTGAAGGGAAACGGGAA
>JANYBL010000081.1 GCA_025360815.1 Burkholderiales bacterium
CGTCAACACATTGGATGGTAATCCTAAGCATAACGCCGCTCTTGATCTTGGGCTGCGCGGTAACGTTCAGAATGATAGAACGGCCTGCAATGCAGAGCATAACAGCAGTGACAGATTGGCTCCGCTTAAAGCTCACGAAACACCCAAAACAGCTTACGCATGGAGCGCAGCGTTGAACAATAGCTGGTGGCAGCCGCGAGCCGGTGCTGGAAAGCGGAATCAGCCCTTTTCTGGTGGCGATGAAAAATGGGTGTCTCAGCAAATGCACCTCGCTCTAGCGCTTCTTTTGATCAAACGTAATGAATAAGCGCACCGCATTTTTTTACAACGCGCTCGCTTTATTGAGTGTCGGCATGGGCTTGCTCAATTCAATCCTCACCATACGTCTGCTCGGCATAACCGCCGATGCCGATATCTGGTTGCTCAGCATCTCGATGGTTACGACCCTCTGCGTTCTTTCTCAATTAGGCGTCGAGCAATTTTTATATTTTTACGAAGAGCAACGAGCGCAAAGCCAAACTCAAGCCATTCAATTTACGCGCGCGGTCGTTACTTGGGCTGTTTTAACCGGGGCGGCATTTGCTTTGCTGGCGATTGTGGCGCTGCCTTTATTAAAGCTGATATTCGCGTTCGGCTTACCTGCGGCATCGCAGGATCGTGTTGCTCATTTAATCATTGCCATGGCACCGCAAATGGCTGCAGCGCCTTTACTTCATGTCACCCGCCAGCATCAAAATGCGGTTGGGCGCTTTACGCTGTCCTATTTGCTGATGCTGTGGTCACCCATGGTGCTGCTGATTATTTTGCTGTGCGCCAGTCTTTTGAACACAAGTCCGGAAAAATTTGCATGGGTAGTAGGAGCGGGGGCAGTGATACAGAGCGCAGCTTGCTGTTTGATCATGTGGCCGACGATACGCGGTGAAAAGCAAATGCCTTGGTCAACACCCTATTTCCGACGATTCATATCCACCAGCATCGCGATGAGAAGCGGGCATGCGCTGCATAACTTTTTTTCTGGTGCAATTATCAATGGGACGTTATCAACTTTTGCGGTGGGGAACGTCGCCCTTTTTCAGTATGCCACCCGGTTTGCGGTGGGCGCGTCAGCCATCGCTGTTGGTCCGCACCTTAATATTTTTAATGCTCGAATGGCAAAAGCTTGGGCGAATCACAAAAAGACTTCAGCAATTGAATCGGCGCGTACATTTTTAACGCATACCATACCGATTTATGTGGGGGCAGTCATTTTAATCGGGCTGCTTCTATCAAAACTAATCGGGCTTATTGCAAGTGCAAGCATGGCGTCGAACTCGCTAACGATTACTTTTCTCATGCTGTCTGTTTGGTACGGTGTTATCCAACTCGAATCGGTGTTCGTGGCGATCATTATGGTTACACACAAAGCAACTACGCTCCTACTCATCAATGGCCTGTTTGCGATTATGTTTTATTCAATTTCGCACATCCCTTGGGCACTACCCGAGTATGCGATATTGCCAGTTGCAGCAATACTGGCCCAATTGATCAGCCTAATGCTCTTCGCGCTTACGGCAAGTCACTTTTTTCGGCAGCACTTTGGGGTTGGAAGACCGCAGCTAGGACGCACATGATGACGCCGGTCGATATCATTAAATACAATATCGAAGCTAAGCAAAGGTTGCTGACAATCGCTATACCTACATTTAACAGAAGTGGGTTTCTGTCTCGTTTGCTTGGCGCAATTGAACCACAGCTTAAGATTTTCGCTTCACAAGTGGAAATACTTATTTGCGATAACTTTTCACAAGATGACACTCAGGAAGTGGCGCGCGCTTTTGAAGCCAACGGACTTCCGATGACGTATGTTCGCCATACTAAAAATCTAGGTATGGACCGCAATATCCTAGAATGTTTCAAGCGGGCCAGCACCGAATATGTGTGGATATTTGGTGATGATGATGTGTTGCTTGAAGGGGCATTAGCAACGCTTATTCCATTTTTGGAACAAACACGTTTCGCACATATTTTCGTCGGTGGCTATAGCTTCAGGGACAAATTCGAACCCAAGAGAATTTTATTTCAAAATATAGGACCCACAAGATTAACTGATAGCGCAGATATGCTGACAACAGCGAATATACTTTTAACGTTCATCAGTAGAAATATCATCAACAAGCGTGCCGTTTATACGCTTGATTCGAACGCAGCTTTTGAAGACTACATAGGGTCGAATATAAATCAACTCGGCTTTATTTTTTCGGCGTTAAGGGTAAATTGGCCGTTTTTGATAATTGTTAAACAAATCGTGGCAGCACAAATGGCGAACTCCGGTGGTTATGGAAGTTGTACCGTTTTCGGCGAAAACCTGATGACGATTGTGACGAGAGAGTTTCCAAAACAACCTGCAATACACAGGATGTTTGCGAATGCCGTTCTTGAGCAGCATTTTCCTTACCAGTTAAACTTTCTTAAGCAAACAAACACTTTTCTACAAGAAAATCAGTATGGTATTTTGAAGCGCGTTTTCAACAAGAACTATCGATTTTGGCTGTATTGCTATCCAATCATAATTCTGCCCTCCCCAATAGCTAGCGCCTACAGCTTTTGCGTTAGATTGATATTGAAATTTAAACGAGTTGTGCTTGGATCGATTCGATACTGGGCGTTGGCTATGCGCTTTTATTGGATCAAAAAAATACCTTGAGCAGACGTCATGACCTACAGTTGTTGATTTTGTACAATTCTTTGAAATTGGCACTAAAAATCAAAAATTTCAATTGTGGTACGAATTATTGCCCTTGACGTTAGAAGTCAGTCAATCAACATTTACAAACTTATCAGCGCAATTAGTGAACAGCCGATGCAAGCAATCCTAACCATTGCTATCCCCACATACAATCGATGTGTGCAACTAAATCAGCTTTTGGATTCTATTTTTCATCAGCTTGAATCAATCAGGCAGATGGTACGCATCATTGTGATTGACAATCATTCGATTGATCAGACGCAGCAGTGCTGTGAAAAATGGTTGTTGAGGATGACTGGCATGTCCTATATTCGGAATCCTGAAAATATTGGCATGGCTCGCAATATCATTAAATGTTTTGAGACGGCAGACACTCAGTACTGTTGGGTTTTTGGCGATGACGACATGATTCGTATAGGTGTATTGCCCCAGATTGTCAGGCATCTCGTCGATAAAAAGCCTGATTTATTTTACTGCGGGTATGTAGGATTCAGGGATATTCCAGAACCCGCAAAGGCCGTTTTCCCCAAGCAGTTAACGACATGGCAAATGAGTGCTCGCCCGTTCTGCAGAATAACGCACATCAACATTACTTTTTTGAGCGCAGTTATTACGAATAAGGCTGCGTTTATTGCGCGGGGTGGCCTAAATAAATTGCGGCAATTCGAAAATACTGTGTTGCCACAATTGGCTTGGCTATTTGATACCCTGACACACGGGAAAGAATTTAGTTTTGTACAGCAAGAGCTGGTGCTGTCGCGCTTGGAAGGTTCTGGTGGATTTGATATATATAAAACGTTTACGGTTGACGTGGTCAGCATTGTCGATCAAGGGCTTTTGTCGCCAATGAAGCAGCAATTTAAAAGAAGAACCGTCATAAAGTTTCTTCCTTCGCTGATTTACACCATCCGGCAAAACAAGAGAGGTAATTTTATTGTTTTGAAAGAGCAGGAACGGTATTTTCGAGACGCTTATTCAAAATTCATATGCTACTGGTTATTACTCATGCCTATATTGAAGCTGCCACTACCAATGGTCACACCTGTTTTTTACGCCTCTAGATTGGTATCAAAATATCTGAGCGTAATTGACCGTGTTTGGCTGGTGCTATTTAATCGCTAATGATTTATTCAGTTAGCTTGTCCATTGGGCTGAAGACCCTTCAAGCCTATTTGCGTCCACGATAATATCCATTGAAATACTTTACTCGCCTAGGAAACCGTTGCAATGAAGCCATTGGTTACGATTATTATTCCTACTTACAATAGGGAGAAGTACATCTCGAAATCAATAGAGAGCGCTATCTCACAAACTTATTGCAATATCGAAATTATTGTCGCTGACGATGCGTCAACCGACAATACAGCTGAAATAGCGGCACAGTTTTTGGACGAACCAAGACTTCGGTATTTTCGCCATCCAAAGAATGTCGGGATGGCAATGAATTGGCGTGTTTGTCTATTCGAGCACGCAAAGGGAGACTGGTTTTTAATACTTGGCGATGATGATTATTTGATTGATCCTCAATTTATTGAGAACGCTATCAAATTAGCCGATGACAACCTTGAAATGAAAATGGTATGCGCACCAGGGTTTGTTTTGTATGACCGTTATCAACGTTTCGCCGTTCAAACATTGCCGTATCCCTCTATTGCAGATGGTAAGGAAATATTCAAGCAACGCGGATCTGCTGCAAAGCCTTATGAGTTTATTTTTGCGGGCGTATTGTTTCACGCGCAAACTGCAAAATTACTCAACGCTTTCTCAAACCCTGCCGATATATTTGGGGATGGTGAGTTATTCTTTAAAATCGCATTGAACCATTCCGTCGGCGTACTCCCAACACCTGTGTGCGTCTATCGTGTTCATGAGGCAAGTACTCTAACGAGTTCGCTTAGCTTTGAAAGATTAAGGGCTGGGTTTGATACTTGTTTTGAGCTTTGGAGTTTAATGACGGCGCATGAAGAGTTTTCTAAAAAGGAATGTGATGACTGGAAAAAGCGTGTCCTCATTCGCTATTGCCGAGGTTTTCTGGTGGCTGCAAGCTTGGGCGACGGAAACTCGAACTTGACATTAAATAAGGCAAAGCGTTTCATCTTTGCGCATAGCAGAATTAGCAATCGAGAGGTTTTTGGAAGCATGTTGTTTCTTCTGCGCCTATTTTTTTCCCGGTTCAGGCGGGCATACAGAATTGTTTACGTTCATTGGAATGAGGCGCAAATTTTGCGCTCAACTAAATCAATTCGAGAATGCCATTATTTCAGCGATATTCAGTCTTGATTTTTACATCAATTTTTTATTTACCGGCCTCTGGGTGGCGAACATTGTTCGTCGACTTTTTCGCATTAATACAGCGACCGTTTATAGACAGTATTTTTAAACCACACCTCATTTTTACTGCGCCGTAAACGTATAAGGGCTCGCTGATGAAGTATGTTGACCTAGATTCGCTAGAGCGTCGCCTACAGGATATACGCAAAGATTTTCAATCCAGAACTCCGTTCCGCTACACTGTGATTGAGTCGTTTTTTGAGCCCAGCAAAGCTGAGTTGATCGCTTCTGTTTACCCTGCGGTGCATAGCGGCACTTGGGATGGAACAACATATATCGATCAAGTGAAAAAATTTCAAAGAACTACTTTTGAGCCAAACACGGTCATGAGTAAGGTTTTCTTGGAACTCAACTCAAATAAGTTTCTGAAGTGGCTAGCGGAAGTGACTGAAATAAAAGAGTTGATAGCAGACCCTGCTTTATTTGGCGGTGGCCTTCATCAATCGGTCAATGGCGCCTTTCTTAATGTGCATGTTGACTTTAACCTGCATCCAAAGACCAATGATCATCGCCGATTAAATGTGCTCATTTATCTAAATTCAGATTGGAAAGTAGAATTTGGGGGGTTTCTTGAGCTTTGGGATTTAAGAGATAAAAAGCGAAAGATGCAGCTTGCAAATATTGCCCCGGCATTTAATAGATGTGTCATTTTTGAGACGAATGAAATCTCATTTCATGGTCACCCTAAGCCTTTAAATATTCCTGCAGGCAGTAGCCGAAAGTCGATTGCGACCTACTATTACACCGCTGCGTGTGCGGCCATCGGTCTTCCTGAACCGCACAATACAATTTATGTAAATACGGAAGGTGTATCTGGCGTGCTCAGAAAATTTTATTCAATTTCGAAAACGACTCTGGAACGGCTTGGAAAACGATTCAAGAAATTATAGGAATGAGGCTGGCGTTATTCAGCATCAACCTCATCGCGTGCTTGTCGGCACGAACGGGGCTCTCGCTGTAATACTGCGGGTGGATGCGCGTCTATAGACTACGCTTGTAAAATTGGTGTTCTGTTTAATATCAAATAGAGTATTTTATAATTCTTTGCAAGCCTTCAGCGACGGCATATGACTGACAATATTGACAATAAGGTTGTTGCAGACTTTGGTGCTGAGTGGTCGACTTTTGATCAAACATCCGTATCTGCTAAAGAGCAGTTGAGTCAATTCCAGCGCTATTTTTCATTTTTCCCCTGGCATTTGCTATCCCAAAATTCAATAGCATTCGATGTTGGATGTGGCAGCGGACGCTGGGCGAAATATGTTGCTCCGCGTGTCGGACTTCTGCACTGCATTGATCCGAGTGCTGTCGCATTGAATGTAACAAGGAAAACTCTGGCCGAATTCGCAAACTGCGAATTTTACTGCGCCAGTGTAGACAATATTCCGCTGCAGCCTAATTCCATGGACTTTGGTTACTCCCTTGGGGTGCTGCACCATGTTCCGGATACGCAAAAAGGAATAAACGATAGCGTTGCACTACTTAAGCCGGGGGGAATTTTTTTAATCTATCTTTACTATGCCCTTGATGGCAGACCAAAATGGTTTATTTTTTTATGGTGTGTGACAGATTTTTTTCGCGGAAAGATTGCCAAGCTTCCTTCCAGAATTAAGAGATTTGTAACTGATGTCATCGCGATTTTTATTTATTGGCCGATTTCAAGATTTTTATTTGTCTTGGAAAAGTTAGGTTTGAATGTTGCCTGCTTTCCGCTTTCAAGTTATAGAGAAAGCAGTTTTTACACGCTTCGCACTGACGCGTTGGATAGATTTGGCACAAGCCTTGAGAAACGCTTCACTCGAAAGCAAATCGGAGAGATGATGGAGGAAGCTGGATTGAAAGATATTGTTTTCTCGGAAAACGAACCGTTTTGGTGTGCTTACGGCATAAAATCTGCTGTTAAAGGCTAAAGATGCCATCAAAGCGAAACGCTATCTTAATAATTTGCCCGTATCCAGAATGCATTGCTCCGGGCCAACGCTTTCGATTTGAACAATATTTACCCGCATTGGCGGCAGCGCAATACAGCATAAAAATCGCGCCTTTCCTTGATGCTGCCACTATGCGTGTGCTTTATAAAAAAGGACATTATTTACGAAAATTCGCTGGAGTCCTTTTGGGATTTATTCGGCGCAGCTTCTTAATGTTTTCAATATATAAATACGGTACAGTTTTTCTTTATAGAGAGGCATCTCCTGTCGGGCCGCCAATATTTGAATATATTTTGTTTATGTCCGGCGTTCGTACGATTTATGATTTTGATGATGCCATTTTTCTGGCTCGCGCTTCAAAAGCTAATAAGATCGCAATGTTTTTGAAGTGCGCTTGGAAAGTGTCGTACATTTCAGCGAGAGCTAACCGGGTATCAGTCAGTAACCCATATTTAGAAAGTTGGGTAAGAGCAAAAAACGATAACGTCACACTGTTGCCAACAACTGTTGATCTTGCATACCACGTTCCAAATGATGCCAAAAAATCTGTTGTTGGTCGCAAGATCGTTGTTGGCTGGACAGGTTCGCATAGCACCGTTGTCTATTTACAGATTGTGCAGGATGCCATCGTGCAGCTATCAAATGAGTTTGATTTTGAATTTTTGGTTATTTGTGATGTTGATCCAGCATTACTGCAAATAAGAAATTATCGGTATTTACCTTGGCGCCTAGAGTCTGAAATTTCAGATCTTAATCAGATCGATATAGGCCTGATGCCTATACCTGACGGCGAGTGGGAGCGCGGCAAGATTGGTTTTAAAGCAATGCAGTATTCGGCTATGGGTGCAGTATCGGTGGTATCAGATACGGGATCAGGCAATGAAGTTGTTGAGCACGGGAAAACGGGATTTGTAATTTCGAATACAACTGAGGCCTGGAAAACATCAATTCAATATTTGCTAGAAAACCCGCAATGTGTCGAAAAAATGAGCCGTGAAGCCCGCACCTACATCGACAGCAAATATTCCGTTCGCGTCAATACGCCCATTTTTCTATCGCTTTTTGACATAACCCAAGCACCTTCCGAGGTAACTTCGTGAAACTGAACTCTTCATCCAAAGTTTATATAGCCGGCTGTGGTGGGATGCTGGGCGATGCGGTATATACAAACTTGGTTGCCACTGGCGCGACGGTTTTAGCCTCAGATATTAATCTTACGGAGCCATGGTTGGTCTATGCGGATGTGCGGGATTACCAAAAAATGCACAAGGCAATCGTTGCTTTTAAGCCCCACCTACTGATTAATTTAGCAGCACTCACTGATCTTGAATACTGTGAGTTAAACGCGGATGATGCGTGGCTGACCAATGCGTTAGGCGCTGAAAATTTAGGACTGATTGCAAATCAACTTGATATTCCATATGTTTATATCTCAACGGCTGGGATTTTTGGCGGCGAGAAAGAAACATATAACGATTTTGATATGCCTAATCCGTTGGCGCTATATGCGAAGTCGAAATACTATGGCGAGCGCTATGTCTGTGCAAATGTGCCCAAACACTTTGTACTTAGGGCGGGCTGGATGATGGGCGGTGGCCCAGCCAAAGACAAGAAATTTATCAATAAACTCTTCAAGCAAATTCAGGCCGGTGCGAAAAGTTTAAATGTTGTTGATGACAAGTTGGGTACGCCCACCTATACCGTTGATTTTGCAAACGGGATGGTGAAGATAATTGAAAGTGAGCTTTATGGTTTGTATAACCAGGTTTGCAGTGGCACCTCAAGTCGCTACGAAGTGGCAGTTGAATTAATTAAACTTCTTGGGCTAGAAAGCGCCATAAAAATAAACATCGTAGACTCAGATTTTTTTGCTAAAGACTATTTTGCGCCTAGACCGGCAAGCGAACAGCTGGTGAACCTAAAATTAAATCAGCGCGGATTAAACATCATGCGCGATTGGAAAATTTGTCTTGCCGAATATGCAAATTCTTTCCGTTAGATTTAAGCTGCCGCGCAAATGAATCGTTCTACCTCAATACAGTTTGGCTTGCGCTCAATTTCAGGTAGTTTGAATACCGCGCTTATTTTGAGTCTTTTGCTTCAGGCAATACTTTTATTATTTTGTGTCTTTTTTTCAGCGTCTGATGTTGTCAAGGCTGGATCTTCATACATATACGCGGATGCGCAGACAGATTACCTGTGGGGCGTTTTCATTGGCTCGTTGCTGACAGGCACTATCTTTTTTTGGCCCATTAAACCTGACGAAAAAATAATCGTTGCACTAATTTGGCAGGCGAAGCTAGTCGTTTGCCTCGTTTTAATGCTGTTTTACGAGGCTTATTTTATTGACCTTGACGCATTCGGTTATTTCAATACCGCCGTCAGCGAGAGCGGCCAATTTTCCGGTCTTGCTTTTGGAGACGGGTCTAATAATATTGCCGAAATTTGCAAAGCTATCTTCACTGTGCTGCCTGAGTCTTATCACGTGCTGAAACTGTTTTTTGCCTATGTCGGTTTGATCGGCATTTTCTTTTTTTATCGTGCAATTTGTATAGCCGCTGGAACGGCTAATCCAAACTGGCTACTTGGCCTAGGATTATTTCCCTCAATACTTTTTTGGTCTTCTATCCTAGGCAAAGATCCGATTTCATTATTTGGTATCGCCTGCACCAGTTTTGGCATCGCAAACATCCTTGCGAAAAAAAATACTTTGGGTCTGCTTGCCATTATTTTCGGGCTTGTTGTTGTCTCCTATATACGAATCTGGCTAGCGCTAGTCCTACTCGTGCCAATACTTTACGTCATTATATTTACGATGCGCTCAAAACTTGCTCGACTCGGTTTAGGGTTTGCCGCTTTCGCTGCTGCTGCCACACTATTAACAAATTTCAACGAACGCTTTGAAATTGAATCTGGGCGCGATGCACTTGAGCGCCTTGACACGCTCTCTAGAAGCTGGAGTGATGTGGGCGGTTCTGGCCAATTCGTAACGGCAAATTTGAGTAATCCCGTTGAGTTTTTAGCGTTCGCCCCGATTGCTGGATTTGCCGCGCTATTTAGGCCACTTCCGTTTGAAATTTCGTCACTATTTGGCACGTTGTCAGGCATAGAAAATACTATTTTGTTGTTTTTATTTTTACGTGCCTGCATTCGTTTTCGATGGCGACATTGGCGGAACCCGGCCATCGCGTTTTCTTTTCTGTTTGTGCTTGTTTGGGTTCTCTTATACGGCCCTATTTCATATCAAAATCTCGGCACTGCGATGAGATTTAAGCTTCAGGTGCTGCCCATATTTTTGGCGCTGATTTTGGTGATTGGACAAAAAGTAAAAACGAATCCAAATATTCAACTATTCCCCTACCAAATTCCACCTGACGAGGCGCGTTGGACGCTGCCAAAATAATATGTGTGGAATTGTTGGAATACTAAGCGTTACCAGCGGACAGCAATCTTCAACAAGCATTGTTAGTTGCATGCGCGATACCCTAAAAAAACGCGGTCCTGACGCGTCCGGCGAATGGGCTGATGCGGGCGCGGGCATTGCGCTAGGCCATCGCCGTCTATCTATCCTTGATTTATCGCCTGCCGGTGCGCAGCCGATGCAGTCTCATTGCGAGCGCTATGTCGCTTCTTATAACGGTGAAATTTATAATTTCAATCAGTTGCGTGCAGAAATCACCAGCATTCATCCAGCACATGTTTGGCGCGGCACGTCGGACACTGAAGTTGTCTTGGCGGCAGTAAGTTACTGGGGTGTTGAAATAGCGTTGCAAAAAATTGATGGCATGTTTGCCATCGCCATTTGGGATAAAGCTGAAAAGGTACTTTATTTGGCGCGTGATCGGTTTGGTGAAAAGCCGCTTTATTTAGGCTATGCCAAGAACACGTTCGTCTTTGGTTCTGAATTAAAGGCGTTACGCGCGCATCCTGATTTTTCCCCTGAAATTGATCGTGATGCGCTGGCGTTATATTTCCGCTATAGCTACGTGCCTGCGCCACATTCAATTTATCGTGGGATTAGCAAGCTACTGCCGGGGCACTTTATTAAAATCACGCGTGCCGATGTTGCGCGATTAGCGGTGCCTGCCGCAGTGGCCTATTGGCATTTAGATGATGCGATTGCGATTGGCCGCTCGCAACCGTTTGTGGGCTCTGAAACAGAGGCAGTTGATAAACTCGAATTGCTATTGAGCGATGCGGTGGGTAAGCGCATGGTTTCTGATGTGCCGCTCGGCGCATTTTTGTCGGGCGGGATTGATTCATCCACCGTAGTTTCGCTGATGCAAGCGCAGAGCGCACGGCCAGTTAAAACCTTCACCATTGGCTTTACGGAGAATGAATTTAACGAGGCTGTGCATGCTAAAGCGGTGGCAAAACACTTAGGTACAGACCATACCGAGCTTTATGTATCGCCTGCTGAAGCGCTGGCAGTGGTGCCATTTTTGCCGACGCTATATGACGAGCCGTTCGCAGATTCATCGCAAATTCCCACGTATCTTGTTGCGCATATGGCGCGGCAACATGTGACGGTATGCCTTTCGGGCGACGCGGGCGACGAGCTTTTTTGTGGCTACAACCGCTATGTGTGGACACAAAAACTTTGGAATAAGATTGCCGCTTACCCGAACAGCGTTCGTCGCGCGGCGAGCGTTTTGGCCTTGCACACACCGCCCGTGCTCGTTAGTGGTGGGTATCAGTTATTGCGCCCGTTTTTGCCGCCGAATTTGCATTTCAACACGCCTGCCGACAAATGGAAAAAAGCCGCCGCGCTTTTAGGGGCGGCTGATGCTTCGGCGCTTCATACAATGTTAGTGTCGCTCTGGAATCAGCCGCAAGAACTTGTCATTGCGGGCAAAGAACCCATGAATATGTTTAACCTCGATGCGCCGCAGGCGTTCAACTTAAATCTGAGCGAAAAAATGATGCGTTTAGATGCGCTGACGTATTTGCCGGACGATATTTTAGTGAAGTTGGATCGCGCAGCCATGGCAGTTAGTTTGGAATCACGCGTGCCGTTGTTGGATCGTCGCGTGGTTGAGTTTGCATGGCATTTGCCAATGACCATGAAGCTCAAAAACGGGGTGAGCAAATGGGCGCTGCGTGAGGTGTTGTATCGACATGTGCCGCGCGAGCTGATCGAGCGTCCCAAGATGGGTTTTGGTGTCCCAATCGATCGGTGGCTGCGCGGCCCATTGCGTCCTTGGGCGGAGAGTTTGCTGGATGAATCGACGCTAAAGCGGCAGGGCTATTTGAATGCCGCTCTAGTCAGAAAGACGTGGAATGAACATTTGTCTGGCTTACGAAATTGGCACCATCAGCTTTGGTCTATTTTAATGTTTCAAGCTTGGCTGGCATTGCAAGAAGTTGCACCAAATTCACATTAAATCTTTCATCCATGTCGCGCACGGGATATCCCGGTAGATCCCGGTAGGTGAGGCCAGCGCGGAATGGCGCTTACGATTTTTTCCAGTAAAAACATTTTGAATCAACCTGCGAAAGCGTAGCCACAATGTTTCGCGATGATCTAAAATCATCAACCGCCTTTCGACAATACGTCCAAATAGCCTCGCCGTAATCATCAACGATAACGAAACCCCCGACTGAAAGCTTGTCGTACAAGTTAACTAAACTATCCATCGTGCTCTCATAGTAATCGCCATCCAGTCGCAAGAGAGCGAGGCGTTCAATTGGCGCAGTCGGTAATGAATCCCTAAACCAGCCCTTTAAAAACTTAACCTGCTCATCCAACAGCCCGTAGTCCGAAAAATTCTTCTTTACTACCTCGAGGGTTACCGCAAAGTGTTGGTAAGCCTTCGTCATCACCGGGCCGGCATGTGCTCTCGCCTCAATGGGGAATTTTTCTGCATCAGGTTCAGGCAAGCCCTCAAACGAATCTGCAACCCAAACCATTCTATCGGTGACATGCTTGGCCTTTAAAACAGCCCGCATAAAAATGGTTGCGCCGCCCCGCCAAACACCGGTCTCAATGAAGTCGCCAGGAATATTATTTCTAATAACATCGTCAATGCAATATTCAAGGTTGTCGAAACGACTTTTGGGCAGCATCGATACTGCATTACTGTTGATGTAATGGTTTGTAAATTGGTGCACGAAGGATGCAAGATGTGCAGAATCATGATCGGGTTCGTTATGGTGAAGCGTGTTCGTCAAGCATTTGCGCAATAGCGTTAGGTAAGCGTGCTGGATTTCTGGGTTGGATAACATCATGTCATTATCTAGCTAGTTAGTTCGCTCATGATTTCGGTGGCGATTGCTTAGTTGCGGTTGTGCTCCTATTTTTACTTGGGTCGCCCTGTCGTTTCGTAGGCTCAGTGGTCAACTCAAGAGTCGGCGCAATTATTTTAGCCGCTGCGCGAGCGAGCTTGATCGTGTCCTTTGGACGTGGGTGGCCAGAATCATAAAAGTCCTCATCGCCTAGTGAATTTTGAAGGGATGAATAAGTAACGCCCGACATGGCCTTTATTTCATCGATAAAACGCAATTTTCGGCTCTCGTAAAGCTGGAAGTAGGGTGATGCGTCGCGATGCCATTGTGGCAAGGGCAAATCTAAGACGACGAGTTTACTTTTCTTGCTGGTAGCCAATTGAGCCAATTTAACGAGTGCAAAAAAATTATCCTCTTTCCACTGCGCCATGGGCCCCACATATATATTCCAAAGTCTGAGTGCGTTATTTTTCTCATCGACGGTTAACCGATGGGAATTTCTATCGTTTCGTGTTGGCTCATCAGGAACCGAAAACTGGCCGAGCAAGCTTCTACCCACCTTGCTTACAAGGCTACGT
Organism: Burkholderiales bacterium; assembly: GCA_025360815.1. Lineage (GTDB taxonomy): Bacteria > Pseudomonadota > Gammaproteobacteria > Burkholderiales > Usitatibacteraceae > UKL13-2. The sequence goes on from JANYBL010000081.1 coordinate 13,791, forward strand.
ATTTTTGGCGCTAGTATTAAATTCCAGCGTGACGTTAAAAATAGCGGTCGAAGCATCCATTGTTTAAAAGCGAATTGTTGGGATTCGCCTGTTCGATCACTACTTTCCAGCCCATAACGCACTTTTTCCGCATCAATATTCGTCGTTCCGGATGGGTGGACCTGCTTACTCTCGACAAAATTTCCGTAGAACATGCCAACCACAATCGTTAATTTATGCCAATTTTCAGGGTCAATTTGTTCATAGGCCATCTCAAGCGCTTGACGTTGTTCGGCGAGGTTGGAGGCGCCGATGGCAAGATTGTCTACTGAAACCCCCAGCAGCGGCGAGAGCTCGTGCGGACGCAACCCATCTCTGACAATGGACGAGCCCAGCAAAATCACCCGCGTATCGGATCGTGCAAGTCGATCAATGGAAAACAACAAATATTTTGGGTCGGTGGTGTAGATGCTTTGCGGCGCCTCATAGGTATCAACATACGATGTCGGATCATCGGGGAACAGCGCAAAGCTCAACGCGAGCATAAATATATACAGAGCACAAAAAAAGAAAATGATTCGCAATACGTAACGGTTAGTGGGCGATAAGTGGGACAAGGGTTTTGCTTGGACACTCATATTAAAACGCTTTGTATATAAACTCGGGTGCCGCGCCGCCGGCAACATTGATCATTACAAATACGATCGACATTTTTACGGCAGTCCAGCACGGCGCTAGCCAAGGTTCTAATGAAAATATTGCGAGTGTTTGTTCAATAGGGACATGGATTTTGCGTGAGAGCTTGCCCGCCCAGTAGCCAAAATAAGCGACTGAGAAGACGGCCGATATCAAAAACGCGAAAGCCGCAACCATAACGAACAACGACGCTGGTGTGGCAAACAAATGCGCGTGCGAAGGTGTCATCCACATGCAGGTAAGCGCAACCGCGACATAACTCAGCGTGGTCGCGCGACAAAGTGCGACATACCATGGCCGACTGCACAGATCTTTGTAGCCTTGCTTGCCGAGCCGCGCTGCCGCGCGCAGTTGATATTTTTTGTTGACTACCACTCCAAGTCCGAGCATCGCACCGTAGACAACGTAAACCCATGTTGTTCCGTGCCAGATTCCCATCAACATGAAGGTCACAAAGAAGGCAATTGAGCCAATGAGCGCTGCTTTATTTTTTTTCGGCCAGCGAATGGAAAGCTGCTTAAGCAGTGGATTAAAAATATAGAACTTGAACCACTCTGAAACAGTAATATTCCAGCGTGTCCAGAATTCGAGAAAGTTTTTACAGGCGTAAGGTCTTGAGAAATTTTCCGGAATATTAATTCCGCACAGCTTGCCTGTGCCAATGACGATGTGCATATAGCCTGAAAAGCTAATATACAAATGAACAAAAAACGCCATTGCAGCCGCTGCAAAAATACCCGCTACTCGGGCACTGACGATTTCCTCCGCCATGTTTGCATACACGACAGGCTCGATCCTGCTGAATGCCCACATCGTGATGTGCGAAACAACGCCAACGAGAAAAAACCCCCAAATCACGCGGCTTAGCGCATGGTGCAGAACAATTGGTGTTTGAATTTTTAATGGCGTCCGCAGCTGCTGCTCAAAATCGCCGTAACGTTGCACGGGACCCGAGACAAAGGTGAGGAAGCACAATGTATAGCTAAGGTATTCGATAAACGTTGGGGCTTTGATCGCTTGCTGGTGAACGTCGACTGCAAGATGCACGATACGGAAAAATAGGTAGGAAACGCCAACGGTCACAAACGCGAATGGCAGTGAGGGCAGAAAATCGATCAAGCTGTATTGCTTCATCCATGCAAATGCCAGCACTGTTAATGCCAGTATGCCCGCGAGCCCCCGCCCGGATACACAGTAAGCCGAACGAACGGCGACAAAGCCGCAAACAACAAAAACAGCAAACGGAACTGCCGCGAGCGGCGTGGCAAAAAAGGTGCCGAGAAAGATGAGATTGAGCGTCGTGATTGCTAGTATGCGTGCACGATAGCTGCGCGCGAAGTTGAGTACCACAATCGCTAAAATGCAAAATGCTGCGAAGCCGATGGAATCAAAATTCATTTGGAATGTTCATATTAATGTTGAATGCTCGGCGCAGGCAATATACCCAGAAATAGACAACGTAACCGCGCGACCGGGTCTCGTTGCCGAATTTAGCAGACGGCTCTATCGGCCGGTTCTAGCCGCTACCAACGCTATAAGTTCACCGACATTTAATAAGCCTCCCACCTCGGCGGTTTTGAGCCGGATGCCAAACGATTCCTCAATCGCCAGCACCAGCGTGATGTGCGACAGCGAATCCCATTCTTCCAATTCCTTTGCGCTCATGGCATCAAATATCTGGATAGACGGGTCGTCGAACACGGTCTGAAATATCGCGTTCATTTGGTGTCGAATTGAGGCCTCAGTTGTGTTGGCGTTTGCCACTGGCGAATCTTTCATTGAGTACTGTGAAGATCATAGATCACCGATCACTGACGGTTGTTGTTCGGACGTGGGTGACTAAATTGAGCGGCGGGGATGATGATCGTAAAGGCCTCAACGGCTGCAGAAACGGATGTAAAGATTGATCAGTCGATGTTGGTGTAGATGTTGGTGTAGATGTTGGTGTAGATACAGCGCGTTGCCAGCGCGTTGATTGGCGTGAATCATTCTCAAGCGATGACGCCATCATCACCGCATCAAACCCCAATCGTTTGTACAGATTTGATACTAATTTATTTTTGGCACTGGGAATATATTGTCCGGTGATTATTTTGCAATGGCGCTCAACCGCGGCAGCATTCACCAGATTGAAAATAAACTCTTCCATCGTTCTGCCCAACACACGGCAGCTCATCACCCAGGTATCTACATGCAATGCAGATTCACTTTGCTTCAGAATGACAACTGAGATTAATCCATTGTCGCCAAAACGATCACGCAGTTTGAAGCAATAAACGCTATGTTCCTTGTTGGACACCAATGTGCGCAATTCTGCCTCTGTGTACCGCGTTCCGGTTAGATGGAATTGATTGCTCTTGTTGATCAGCTGTGCGGCGCGGGGCAAATTAATATTATTTGCATCATCTATTTTGTGTACCTCACCGATCATCTCCAAGCTGTCTAAATAAGCTGCCAAGTTGTTGCTGTTGTCGTCGCTGGTGTCGTTGCTGGTGTCGTTGCCGTTGTTGCCATTGCTGTTGAGGAATGCATTCCGCTCGATTTGTCGTTCAGCGTTTTCCCGGTAAAAACGAGTTCTCTCCAAATCGTCGGCTGAAAGCGTGACCGCCTCGAAATGGCGCCCGACCGCCAATGCTTGAATAAATAGGGCAGGGTCGTCCGGCATTTCGGGCACGGCCACCTCCGGTAACTGCTGGCGTACCATCTCTCGTTCCGCCGGGTTGTCGTCAACAAATACCATTGCATCGAGGCCAATATTGAGCGTGACGGCAATTTCACGCAGATTGTCCGGCTTGCTTTTCCAGTTTGCAATAAAGACAGCGATATCGTCTAAGCGCAGGCGCATGTCGGGATGTTTGATAAACGGTTCTTGTGCGTTCTCAAGATCGTTTTTACTGCAAACAGCGAAAATAATGCCGCGTGCTTTCAGCTGGCGAATATATTCTTGAAACGCCACAAATGCTTCGCCGTCAGCCCCAGCATCCGCGCCGAGCCTTATCCCTTCTGCACCACCATCTGCGCCACCATCTGCACCATGAAGGCCGTCATCACCAATCACGCCGCCCCAGATTGTGTTGTCCAGATCGATAACCAAACACTTTTTACTAAGCCCTTTGGCGGCGGCAATCAATTGCGCGGCAGCGTGCGCGACAAAACCAACGGCATCAAAGCTAAACGCGTGCTTTGAATGAAACCAATAGCGTGAATCAATCCAGCGCGCTTTACCGAACTCGCTGGCAAGATGGTCGAGATCAAAAACGACGACGTTGTTGCTTGGTTTGCTGGCGGTAGCAGCAATCGCCAGTTCAGCGTTATACAAACGCAACGCGGTTCGCGTTCCCCATGCGGCGGCACCGGCCATATTGCCGAAGCTATCATGCGCTGGGATGTCGGCATTATTTTGAATGACGATGCAGTTGAGTCTGTCGAGCAAGGGTTGCCAAAGTGTTGTTGTGCGCGCAATGGCGGCATCGATTGTCGTCCGCATCATCTGCGGATTATTGCCTGCTGCAATATCCAAACGTACATCGCGGAAGGTTGAAAACAGCCATACCAATTCTGGCTTAAATTGATATAGCTCGCTGCTTTGGTCTAATACCGTTTGCGTTGTAGTGTCGAATGGGGCGATGTAAATCTCGGCCTCTAGCCCCGCCGTGGCTAACCAAAAGCGCAGGGCGTCCGCAAAATGATCAACGGTGGAATTCGCGACGATGGCCATTTTTAAGGGGCGCAGTCCAAGCGATGCGCGCGGTAGTGACGCAAACAATTTAGCGACGCGGGCTTGGGCTTGAAAGCCATCTTGTGGCGTGATCGAGGTAGCGAGTTTGCGCATTGCCGTAGGATGATCACCCGCGGCGAGCGCGTCTTTTGCGACACTCCACAGAGCCCGTTGTTGCGCTACGCGAGATTCGCCGCTGCCAAGGCTCATGATCTTTTAGACGGGCGGGTGAGACAAACGTGATCGTAAGTGTGAATAGGCAGCGATCTGCCCCACCGTAACGCCGCGCATGTCAGCGCCCCGTAAAAACGCACTCTGCCAATCAACCACAAGCGCCAGCGCAGCGTTCAGAGGTAAAACGGCCTGCCAGCCAAGCTGGGCGCGGGCTTTGCCTGAATTTAGTGCGAGAAAATGTGCTTCATGTGGCTGCGCTGCAGTAGTGGCTATTGCGCCAGCCGCTTCTGCTAAGGCTGATGCGTTGTCTTGCGTCCATGTAGCCGTGTTTCCCCAAAGCGCGCAAAGCTGGTTTGCTATTTTTGCGACGGGAATTGATTCGGTATCGGATGGGCCAAAATTCCATGCGCCCGCACATGGACGGTCTTGATTAAGCAGCCGCTCGGCTAGCATGATGTATCCGCTCAGGGGCTCCATCACATGTTGCCATGGGCGAATTGCGTTGGGGTTGCGGACAATGGCGGCTTCTTTGCGGGTAAACGCGCGGAGTAGGTCGGGGATAAGCCGATCCTCCGACCAATCACCGCCGCCGATGACGTTGCCAGCGCGGGCTGAGGCAACCAACACCTTGGCATTGGCTGAATCGCTTGAAAAATAGGAATCACGGAATGCCGATGTGACAAGTTCGGCGCAGCCTTTGCTATTGCTGTAAGGGTCATGGCCACCCATGGGGTCGGTTTCGATAAACGCTGCGGAGGCAGCGGTTGATGGTCCGGGGCTTGCTTTGTTGTCGTAGCATTTATCACTGGTGACGATCACCACAGCGTGGACGCTGGGAATATGGCGTGCCGCTTCGAGCACATTCACCGTGCCCATCACATTGGTTTCATAGGTCTCCCGCGGGTCTGCGTAGGAGCGGCGCACGAGCGGCTGTGCTGCGAGATGAAAAATTACCGCTGGCTGCCCTTTTTGCATGGCGCTAAGCAAGGTTGGGTAATCAAGAATATCGGCAATGACGGAATTTGTGCGTTCGCCAATCTTGGCAACGCTAAAAAAATTGGGTTCGGTGTCGGGCTTAAGTGCGTAGCCTGTCACGTTTGCACCGAGCGACGATAACCAAAGCGAAAGCCAACCGCCTTTAAAACCAGTATGGCCGGTAATAAAAACGCGCCGGCCTTTCCACGCCGCTGCGTTGATGCTGAGGTTGGTGCCAAAGCTGGTATTTGGGTTAGGCGCATTCAAATTTGTATTTGAGCTAGCGACTAAAGTATGCCCTACGCTCACGGCCAGGTTTTCCACGGCGCCGCGCCGCTGGCCCATAGCTGTTCAAGCTGCAATTTGTCGCGCAGCGTATCCATCGGTTGCCAAAAACCGCGGTGCAGATAGGCGCTCATTTGTCCCGCACTCGCCAACGCCTGCATCGGCTCGCGTTCCCAAGTGGAATTGTCGCCGTCAATGTGCTCAAGCGCCTTTGGCGACAGGACAAAAAAACCGCCGTTAATCCAGCCGCCGTCGCCTTGCGGCTTTTCTTGAAAACCTTCCACCGCCTTACCGTTTAGTTTCAATGCGCCGAATCGCCCTGGCGGCTGGGTCGCGGTGAGGGTGGCGAGCTTGCCTTCGGCTTGATGGAATTTTATAAGTTCGGTGATGTTGACATCCCCAACGCCGTCGCCATAGGTAAAACAAAAATCATCATCGCCCAAATAAGATTGCACGCGCTTCAGCCGCCCGCCGGTCATGGTTTGTTCGCCGGTATCGACGAGCGTGATTTTCCACGGCTCGGAATTGTTTTGATGGACATCCATACGATTGTTCGCCATATCGAATGTGACGTCCGACATATGCAAAAAATAATTCGCGAAATACTCTTTGATGATGTAGCCCTTGTAGCCTAGGCAGATCACAAAATCATTGATGCCATGCGCTGCATAAATTTTCAGGATGTGCCACAAGATCGGCCGGCCACCGATCTCAATCATCGGCTTTGGGCGAAGCGCAGTTTCTTCCGAAATGCGGGTACCCATGCCGCCCGCGAGAATGACGGCTTTCATGGTAGATGGGCTGGATTAGTTTGCATTGATGGTCAAGATAAAAAGTGCCAGTGTGATGTCGTGCGGCATATTTTAACTGCGCTTGCTGTTTGATTGCCCTGTTTCCGCTGAAGCTCGCTCACGCAGAGGATAGTCTTCATGCCACACTCGCGCTTAAAACGATAATCAACAGCATAGACCGGATTTACGGCCGATTCAATTTTAGGCAAAACGAACAACCAAGCGATCGCGCAATATTACTGCATATGCCATCCATGGCTCACCGTAATCGATTGTCCCGTCAAGGCATTGCTTGGGAACGCGGCTAAAAATAGGGCGGTTTCTGCAACATCCTGAACCGTCGTGAATTCGCCATCAACTGTTTCTTTCAACATCACATTTTTAATCACTTCGGCTTCTGTGATGCCGAGCGTTTTGGCTTGTTCGGGAATTTGTTTATCGACGAGCGGAGTACGCACGAATCCAGGACAAATGACGTTTGCGCGTATTTTGTCCTTGGCGCCTTCTTTAGCGACGACCTTGGCCAAGCCGATCAGCCCGTGTTTGGCTGCAACGTAGGCCGATTTGAGCGGTGAAGCTTCATGGGAGTGAACGGACCCCATGTATAAAATCGTGCCGCCATTGCCGGCTTTGATCATCGCCCGCATACAAGCGCGCGTGGTTAGGAACGCACCATCAAGATGGATCGCCAGCATGCGTTTCCAGTCTTCAAATTTGTAATCCACCAACGGGCTGATAATTTGGATCCCGGCGTTGCTAATCAAAATATCGACGCCGCCGAATTGCGCGACCGTCGCGGCCACCCCGGCTTCAACCTGCGCCTCGTCGGTCACGTTCATGGCGACGGCCATTGCTCGTCCGCTGCCATCGCCAAGCGAAGCGTTGATTTCATTGGCCGTTGCGGTGGCGGCATCCAGTGCCAAATCGGCAATGCAAACCTTCGCGCCTTCGCGGGCGAATTCAATCGCGATTTCTTTGCCGATGCCACTGGCAGCACCCGTAATGATGGCGACTTTGTCTTTGAGTTGCATAGGATTTCCTTTTGATTGATTTAACAACGGTGGGGTATATTTTAATTGCGCAGGTAGTCATGCACCACTTCACCCATCGGCAACGTGAGATCGGCAATGATGTGCACGGTTGAGAGCACCTCCAACACCGGCAAATCGGCCACGGGAGCTAAGGCGTGGTCGTGCAAGTCTAATGCGCCAGGGCCGCTCCATGCGCCTTTGACTTGAATATCAGTAAGGCTGTAGCGCACTAGCTCACAGATACGCGGCTTGCCATCTACGTGGGGGATAATTTTGAGCAAAAAATTCGGTGCTGCCATCGATTTTGCGACCTGCGATGTATCGAGTGCCTTGTGTTTGAACCCCATCGTGGCGGTGGCTACCCGAAAATCGCTGTAGTCGAGTGTGCCCATCAGCGTATCTTTGTGTACCTTCAGTTCCGGCTCGCCGTATTTTTTAGGGAATCCCCAGAGCTCGCGCCCACCGGCGATCGGCGGATGATCGTTCAAATACATCGAGAGTACAAAGCTGCCCGGCACGCCGTTGTACGTCACAGGAATGACTTGTCCCGATTCGCAGTAATGCCCAAAGCCCGTGGAATCTGGCATGTTGATGAATTCATATTTCACCACCGGCTCGGCCAATTTTAGCGGGGCAGGGATCAGCTTTTCGAGCAACGCGGGATCTGTGCGATAGGTAACAATCAGGTATTCACGATCCACAAATCGATACGGCCCCGGTGGGTAAGCGGGGTTATCAAACGGCATGGCGAATGCACCTTGTCGGACTTCATCTTCGGTCATGATTGCGGCCTTTCCATTCGTTTCGAAAATAATTTAGTCAGGCGTTCAAGCAGCTATTCCTGAACCAATTCATGTACCACCATGCCGATATGCGTCGGCGGTGTTTTTAGCCAACTTTTATGTGCCAAGGCACGGTCGATATCGTGAAGACCCGCGCCCCATCTGGCTTTCAAGGTTGTGTGCGCAAAATCAATATCTTTGGTTTGATCGTCCTCGGGCAGCGCCTTCATGATAAGACGCACGATATTGATGGTGCTGGCGCAACCCAATGCGCTAAGTTTTTTGACGGCGGGCGCGTTGCGTTCTTTAGCGGGCAATTTTTCGGATAACAGTTGAATCGCGCGACGCAGATTTTGCATTTTTTCATGGTCATCTAAATGCTCAGCAGATCGGCTTGCGTACTGAATATCTTTTTGCCGCGTCAGCGCCTCGGCGATTGAGGTCGGCAGCTTCTCAGTCGGGTCCCAAAGATCAACCATAAAGCATAATGTGTTCGTGCGCTCGGCATCATCAAGGACGATATCGATCGGGGTATTCGAATAAATACCGCCATCCCAATACATGGCACCATCAATCTCAACCGGCGGAAATCCGGGCGGTAATGCGCCGCTGGCCATGATGTGTTTGGCGGTGATGTGGTCAGTTTTGTTGTCGAATATTTTCAATTCGCCCGTCGCGACGTTCACGGCAGAAATGGTGAAGCGCATGTGCTTGGCGTTGAGATATTTAAAGTCAACCAATTCGTTTAGCGTAGCCTCGAGTGGGCTGGTATCGTAAAAGCTTGCTTTTGACGAGAGACCGTTTTGATTGAGGTCCCAAGAGGTGTTTGGGCGCGGCGTAAAAAACCCCGGTACGCCCTTCGATAAAATATTCCAAACCTGCGTAGCCTGGCGCCATGGACGCATCCAGTCGGGCGTATCGAAAAATGGGAAGATGGCCGGCGCGTCCTGGCCGACTTGTTGCCAAAATGCGTTCAGTTTTTCCACGCGGTGTTCGGGTTTGTTTCCGGCGATCAGCGCGCCGTTGATCGCGCCGATTGATGTGCCAACCACCCAGTCGACATCCAAGCCGTGATTTGTTAAGCCTTCGTAAGCGCCACCTTGGTACGCACCCAATGCGCCACCACCCTGAAGTACAAGTACCGTTTGCTTTTTATAGTTCATTTGCTTGTTTGCAGTTTTATAGAAATGCGGTTGAAGTGAATGTTAAAAAAAAGAGAATTATTCAAAGCAGCATAGTGGCATGAATCTCATGACAATTTTAGCGTTGCTGAAACCCTGCAATCCCGCGGCGTCGGATTCGGTAAAGGCGATTGAAAGGTCAGCCCAATTCAATACTAGAGCTGCCAACCGTACCCAAGATAAAGCTGGGGCGCATATCGTGTTTGCACGATCGCGCTTTTCGCGGCTTCTCGGCCAATTTCCATCACATTGCCACCGAAAAGAACAGCCTGCTTTTTATCGATTTTATAAGTGCCACTCAGCCCGAGTCCCGCGCCAGTGCTAGAGCTTAGCGGTGCGGCGGGGCGGGTTAGTGTGGCCTCATTGGGTCTTATTCCGAAGAAATAATTTGTAACCCTCGCGCTCATGCGGTCCGCCATCAACACGCCGCCCACTTCCCAGCGGTTGTCTTTGACGAACGGTGCATAAACCGTGAGCCGCTGTGAACTGCCGCGACTGGTGTGGCTAAAATCCGTAAAATGCGCAACGCTGAATGCCACGACGTCAAAATCCCAGTCGAAGGTCAAGCCGCCCTCAACGCTATTGCGGCGTGTCGCCATCCCGGCAAGGCGTGAATTGGCAGAGGCGTTAAAACCGAAGCGCGGCTCGACAGCAAGCCCTAATCCAATTTTTTTATCGTCACTGGCGAGCACATAAACGCCGACACGTTCGATCTCGACATAGAAGGTTTCGTTATAGTTGATCGATAACAGCGGGATCAGCCAGGTTTGTAATTTTTTACCACCTGTAAATTGCGGGAAACCGATAAACCCCGCGCCAGCTGTGCCGTTCCAGCCATTTGTGCTGTTTGCGGGGGCTGCATTTTCAATGCTACTCCGCGTGTCCGGGACATCGCCACCCAATTCGACGGCTGCGCAGCGGTAGGAGATGCTCATCCCGACAAAGAGGCACAAAAAGATCAGGGCGCGAATTTTCAATGCAGGCATGGGGGCTGGGCTAATTTGGTTGCGGAACGGTAAATTGTATTCGTAAATTGCCACATCATCGCCACATGATAAGCGAATCGCGCGTCAATGCGTTTCTGATAGATAATAACGGCAACCAATTCGTGTAAACGGACATTATTTTGGCAGCTGATCGATCATTTCACTTGAAGGGCAATGAGCATGCAGTGTTACTCATCCACGGCCTCGCGTCGAGCCCGCTGGAGGTACGGTATTTAGCGACAGCGCTGAACCGTGCTGGCTTTAGCGTTTTTGCGCCGCAATTGCCGCATTACGGTGCAGTGCAGGACGGCGAGCGTTGCGGCACATGGCAGGAATGGTTGGAGGATATTCGCACCCGTTATTTTACATTGGAGGAACAATTCGATACGGTTTGCGTCGGGGGCCTTTCGATGGGCGCAACCCTATCGCTCGCGCTCGCGACCCAGGAACGATCGATCACAGCGGTGGCTTTGCTTTCACTTACGCTGGCTTACGATGGTTGGGCAGTGCCTTGGTATCGTTGGCTTTTCAATGTCGGCTATTACACCCCGCTTCGCAATATCTATCGCTTTCATGAGGGTGAGCCTTACGGGCTGAAGAATTTACAGCTTCGTAAAAAAGTCGCACAAGCGATGAGTACCACTGCGTTTTCTGAGATTGGCCCTTCAACACTTTCAATGGAACAGCTTTTTCAGGCCCGGCAATTGGCCCGCTATGTCGAGAGCGCAACGCATAACGCCGTTTCCGATTTGCTGGTGATCCATGCGGTAGACGATGAGACAGCTAGCCCCAAATCGGCTGAGTTTGCCCTAGAAAAAGCGGCCTCGCCCCACAAGCGAAAGATTTTTTTGGATAACTCGTATCACATCATCACGCTCGATAATGAGCGCGATATCGTGGCACGTGAAACCGCGCTGTTTTTTCAAGAAAGCGTGCGCCGACGCCTAGCTACCGGCTTGACCATAGGGCCGCAAGTGGTGAACGAGCAGGTTGCCCGCGCCAAGCGCTTGGCCGAACTTGATGGTTGATTTCAAAATGAATATAAACAATCAATGCAACGGTAGCCATGCGAATTAAGAACGCCAAACGTTGGGCGCCGCCGGGCTTAACCGGCTACTTTGTGGCGCTATGTTCGATATTAGCCGCCTTCCTAATTCGATACGAATTGCAGGAGCAGTTGGGTGCGTTGCTGCCGTTCGCTGGTTTTGCGATTGCAGTGCTGCTGGTTCAATATCGCTACGGTATTTCACCTGCGCTTTTTGCAATGATGTTATCAACGCCCATTGGGTTATTCTTTTTTATTCCACCCTATGAAACATTTGATATATTCGCAGCCGAGTTATCCGATATCGTCTCGGTGACGAGCTATATCGCCATTATGGGTTTGGCTATCTTCATTATTGAATCGCTGCAGCGCACCCGCTATGAGGCGCGGCTACTCGCGGAGGTCTCACGCACCCGCTACGAGGTGTTGCTGCGCTCGGAAAGCGAGCGTCAATCCGCTGTCACCCAAGCGCGGCAAAGCCGTGACCATTTTCGGACATTCGCCAACAATGTCGGTGAGGTTGTTTATATGAAGCGCATGGGCGGCGGCTTTGAATACATAAGCGATGTGGTGAGCAAGCTTTCCGGGGTGCCGGCCGAGAACCTGATTGGCGGTAATTGGCTCACCGTGATGCACCCTGAAGATGCGGCCTCGATTGAAGAGCAAATCGTGCAGATTACTGAATCGCGGCAATCCACGTTATCCGAATTTCGCCTGCGGACGGCGACTGGTGTCTACATCGTTTTTGAAGGGAAAATGTCGGCGATGGACGATGAGCGCGGGTTGACATTGCGTTGGACGGGTGGGCCAGTGGAAGCCGGGGTGACCGATGCATTACTAACGCCTGTAGAGAAAGCAGTTTAAAACAAGCGCCTTCCCATATTTAAAGTGGCGTTGAAGTTAAAGTGGCTTTGAAGCCCTCGATGCAATCAAACAAGCATTGCTTCCACCGAACGCAAACGAGTTTGACATCACATGCTTGAGACCGTCAACAGGCCGCGCAGAATTGGCCACGTAGTCCAAATCGCAAGCTGGATCAGGTTCCGCCAAATTGATGGTGGGCGGTAAGAAATTATTGATCATGGCGCAAAGTGCCGCCACAAACTCGACGGCGCCAGTCGCCCCCATGACATGGCCGTGCATAGATTTCGTTGACGAAACAGGAAGCGCAAACGCCTGATTACCGAACACCTGCTTGACCGCATTAGTTTCCACCACATCGCCCGCCAGCGTGGCGGTGCCGTGCGCGTTCAGATAGCCGATGTCGGAAGGGTTGAGCCCAGCGTCAGCCAGTGCCGCGCGCATCGTGGCGGTTTGCCCATCGGCATCAGGTTTGGTGATGTGGGTCGCGTCCGTTTTGGCGCCGTAACCGGATAACATCGCAAGGACCGGTGCGTTGCGCCGCCTAGCGCTGTCAAGCGATTCCAACACAATAATTGCCGCCCCTTCGGCCAATACCAAGCCGGTGCGGTTCAACGAAAACGGCTTGCAAGATGCGCTAGGATTTGCGAGGTCAGGGATCGCCAAGGTCCGCAATGCTTCCCATGCGTCTATTGTGCCTGTTGTCAGTAACGCTTCAGCGCCACCGGCCAATGCGCAATCGATATAGCCATGTTTGATCGCGCGATAAGCCTCACCAATCGCAATTGCGGATGACGAGCAGGCTGTCGAGAAGGTCAGTGATGGCCCATGGCAGCCAATTTCCATCGCGACATGACCGGCCGGCGCATTGTTCATCGCCTGCACAACGGTGAGCGGTTTGATACGCTTTCCGTCGCGTAAAAAATGTTCTTCGAATGCCGTTTCAAGCGATTTAATTCCACCGATTCCGGTACCCAGATAAACCCCAGCCTGTAGCATTGGCGGGGCTTCCAAGGTTTTCTCATTCGCCGATGCGACGGCTTGTTTGGCAGCGATCAGCGCCAGTAAACTGACCCGATCCAGCAACGAAATTTGAGACGGCGTATAAAATTGGCTGAGATCCAAATCGACGACGCCGGCTACGCGCGGCGACCGCGAGGCAGGCTGGTTATCCAGTAAGCGAATGCCCGATTTTCCAGCCTGCAAGCTGGCGCTAAATGCCGCTAAATCATGGCCAATCGGAGAGACAATGCCGATACCGGTAATGCAGACTTGGCGCATCGTGTGACCTCAGTGGCGACCGTTAACCTTTAACGGCGCGCGGCGTCGCTTTGGCTATCTCGGCGTACACATCAGCCAAGGTGAGCAGTGGGGTGCGTGAATCGGGCATATCAACACCCAATTCGTCCTCAACTTTAAACATGAAATCGATCAGCCCCAAGGAATCAATGCCAAGCGATTCAACGGTCGCCTCGGGTGTGAGTTTATCGATTGAAATCGAAAACTCTTCGGCGATCATTTCTTTCAATTTTTGCTGCAATACTTCAGGGCTATTGCTGGAGGACATCGTAAACCTTTTCGATAAACTAGGATTGAACAATCGCAATGTTAAAACAATGCCAAAAAAAAACGAAGCATTAGAAAACATTTTGCATTCTGTTTAAGCATCCAATCTACAATTGTAACAAATTGTTGCGTTGGATCGGCGCTTGACGGTCGGTACAATTGGTTATGTCTCGAAAAATGGAGGATGCACGGTGCTATGTGGAGAACGGTGCTATGTGGAGAAATATGCAACGAAAATCATTAGGCTTGCTGGATGCGCGATGGACGCTATTGCTCGTTGCCTGCATTTTCTTACAGGCGTTGCCAACTCGCGCAACCCCGCCGTCAGTGATCAGCAGCGCTGCCGCCGATGCGATCGTCGGCTTGTGGGAAACCTATGACGATGACACACATCTACTGACAAGCCTCGTCCGAATAGTGCGCGTGATAGATCGCGCTGATAAAGCGGGCGATCAAGGCGGATGGCATTATGAAGGCTTTGTTGACCGGATTTTCCCACAGGCCAATGAGGATCCTCATCCGCGGTGCACGAAATGCACTGATAGTCGGAAAAATCAGCTAGTGTTAGGAATGCGGATTATTAGTCATTTGCGTTTATCGAGTCCCGACCATTACGACGACGGCGACATTTTAGACCCTGACAATGGCGAAATTTATCGGTTGCGCGTGGCGGTCCTCGAACGCAACACCAAGCTCGACGTGCGCGGCTATATCGGCATTTCTCTATTCGGGCGCTCGCAGATATGGCGGCGTGTTGTTGCCACGATCCCTTCACAAACAGTGCCAAGTGATGTGAATGCTCCCATTGCCCCCAATGCTCCCAATGCCCCCAATGCCCCCAATGCCATGCTGGGCGCTTACCCAGTTTTAGGGGCGGTTCCTAAAGCTGCTGAAAAGCCACGCTAATGCCGCCCGTCGCGCCAAGCCCCGCCCCATATAAATCGGCGCAAGCGTTGCCCCGCATGCCCGCCGCCATTTGGGCGCTGGGTATCGTTAGTTTGCTGATGGACATCTCGTCCGAGCTGATTCATTCTTTGTTGCCCGTATTTATGGTGACCACACTCGGCACCAGCGCACTAATGCTGGGCTTGATCGAAGGTGCCGCCGAGGCGACTGCGCTGATCGTGAAAGTATTCTCGGGTGTGCTGAGCGATTATTGGGGCAAACGCAAACCACTCGCCGTCATGGGTTATGGACTTGGTGCGTTCTCCAAGCCGCTCTTCGCGCTCGCGACTTCATCCGGCATGGTGCTCGCTGCACGGCTGATTGATCGGGTGGGCAAGGGCATTCGCGGTGCGCCGCGCGATGCCCTGGTGGCAGACATCGCCCCGCCCGCCATACGGGGCGCGGCGTTTGGGTTACGGCAGTCGTTGGATACGGTGGGCGCGTTCTTGGGCCCATTGCTCGCGATGGGGCTGATGATTGTGTGGGCAAACGATTTCCGTGCGGTATTTTGGGTAGCGATTATTCCGGCATTTTTGGCGCTTTTGCTGTTGGTGTTTGGCGTGCAGGAACCTGAAAAAATGCCCGCCAGCGGCGCTGAGACGGCGAGCGTGGAGCCTGTCCGCAAGAACCCGATCAAACGCGAGAATCTGCGCCGACTATCAACATCATATTGGTGGGTGGTCGCGGTCGGTGCCCTGTTTACGCTGGCGCGGTTCAGCGAGGCATTTTTGGTGCTGCGCGCGCTGCAAGGCGGTATGGCGATTGCCTTCACGCCGATGGTGCTGGTGGTAATGAGCGTTGTCTATGCATTGACCGCATATCCGTTCGGTAAACTCTCCGATTCAATGCGCCACACCACGTTGATCGTTGGCGGATTAATTGTCTTATTGATCGCCGATGCAGTACTTGCGATGAGCAGCGATTTGCCATTTGTGCTCGCCGGTGTTGCGATTTGGGGATTGCACATGGGCATGACGCAAGGACTTCTTGCCTCGATGGTCGCCGATACCGCACCCGCCGATCTGCGTGGCACTGCATTTGGTTTTTTCAATTTGGTGAGCGGCCTGGCGATGTTTATCGCCAGCGTGCTGGCAGGCTGGCTATGGGATAGCGTCGGCGCGTCGGCAACATTTGTGGCGAGCGGGGTATTTTGTGTTCTGGCGATATTCGTGATTGCCGGTCGCGGGGGACAGCGATTTTAACCCCGCCAAAGTAGCCGGTGATCGTTTTAACGGATTCAGCGTTGCGCACGTAGCCAGTGGCGTTGCTAATACCAGCGTGGGGTCATGGCTGAACTGGAGTTGACCCGATTTCGCGGACACCGTATCGTCATGAAATAAGGAGTCAAGAATGCCCAAACCTACGAACCCCAAGCCGCCGTATCCGCCACAATTTCGCCAACAAATGGTCGAACTGGTCGGTACCGGTCGCCGTCCTAGCGAACTGGCCAAACACAAATTAGAGCCCCATTCGGACGTTGTGTCCCTTTGAAATTCAATGGCGGGAAGCCCTGAGCATGGAAAGGAAAGAACTCAGAAAAGTCGTGCAGACTACGCTTGAGCGGCTAGCGAATCTTTCTTTTGCAGAGGCTGAAGCATTTGTCGCGCCCGTGCAAGAGCACTACGGCGTTCCTGAGATGGAGGATTTTTGCCAAATCGATATTCGTTTACTTGAGAGGAATGTAGACGAAACTGGTGAATGGCTAAGGCTTGTAGTCTCGGCAAATGATGGCAGAGGAGTCTTCGGTATCGTTCGCAATGTGACGGGCGGGCTTGCTGTTTATCGTAACGGAGCCAACGAAATATTTCCGCCTGTGGATTGAAGCTTCCGCGCGGGTCATGGGGGCACGGGTCATGGGGTCAGACTCTCATGGCACTCGGTTAAGCCCGTGACGTCCGAGAAGCAGGTGGGCTGAACACTTCTTTGGATGGTAGGCTTTGGTTGCGAAAC
>JANYBL010000098.1 GCA_025360815.1 Burkholderiales bacterium
CGAATATTTTTGCGATTGGCGATATCGTCGGCCAGCCGATGCTCGCGCACAAAGCGGTACATGAAGGCCACGTTGCCGCTGAAGCCGCGGCAGGACAAAAATCATTTTTCGATGCGCGCGTGATTCCATCCGTGGCCTACACCGATCCCGAAGTGGCCTGGGTCGGCGTGACCGAAGACGAAGCGAAAGCGAAGGGGCTGAAGATTCAAAAAGCCACTTTCCCGTGGGCCGCATCGGGCCGCGCAATTGCGAACGGACGTGATGAGGGCTTCACCAAGTTAATTTTTGATGCAGAAACCCATCGCATCATCGGCGGCGCGATCGTCGGCACCCACGCGGGCGACATCATCGGTGAATTGGCGCTGGCCATCGAGATGGGTTGCGATGCCACTGACATTGGCAAAACAATTCACCCACACCCGACATTGGGCGAGTCAATTGGCATGGCCGCCGAGGTATTCGAAGGCGTCTGCACCGACTTACCCCCGTCGAAAAAATAGGGATGCCGCGCGCGGCTCGATAATATTCTCTTCGCTAGCACCGACTGGACGCAGGTGGTGCGAACCGAATATAAAGGCGATGCCGGTTCGGCTTTTCGGTGCGCCCAACATTTTGGCAATATTCGTGTGCGAATGGTCGCATACAAGGCAGGCTACTTTGCCGATCATTGGTGCAGCAAAAGCCATGTTTTGTTTTGCCACGGAGGCAAATTGCACACCGAGCTGGCTGACGGCCAAACGTTCAAATTAACACTCGGCACGAGCGATCAAGCGGCGGATAATGCTGAGTTGCACCGCTCGTCAAACGAAATGGACGCCAAACTTTTTATAGTCGACTAGTTGCACTATTGATGTTCCTCAAAAGTAGCTCAAAAAGTAGTTCGGAAAATAGCTCAAAAAGTGGCATTTTAAATTGCCTCAAAGCTGCCATTTAAAGCAATCAAGGGCACCTTACAAATTGTTCTCAAGTTCCCATGGAAAACGCCTCTTTGACAAACCGCAGCCTCTGCATTGATGCCCTGCGCGGCTTAGCGTTGTTCGGCATTTTGGCCGTCAATATTCAAAGCTTTGTGTGGGGATTGTCAGGACCAACGCTTGGCGTGTTGAATACCGACAGCACATCTTCAGACCATGCCACCGTGTTTTTTACGGCCCTGCTTCTTGAGTACAAGGCGTATCCAATTTTTTGTTTTTGCTTTGGCTATGGTTTTGCGATGCAAACACAACGTTGGCTTTCGACCGGCGAAAACGCCGCCTCGCGCTTCGCGGGCCGTTTGCGAGTCATGCTTTTATTGGGTGCCGCACACGGAATATTTTTATACTTCGGCGATATCCTAAGCCGCTATGCGTTAACCGGATTTATATTGCGACGACACATTGGCAAAAACTCACGTGCGCTATGGCAAGCGGTTAAATTTTGGCTCGTGGTCGCGATGGTTAGCTCACTGCTAAGCGCTTTTTTAGTTGCACTTGCCTCTACCGCCGAAAGTGAGCCAAACCAACTGGCCACGCAACAAATGCAACTTCAAGAGCTAGACCGCTTTTTTACTATTTATACAACCGGCAGCTTTTGGGAAATCACCCTGCGGCGGTGGCAAGACTACCTGCAAATTGCGTTCGGTTTTATTTTCACGCTGCCACAAATCATGCTACTTTTTTTGCTTGGCGTACTGACGGCGGAAATGAAATGGCTGCAGTATCCCGAAGAACACCAAACGCGCTGGAAAAAAATATTATTGATGGCCACCTTGATCGGCGTGCCGCTCAATATTTTTTATGCGCTTGGCGCGGTTGAGCAGGCGCAAACGCCAACCGCCACATCAAGCTTCGCGCACATAGTGGCATCAAGCTATATCCCAATATTAGCGGGAGCTTACATCGCGCTGGTTGCATTATTTTCAACATCGACCATCGGCAAGCGAACGCTGACTTTTTTTGCCTCCGCCGGCAAAATTGCGCTCACTAACTACATCACGCGATCGATTGTGATGAGCACTTTGTTATATGGCTACGGCTTCGCGTTGGGCGGTGAGTTGACGCAGTTTCAATTGCTGGAAATCGCCATGCTGATTTACGGTGCGCAGCTGATGGTAAGCCATATTTATTTAAAACATTTCTCGATTGGGCCACTAGAGTTTTTGTGGCGGAAATTATCTTGATGTTCGCCATCTGCAAAGCAAGGCCAACATAAAAAACAGCGCGATTGAATATTCGTCAAAATGTCAGCGGCATTGCCATCGAACTAGGGTGCCGACGTCGATTCAACACCAATTTCGCGGGGCAGTTGTTTCCAAAATTCAGTGAGCATGCGCCTCGTTTGCTCGCTCTCCCGTAAAAAAATGCTTGCTTCTTTGCCCGCTAAATTTTCTAGTATCTCCGCTCTTTTAAAGTTCCCTAACATTCGTTGCACTCGGCTTTTTTCATCAAAAATACGACTAATCAGACGAAGCGGTCGATGTGAATCAGCGGCAACCAGCGCTGATTCATATTCAGCCAATGCGCCCTGCGGGTCACTGTCCAACAGACAAATTTTTGCCACCTCCACGTGAATTTGCGCCACACGTGCGCCCTGCTTGGCAATTTTGGCGAATAGCATCGCTCGTTTGAATTCATCCGATGCGGTTGCTGTGTCGCCCAGCAGCACAAAATACTTGCCGCGATCAAAACGTGCGATAGATTCAGACATGCGATTCCGGTCGACTCGCGTCATTTCTAAGGCCGCATCAGACAACGATCGCGCATATTTCAGAAGATTGGCGTAAGTAAGGCTAGTAGCAGCATCCTCTTGAGTGCCATGCCGCTGAACGCGCTGCCTGTCAATCGTTGCGGCACAGGCATGATTGATGACCACATGCGCATGATTTGCAGCCACCATGGCTCGCGGAATGTTTTTTCCGGCAAACGGTACCAATTGCATGGCACGAATAAACTCATTTTCACTATCTTTATGGCGATGCACGATGTCAAAAACAAGACCGCGCAAATTTCGTACGCGTAACTGTAGCGACACATTGTTGAGCTGCAACGCAAACTTGAGGCATTCGTCGAGCATCCCCAAAGACACATCCGGCGTTTCTAAAATGGCCGAGGAAGCGCCGGACAATGTTGCCATCGCATGTGCCATGGCCAAGCGATCCTGCAACTTTTTGGCCGCATGGAAAGCATCGATCGAACCGGCAATAGCTTCGATGTATGCTCCGTTCGCGGCCTGACAAATCGCCAATAAATTCAGCGCTTCAACAATTGATCCAGCACTATCTTCGACTTTCGCCAGCGCCATCGCACGCCTTGCCAAACGCAGCCCCTCCAGCGTATTGCCTTCTACCCTCGTTGCGTGAAGGGCCGCATCGATTGCCTGATGAAGCTCAAACGAGACCAAACTTGCGGATGCAAGACCGGAATACAGTTGAGGTTGACGGCTCGTCACGATCAAATTTTCAGTTGGGTGCGCACAAAAATTTTATTGGTGAAACGCCCGAATAGGCAATCGTGAGATTTCCATAAGTAAGCTGGCATATCTAAACTAGTTTACATACTGAGTATGCGCTGGGAAAATTGCGTTGGCTATGTATTGCGGTTTAGGTATTGTGAATTTTTGCAAAAAGCAACTCTGGCAACCCACGCGACACCTAAATTGTCACAAACATCGCAACAACGGCCGCTGCCATCACCGCGGTGGCCAGCCACCCCAGCCAGCGCAGACGACTGCCGATTGCGTAGTTCCCCATCACCGCCTGCCGCGTGGCCAGCACCATCATCACCGCCATAATCGGCACTGCAATGACGCCGTTAATAACGGCGCTATAAAACAGCTCCTTCATCGGATCGATGGGCGTAAAGCACAAGATCACGCCGCCTAAGGTGGCGATCATCACGATGCTGTAAAAACGGCGCCCTTCATAAGGTTTCAAGTCGAGGCCCGTCTGCCAGTCGAATGCCTCGGCGACTGCGTAGGCCGCCGAACCGGCCAACACGGGTATCGCCAACATACCCGTCCCGATAATACCCAAGCTGAACATCAAGAACGTAAATTCTCCCGCCAACGGCCGGAGCGCTTCAGCCGCTTGCGCGGAGGTCTGAATATTGGTAATTCCGCTTGCATGCAAGGTCGCTGCTGTCGAGAGGATAATAAAAAACGCGACGAGATTTGAAAATCCCATGCCCACCAAGGTATCCCAGCGTATGCGGCGCAGATGATGGCGCGCTTCTTCCTTAGTATGTGGTAGTGAGCCGGTCCCCGGCTTATTTCCCCGTAAGTCTTCCATTTCTTGGGCCGCCTGCCAAAAAAATAAATATGGGCTAATCGTCGTACCAAAGACGGCAACGACCATCATGATGGTGTCGTTATCCCATGTGAGCTGAGGCAACACCGCACGCTTGATCACCAATCCCCACGGAACATCGATCATCACCACCACCGCGACGTACGAGAGCAAAGCAAGGGTGAGCCACTTTAGGTAGCGCACGTAGACCTCATAGGGGAGAAACACCTGCAAAGCGAGGCACAATAAACCGAAGGTCACTGAATAAATATGTGCCGAGCCGCCCACCAATAAACGCAGCGCCTCGGCCATTGCCGCGATATCGGCCGCAATATTAATAATATTGGCCAACAGCAGTAGCCCCACCACCATGTATAAAACCCAAAGCGGAAAATGCTCGCGAATGTTCGTGGCCAGCCCTTTGCCTGTAATGAAACCCAGCCGCGCACTAACCATCTGAATACCCGCCATCAATGGGTACGTAAACACCACAGTCCAAAGCATGTTGTAGCCAAACTGCGCCCCAGCTTGGGAATAGGTGGCGATTCCCGACGGATCATCGTCAGCCGCGCCTGTGATAAGTCCAGGCCCTAGATGCTGAACGGCCGGATGGTCGGTGACGTTTTGAATGATTTTTTTCATGATAAGTGACGCATTTTCGTTTGAACGTTTGAATTGGCTCAGTTTTAACACAAGTCAGCTAAATGCGATTTAAATTTTTTTCGTTTCGGTACCAGATATCAATATTCTGTCGGGTACAGTCGAATGATGTTTCCGGCGCGAACGAGAACTAACAGCCCGGCACTCGCTATACTGGCAAAGATGGACAACAGCAATGCAAACACCTCAAAATTAGCGCTCGGGTTCCCGCAAATCAGCTTGGCCGTTGTTGCTAGGGCTCGCTCGCTCGGGTGAATCTTCGCATCCGCGAAACCTGCGAGGCGGAAATTTCTTGTTTGCGGGAAGCGGCTTAATCAAATGGATGCTCAGATGGGTGCTAAACCGGCTGCTCAATCAGATTCAGAACCGACTGCATGGTATTTGTATTTAATCGAGTGCAAAAACGGCGCATTCTACGCGGGTATCACCACCGATATTGAACGCCGCTATGCGCAACATCTGAGTGGCAAAGGTGCCAAATATACGCGGGCCAACCCGCCCAAAAAGCTCATTGGGCTGAAAGCATATGCAAATCGATCAGAAGCATCCAAAGCGGAGTATGCCGTTAAACAGTTGCCGAAAAAGTTGAAGGCGAATTTTCTGCGCGATGCCTAATAAAACCGCTAGAAAAGCCCATTGCATGCGCGATATATAAGCCCATTGCATGCGCGATATATAAGCCCAAAAGATAAGCCCAAAAGCCAGTTTGTATGCGGTGTTTGGGGCATCACAAAATTTATCTCACTCCCAAAAAGTGGAAAAAAATGGGGGAAAGTTGTCGCCAAACGTCAAACTGCTCGTTAAAACTGATTTCGCCACTTGGCTGCCGCTGGCCATCGGCTAAAAATCCTTCTACAACACCCCCATTACCGACGAGGAACTTGCCACCGCTTGGCAGCAATTCCATGACCCGGCGATTCCGATTTTTGCGCTGGACGCATTCGATGGTGATCACTTAGCTGGCATCGCGCACGCCTTGCTGCAGAAGGGGGTGCTGGACGACTAAGCCGGTATTGTATTTGCAAGATTTATTCGTCAGTTCCGAGGGGCGCCGTCGCGGGATCGGCCGAGCATTGATCCAAGCGGTTTATGAAGCGGCTTCTGAACAAGACGCAGATCGTATCTATTGGCAAACGCCTGAAATCAATCACAATGCGATAGCACTCTACAACGACGTCGCCGAGCGCAGCGATTTTCTGTTTTATCGAAAAATGTTGCCCTAAAACCATTGCCATTGCCAGCTCCACCTCCACCCTGCTATGATGGTCGGGTAGCTTTTGTTCCAGTCCCCTCGCTACGTCATTGCTGACTCGCTCGCTGAAATTCTGAGCACAAATCCTCGCACCTAGACTGGCGCGATCATCGCGACAGGTTCGATTCACTTGAAAGTTTCCCCATGTCATTTTCCGCTCTCGGACTGTCCGAGTCTATCGTTCGTGCTGTTTCCGAACACGGCTACACCACGCCGACCCCCATTCAATTACAAGCTATCCCCGCAGTCTTAAACGGTGGTGACCTGCTCGCCGGTGCGCAAACGGGCACCGGCAAAACCGCCGGTTTTGTGCTGCCGATTTTGCAGCGCCTTACAACCCCCAAGCCTGGTGCTATGCCGGTTCCGGTCGGCACCAAACGTAAAGTCCGCGTACTCGTCCTCACGCCCACCCGCGAACTCGCGGCACAGGTTGAGGAAAGCGTTCGCACTTACGGTAAATACACCGGCTTAAAATCAACCGTTGTTTACGGCGGCGTTGGTATCAATCCGCAGATTTCGATTTTGCGTCAGGGTGTCGATATTCTGGTTGCCACGCCGGGGCGTTTGCTGGACCATCAACAGCAGCGAACCGTCGATTTATCGCAGGTCGAAATTTTGGTGTTAGATGAAGCGGATCGGATGCTCGATATGGGCTTTATTCACGACATCAAGAAGGTGCTGGCCGTGCTGCCCAAGGCACGACAAAATTTGTTGTTCTCAGCGACGTTTTCGGATGATATTAAAAAGTTAGCTGATAGCTTACTCAACAATCCCGCGCTAATCGAAGTTGCCCGCCGCAACTCGACGGTGGAAATGATTGTGCAAAAAGTGCATCCCGTTGACCGCGACAAAAAACGTGAACTACTGACGCATTTAATTAAAGAAAATAATTGGCATCAGGTGCTGGTTTTTACGCGCACCAAACACGGCGCGAATCGTCTCGCTGAGCAGCTAAACAAATCCGACATCACCGCTTTAGCCATTCACGGCAATAAGAGCCAGGCCGCACGTACCAAGGCGTTGGCTGAGTTCAAGAAAGGTGATTTACAAGTACTGGTGGCAACTGATATTGCCGCACGCGGCATCGATATCGACCAGCTCCCGCATGTAGTGAATTTTGAAATCCCAAATGTGCCGGAAGACTATGTGCATCGTATTGGCCGCACCGGACGCGCGGGTGCAACCGGCGAGGCGATCTCGTTGGTGTGCGTGGACGAAATAAAAATGTTTCATGAGATTGAACGTCTTATTAAGCGCGAAGTAGAAAGCGTGGTCATTCCGGGCTTCGAACCCGACCCTTCTGCCAAAGCGCAGCCGATTTTGCTACGCTCGCAGGATCATCAGGGCCGTGGCCGCGCCGGGCAAGGTCGTGGCGGCGAGGCGGGCAGTGGTCAAGGACGGGGACAAGGACGAGGCCAGGGCCGCAGCACAGCGGGTAGCAAGCCCGCTGCCGGCGGACGAAACGCTGGGCAAAGCCAAGGCGGACGCGGCAAGCCTGGTCAGCGCGCTGGCGGTGCCCGCAGTAGCGCTGGCACCGCGGGCGCATCGACCTCATCTACCCAAGGCAATAAGCCCAAACCCCAGCAAGGGCACGGCTCTGTCGATGGAGGCACCCAAACGCGTGCGGGCAACGGCACGGCCGGTAATGCCTCTCAAGGAAACAGCACAGCTTCTGCACCAACACCAAGAAGGCCGACGCCAAAAACAAACCCCGCAACACCGGCATTGTTTCGCAAATCAGGCCGGGATCGCTAAGCGGCAATAACCGCTGATGCGGTATTGATATTCCGACACGGTAAAGCGCTATTACCGCGCACCACTAAATACAGCACTAAAACTGTCATACAAAGACGCTTTAATACGTGTTTGTTCTAGGTCATTTCCAGATCAGTTTTAGTAATCGTGCTGCTCAAATTTAGGGAGCTTTACCATGTCGGATGCATCATCACCATCGAAGGTATCAAACAAAAACCGTCGCCAGTTTATTAAAACCACGGGCTCGGCCGTCGCCGCGACAGCCCTCAGCTCGACGCTGGCCGCTTGCAATTCTGATAGCACCACGATTACCATTCCGCCGCGTTTTCCCTACGGCGTAGCAAGCGGAGATCCGCTCGCTGACCGGGTCATTTTGTGGACCTACGCTAACGTCCCCAACAGCACCGAAAACGTTGAACTCACTTGGCAAATTGCCAGCGACAGCAATTTCACCACAGTACTCAGCACAGGTAAAGTCACGGCAACGGAAGCAACCGGCTTCACCGTAAAAGTGGACGCCACAGGCCTAAGCGCCGGTGTGGAATATTTTTACCGCTTTCAAGGCAACCTGAATAGCGCATCACCCATTGGCCGCACCCGCACACTACCAGCCTCGTCAGCGGCATCGGTAAAATTCGCGGTGTTCTCTTGCTCACTGTACTCGGAAGGTTATTTCAACGCCTATGACGCCGCCGCGCAATCTGATGCCCAATACGCTATTCACGTTGGCGATTACATTTACGAATACGGCGGCGCTGACGTCAAAAAATATGGCAACACGGATGCCGTAAGGCTCGGCCGCGTTAGTTTCCCAGATAACGATATCGTCAGCATCGCCGATTACCGCACTCGCTATGCGCTTTACAAATCTGACCCCAGCCTGCAAGCCCTGCACGCCAAAATGCCGTGGATCACGATTTGGGACGATCATGAATTCGCTAACAACAGCTATGTCGGCGGCGCTGAAAACCACAACGCCGCAACACAAGGCGATTGGAATGCCCGCAAAGCCAATGCCTCCAAGGTTTATCACGAATGGATGCCAATTCGCACGCCCGACGCGGCCAACCTACTCAAGATTTATCGCTCGTTTGATTTCGGCAGCTTGTTCTCGCTGCACATGCTCGACACCCGCATCGAAGGTCGTGATCGACAGTATGATAATTTTGGCGATGCCGATGGCGGCGTCACCCGCTATATCGCAGGCGTTACCCCAAACCCCGCTACTGGCGCCATTCCCGACGCATCGCGCCGGATGATTTCAGCCGAACAACAAGCCTGGTTGCAGGGCAAACTGGCCGCATCAACCGCCACATGGCAGGTGCTGGGCAACCAAGACATCATGGGCAAAATGTGGATTCCGTATTCGGTTGCGCAATTCTTTAACCCTGCTAACCCAAACCCTAGCGCTGGCGGCGCTGCGATCCAAACTTACCTTGGCGCCAAGGCAACGCGTGCCGCAGCAGGAACAGCCGCGCTCAGCCCCGCTCAAGTCGCGTTGCTCGACCCCAGCAAAAACCCGCGCCTACCGTATAACCTTGATTCTTGGGATGGGTATCCAGCCAGCCGTGAGGCGGTTTTGCAAACCGTGAAAGCGTTGAACAAAAAACTGGTCGTACTCTCTGGCGATTCGCACAACGGTTGGTTCACCAGCCTCACCACTTTTGCCGGCGATAAAGTCGGTGTGGAATTTGCCGGCACCTCTGTCACCTCCACTGGCTTTGAAAGCGCCGGACTGGGTGGCTTGGGACCATCGTTGGACGGCAGCGCATTGGTGCCGCAACTGGGCGCGGCCGCTATCGGAAGAGGGCTTGGTTTAATCGATGATCTCAATTATGCCGACACCACTCAACGCGGCTACTTGCTCATGACCGTGACAGCTGCCGCGGTGAAAGGCGAATATGTTTATGTCAGCACGGTGAAATCCACGACTTACACCAGTGTCATTGGCCGCACGATTACAGTGGCGGCGTCAGGGGCAGTGACCTACGCTTAAAGCATCAAACTGGGCGGCGCGATGCTTAAATGCTCGCGTTGTTCCCGTCGGATTCGGAACCGTTCATCAAAGTGTCATAATCAAATCCTATCTTGTATGAAACAAATTTCATAACAACAAGAAAGGAAAGAGCATGAATTTATTTCCGTTTGTTTTGTTTGCACTTGTATTCGTCGGCTTCGTTGCCTTTTTTGCCATCCGCCTCAACCGAACGGTGCGCTTGGAACAGCGCGCCACATTTATCAACGCATACCGCTTCCCTGCCTCACTACGCGGCAAACTCGTGTTCAAATATTCTCAGCTCACGACTGAACAGATCGATCAGGTGATTAAGGGCTTACGCCAGTTTTTCTTGGTCTGCCTGTCAGCCAATGTCGTGAACGGCGGTGCAGCGGTTGGGATGCCTTCCAAAGTGGTCGACGAGCTGTGGCACCAGTTCATTTTGATGTCGCGCGAATACTCGGAATTTTGCGATCAAGCGTTCGGTAAATACCTGCACCACACGCCGGACGCTGAGATGAAAAACGGCCTTGATATGTCGTTATCAAACACCCTGCATCAACTCCACTCACCCGGCCTCAACACCCGTATGGCCGGCGGCGCGGCGGCTATTGCCGGTGTGCCACTGCTCTTCGCCATGGATCGCGCACTCGATATCGAAGGCGGCTATCAATACGATGCCCGCGCCGTCGAAGTACTCGAACTAAAACGCAAACAGCTATTGGCCAGCAGTGGTAGCGATGGAGGTGGCAGTGTATTTGATGACGGCGCGTCTGGTGGAAGCGCTAGCTTGAACAATTGTTCGGACACCAGCAGCATTGGCTGTAGTGATGGTGGGGCGAGTTCGGGCAGTGATGGCGGAGGCGGATGCGGCGGAGGTGGGGGTTGTGGAAGTAGCTAAACGCTAGCACTGGCGGGGCTTTTCAAGGCATCACAGCCCATCGCTGGGCAAATAAAGCGTGTCTAGGCAGCTACGGACGGTGGGCACACTTCGTTCTGCCCACACTACGATTGATTCGTTTCGGGTTACGGTGCCGAAATTAATCCCCAATCAAAAGACCGACCGCGAGAACGAAAAAAGCCCTGATGATCAAGGGCTTTTCTGTTGGTGACAAACGCGGAACCGCAAATTAATTTTTCGATACACGCGTCCTAACAATCACGCCACTTTTTTCACAAATCCGCTGCACCAACCTTGGCTATTTACTTGCTTGCCAGCAAACAAAGCGCATGGGCCAATGGTGGCATTTGCCTGCCCTTGGAAGAGTTGGCACGCGCTACAGTGCTGTCCCACTGCGTAGGTTTTGTATTTCGCGGTATCGGCCTTGGTTGCGTTCGCAACGTAGCCAAGGGCTAAGGCGGTAGGTTCTTTTTCATCGACTACAGCCGCGGTGCTGGTATTGGTCGCAGCGGGCGGTGGGTTCCCGGCTACGGGGGCTGGCGCTGCGGCGGGTTGAGTTGC
Organism: Burkholderiales bacterium; assembly: GCA_025360815.1. GTDB lineage: Bacteria > Pseudomonadota > Gammaproteobacteria > Burkholderiales > Usitatibacteraceae > UKL13-2. The sequence continues at coordinate 11,387 of JANYBL010000098.1, forward strand.
AACCGGCGCTAAAACCGGCGCGGGCGTTGGTTCTGGTGCTGACGCAACAGCAACTACCTTGGGAGCTTCAGTTGATTTATCAGAGCAGCTGACTACAAATGCTGCACCTGCAAGGGGAACAATTTTAATAAACTGACGGCGAGTAGTCATGGCGATTCCTTAGTGTGGAGAGTGCCTTGCGGAGAAGCTGCCTCAATGGGGTTTCAGAGGCAGCGCGTAATGCACAGTTGACTCGTTACTGATGAATATGTGTTTGTGGCGATGCGGCTGTTATCGAGATGAAAATTGTACCAACAAATGAATATTTATTTAGTTTTACGACGACGCTACATTAGCACACGTTTAGTCGTCCCAGACCATCACCTCAAACACAACTTCGGTGCTCGTGTTTCCAACTAACCCCCTACTTAAATTCTACTTCAACGCCCTATACCGAATCCGCTTAGGCCGTGCCGCCTCATCACCCAAGCGCCTGCGCTTATCAAACTCGTATTCATTGTAATTGCCGTCGTAAAACACCCACTGCGAGTCACCTTCGCAAGCCAAAATATGAGTAGCGATACGATCCAAGAACCAGCGATCGTGGGAGACCACCATAATCGAGCCGGCAAATTCCATCAGCGCATCCTCCAACGAGCGCAGTGTTTCAACATCCAGATCGTTTGACGGTTCATCGAGCAGCAACACATTGCCGCCTTTAAGCAGCGTTTTCGCCATATGCAAACGGCCACGCTCACCGCCGGATAATTTGCCTACCAATTTTTGCTGGTCGCCACCTTTGAAATTGAAGCGGCCGATGTAGGCACGCGATTGCATTTCAAACCGGCCCACTTGCATGATGTCGGAGCCGCCTGATACGGACATCCAGACGGTTTTATCGTCGTCCAAGGAATCACGCGACTGATCGACGAAAGCCAAATTAACCGTCGGGCCAACTTTGATCGTGCCGCTGTCGGGCTTTTCTTGATTGGACAGCATGCGGAACAACGTAGATTTACCGGCACCGTTCGGGCCGATGATGCCGACAATCGCGCCGGGCGGCACTTTGAAACTTAAATTGTCGATCAACAATCGGTCGCCATAAGCTTTGGAGACGTTGGTGAACTCAATTACTTCGTTGCCCAGGCGCTCGCCAACAGGAATAAAGATCTCCTGAGTTTCATTGCGCTTTTGGTATTCAAAGCTGGATAGTTCCTCAAATCGGGTCATCCGTGCTTTGGATTTGGCCATGCGGCCTTTCGGGTTTTGGCGGACCCATTCCAATTCTTTTTTCAACGCTTTTTGGCGCATCGATTCGCCGGATTCCTCCGCGGCTAGACGGTCTTTTTTCTGGTCCAGCCAAGAGCTATAATTACCCTTCCAAGGGATACCTGACCCGCGATCCAATTCTAAAATCCATTCGGCGGCATTGTCGAGAAAGTAGCGATCATGGGTCACTGCAACAACGGTACCGGGGAACGATTGCAAAAATTGCTCCAGCCAATCCACACTCTCGGCGTCCAAGTGATTGGTGGGCTCATCGAGCAGCAACATATCGGGCTTGGAGAGCAGCAAACGGCACAACGCCACCCGACGTTTTTCACCACCCGATAAATTGCCAATCACGGCTTCCCAAGGCGGGATGCGCAGCGCGTCGGCGGCGATTTCCATCTGCACTTCGAGGTTCTCACCATCAGAGGCACCGATAATAGCTTCCAGCTCCGCCTGTTCAGCCGCAAGCACATCAAAATCAGCATCCGGCTCGGCGTATTCAGCATAAACCTGTTCCAGGCGCGATTTGGCCTTCAAAATGCCGCCGACGCCCTCTTCCACCGATTCGCGCACGGTGTGCTCGGGGTTCAGTTTCGGCTCTTGTTCTAGGTAGCCGATGCGCAAATTGGGCATCGGTACGGCTTCGCCTTCGATGTCCTTGTCCACGCCCGCCATGATTTTGAGCAGCGTGGATTTACCGGAACCGTTCATGCCCAGCACGCCAATTTTGGCACCGGGGAAGAAGGATAGGTTGATGTCTTTTAAAATTTGGCGTTTCGGCGGAACAATCTTGCCGACGCGGTTCATGGTGTAGACGTACTGTGCCATAGCGGTTTCTTCAGTTTCGTTGGTGATTGCTGATTGTTGTATTGCGAAGAACAGACAACCATAGAGTTTACAGGAGTGGGGCGGCAATTTCGCTGTTTTGTACGATGACGACGCAGTTTTTTGACTTGCTTTTGGTTGGAATTGGGGTCGTGTTTGGGTCGTGCGTGCACGGTGCTTGGGCTGCGCGTGGATTGCGCTTGGGGTGGACTTTTAGCGTGCTTTGGCCGCGCTTGAGCAGTGCTTGAGTGGTCTTCACACGCTTGCAATTGGCGCTGATCGGTTGCAACTCGCGCCATCCGCGCCGCGTTTCGTCTTTTCGTGCGACCGGTATGCAATGATTGACCTACATTAGCGCTGTGCCCGCTGTGCCGTAAACAAACACGAACGCAAACACCAACGCAAACACGAACGGCGCACCAAAGCAGCCCCAAAACAACAATCATTTAGACGGGATCATCATGCATAACACACGACAAGCCACTGCAACCCAAAATGCTAGCGGACTCATTGCAACTAACCTCGAAAAACGCTACGGCGACCGGCACGTTGTCAGCAATGTCTCGATTACCGTAAAGCCGGGCGAAATTGTCGGCCTGCTGGGACCGAACGGCGCAGGCAAAACGACGACGGTATCGATGATTTGCGGGATTGTTGAGGCGGATAGCGGCTCGGTGTTCATTGCCGGGATGGATACGAACGACGGTTTTGCCACCAAACGGCGCATCGGCCTTGTCCCGCAGGATTTGGCGCTTTATGAAAACTTATCTGCCCTCCAAAACTTGGAATTATTTGGCGCGCTATATGGTTTGTCTGGCGATTTGCTGAAATCGCGGACAGTTGAAGCACTCGCATTGGTTGGCTTAAGCGACCGGGCAAAAGATAAACCTGCCACGTTCTCCGGCGGCATGAAACGTCGGCTCAACATCGCCATCACCCTGGTTCACGACCCGGAGGTGTTGATTTTGGACGAGCCGACGGTCGGCATTGATCCGCAAAGCCGCAACGCGATTTTCGATAATTTGGAAACTCTCAAAGCGCACGGCAAAGCCATCATCTACACCACGCACTACATGGAAGAAGCTGAACGGCTGTGCGACCGCATCGTCATTATGGATCACGGCAAAGTGATCGCCAGCGATAGTTTGGCAAACTTGTACAAACAACTACCCGCCTCGCAAACGCTGGAGATTGAATGCGACAACCTGCCCGATCTGGCGGCACTTCGAAAAGTCGAGGGCGTAACCGATGCCGTCCTCGCATCCGTGCCAGCTGTGAAGCCTGATGCGAACCGCAATGCCGACCCCGATCACGAACCGCAAGCAGACCAGACGATGGCCAAAGCGGTCAACCAGACCACTTCAAAAATCAAAATTTCACTCAACGATTTATCGACTGATGCCGCAAAAGTCCTTGTCTGGCTTGGCGTTCAAGGCATTCGCGTTAATCGTGTGTCGTCAGGCCGGGCCAATTTGGAAAGTTTATTTTTAACGCTGACGGGCCGTCAGTTGCGTGATTAGTCGCCAAAAATATCCCCTACCCAGACGCCATCAACCATTCGGAGCAAACATGTATAACACTGTCAGCGCACTCAAAGCACTCGTCCGAAAAGACATCATTTTATTTTTTTCGAATCGACGCTCACTCCTAATTACGATCGCCGCGCCGATTTTGATCGCGGCGTTTTTCGGGAATCTGATGTCGCCCAAATCGGCAACGATATCAAAGGTGCCCGTTGCTGTAGTTGATTTAGATCGAAGCCCGCTTTCAACAAAAATCACCACCGCACTCGCCGCAGATACCGCGTTTGACGTCAGCACACCGCCCAAAGCCGAGGCGACCGAGCTGGTGCGCAAAGGGAAGCTCCGCGCGATGATCGTGTTGCCTGCTGGCTTTGGCGCGAATGCACCGAGAGCGCTATTTTCGGGCGGCGATAATAAAAATTTGCCGCAAATTGACATTCACTACGATCCTTCCCAATCGATGGTGCTGGGTCTGGTGCGCGGCGTTTTGTCACAGCATGTAATGGAAGAAGTTTCACAATCGGTGTTTGGTGGAGGTGCCGCTGGCGCCATCAACCCTGTGATTGAAGACCTCCGCGCTCAGGTTGCCGCGAGTACGACCCGGCCCGATCTCAAGCGCGACTTAGCCGAGATGTTTGACAGCATCGCGAAGGTTCAAATACAGGTGAAAGCCCAAGCACAAACCAACAGCAGCGGCGTAAGCCAACCCGATGGAAGCAAATCTGCTGGCGGCTTTAGTTTCAGCTTGCCATTCAAAACCGAGGCTATCGAAGTCACCTCCGAGTTCGATAAAAAATATAACGGTTACGCACAATCCTTTGCAGGGATGAGCGTGCAGTTTGTGCTGTTTATGGGCATCGATTTTGGCATTGCGCTACTGCTGGCGCGCCGACTTGGCTTGTGGAAGCGCTTTCGCGCGGCACCGATATCTCGTGCCACCTTGCTAGGCGGTAGCATTTTAAGCTGTACCTTGATTGCGACGTTCGTAATGGCGATTGTGTTCAGTGTGGCAATGGCCGTATTTGGGGTTCGGGTTGAAGGCAGTATGGCAGGCTTTTTAGGGCTGATCGTCACCTTCGGATTATTGACCGCCACATTTGGTTTGTTGATTGCCGCCGTCGGCAAAACCCCAGAGGCGACGCGGGGCCTGGCAGTATTGGCGACGTTATTGATGGTCATGTTGGGTGGCGCCTGGGTGCCCAGTTTTCTGTTCCCCGACTGGCTACAAACCGTTTCCCTTGCTGTGCCAACCCGTTGGGCTATTGACGGCTTGGCCGCAATGACGTGGCGCGGCTTGGGTATTGAAGCGGCGCTAAAACCGATTCTCGCGATGTTAGGCTTTAGCGCACTGTTCGGCGGATTAGCAATTTGGCAGTTCGATTGGGACGAGTGAATTTTTGGTGGGGGGCTGGACGAGATGATGGAGTTGGGGCTGTGAAACTGAGGATGTCCAATTGCTGTGGCGGTCAGGGCAATTTTGCCTGCACTTAAAAACAGGTAATATTAAAATTTATGCTGTCTAGCTGCATCAATCACTTTAATCGCCTTTTTACTACTCCACCTCCTTACTTTCTATTTGAAAAATGAACAACGCTTGGATTTTTTTAAGTTTCGCCATCTTATTTGAAGTTGCCGGCACGACCTGCATGAAGCTGTCCAAAGGCTTTACGGTGCTCACGCCGAGCATTCTCATTTTTGTTTTCTACGGCTGCGCATTTTGGCTGAACACCAATGCGGTGAAGGTGATTGAGCTGAGTGTTGCTTACGCGATCTGGTCAGGATTAGGCACCGCGCTAACAGCGGCGATTGGCATACTGTATTTCAAAGAACCCGCCACGGCAGTTAAACTGGTTTCTGTCTCGCTAATTGTGATTGGCGTGCTGGGTTTGCACTCGGCTTCGCTGGCGAAATAACGGCATTGGTGGGGCTACCGCGCGACTCAAGGAGAGTCGAACTCCCAGCGCATTATGAAAGGCCAGACGTCATCACTGTAACCCGCTAACGTGTCGAGTGCTGCCCCCAGCGCTCGACAATATAAAGGCCCATCACCCGAGCCCTTGAATTGCTGCTCTTGGACTGTGAATATCGTTTGCTAAGGCGTAGTCGTTTGGCATATCGCCAGATATTGCCCACTAACCCCATGAGTCGGCGCTTTTGAGACTTTCAATAGCCCCAATCGATACGCACGGCGCGATATGCCATGCTGGCATCGCTCCAACTTGACCACGCCCAACCCCTTTCCGGCTTAAGTAATCAACAACTTCGATGCGGCGCTCAGCGCACTACGTTCTTCAACCTCACAATCGTCGTAATCGGGCATAGCTAGCGTTCGACCCTATAGCCGCCGCGCCTTTGCGACGTCCAGCGACCGAGGGGAGCGATCTGGTGCAACGAGTTAGCCAGCATTTGTTCCTTCCATCACATACGCGACACATGCAATTGATGTCAAAAAAAGGAGTACGTCAAGCTTTCCATAACGCCGCAATAATCCGTCGTTGCGAAAGAAGGATAGTCTGCATCAGGTCGCCACGCCCGCCCCGCCAAAGCCAATCCGGGCGGGCCCCCTTTATAAAAAATAAGATGGCCATTTCGATTCCGGCTGCGACAGAAATGATAAACAAATTGGTTCTAATGGCCACGATCGTTCCTTCAATGCGGCTAACCATATTTTAGGATTCGATTTTCATTCACTGGCCTTGCGTGAGGCATCCGCCCGCGGCAGCGGTTATTCCAATGACCGCGAAACCCAACGAACTATCCCAGCAAAAATTCCTTCACCACCGTCAGTTGATCGTCGGTTTGGAACATTGGCGCATGGCCAACATCCGCAAATTCAACACCGCGCGCACTGGCTTTGTCACACATCGCGTCATAGGTCGATTTCAGCAACAAATCAGAATTCGCGCCGCGCGTAATCAGCGTCGGGCAGTTTACGGCATTCCAAAATAACGAAAGATCGACATCCGTGATCGGCCCTTTGCGGAAGCTATCACCGATGCCCGGATCGTAGCGAAATTCAAAACTGCCATCGGGCAATGGTTTTAGCAGCGGAATCGTCAAGGTACGCCATTGCGCATCTGTCAACGGACCGAATGGGCTCACTGCGCGAACGGCTGCAACGGCGACATCAACGCTTGCAAACGCCGGCGATTTACCGACATACAGGCCGATTCGTTCCAGCGATGCCTTAGGAATAAACGAACCGACATCATTAACCACCAGGCGCGAGATTGGCGTGTTGGGCTGCGCAGCGAGCAGCATGCCGATGATGCCGCCCATTGACGTGCCAACCCAGTGCAGCACACCGGCCTTGGTGTCCACTTTTGCATGCGCAATCAACGCAGTCATGTCGTTGAGATATTGCGGATAAATATAATCAGCTTTGTTGATCAGCCATGCGCTCTCGCCGCGTCCCACGACATCTGGGCATATGACACGATAATCTGCACTCATGCGCGCAGCGAGCGTATCGAAATCTCGTGCGCAACGGGTCAGGCCGTGGGCGCAAATCAGAACCCGCGGATTATCGGCATCACCAAATTCCGTGTAGTGCAGATCGTGAAAACCAGCAGACGATAAGCCGCGATAAAAAACATGTTTCATAAATTGCCTAGATTGTGTGGGGTTGCCGTGGTGATTAGAATTACACTCAAAGGGTGATGATAAACTGAAACCGCAGCCCTAAATTCGTTCTGACACTAACGCCAACGCACAATGATTGCGCCTGAATCTCCTGAATCGATCATCCACACCACTTCTACGCTGGATCACCTTGTCATCGGCTGCACTGACCTTGCACGCGGCGCCGCTTGGCTGGAGCGCTTTTTGGGGGTAAAACTGAGTGACATCGGCACCCATGAACGCATGGGTACGCATAACCGTTTGCTCTCGCTAGGGCCGGATTGCTTTCTGGAACTGATCGCCATTGATCCTGGTGGAGGCAAACCTTTCATGCCGCGCTGGTTTGGCTTGGATACGATTGATGTGCAAGAGCGCATCGCGCAAAAACCGCGCCTGTTGGGCTGGGTGGCGCGGACGAATAATATTGATGGGTTATCTGAAAAAACCGGCGGCATTTTAGGTGGCACTCACGCCATTGCGCGCGGTGATTTCAAGTGGCGCATCACCATCCCCGATGACGGCTATCCCGTTGAAGCGGGCCTGATCCCGACCCTGATTCAATGGGATGTGCCGATTCACCCATGCCAGCGATTGGTCGATCAACAATGTCGATTTGAATGGATGGAAGCCGCCCATCCGAATCCCGCTAAAATCCGCTATCTGTTGGGTGAGCTTCGACTGGAAAACACTCTTATCTTAACGGCCACCCCGCCCTACTCCGGTATGACCATGTGCGCTTATATTCGTACGCCGAACGGCGTTAAAACCTTAATGAGCTAGAATCGAAATATGAAAATTAAAACGGTCTTGAAACGCATTTCTCTAACTCTCGCCGCCATCATTTTGGTCGTGGGCCTCGTAACTTCAATCGAAATTTTTGGAGGGCAACCCATGGGACTATTTTCTGGCGCTAAACCCGATGGCTTGGGATTTAACAAAGGCCAATTTAAGCCGCCATCATGGAAGCCGAATACCGTTTCCTCCACCGTTGAAAAGTCCGATAGCGAACACTTTATCGAGCCGATTGCGTTCAGTGGCGATCCCGTTGCAGCATGGGACAAGCTCATTCGCACCGTAAAGGCGCAGATGGGTGCAACAGTGATTACCGAAACATCCGATTATCTTTACGCCGAATTTAAGACCGCCAAAATGGGTTTTGTCGATGATGTCGAGTTTGCATTGGATACCAGAGCAACTGTGGTGCAGGTGCGGTCTGGGTCACGGTTGGGTGTGCGGGACTTGGGCGTAAATCGCAAGCGAATTGAAGCGATACGGGCGGCGTTTGGTAAATAGTTTTTACCGCATCGGCGCTGCAATATTGCGGAGCTATTTCTTCTGTCTCCCCTGACACGGAGACAGCCCTTCTGAAATGTTCATTTCTTCAACACGTTCGACCGCTTTGAAAATCCTCCGCATCCTCTGGCCGCTACCCATCACACTGATCGGACTAATGCTTGCCACCGTCATTCGCGCAACCGGCGGCCGCATGGAAAAGCACGGAATCGCATGGGAGGCATTCGCTGGCGCAGCTTCGACAACGCTATGGCTGATGAACCCATGGGCAAATATACATGCGATCACGTTGGGACACATCGTCATCGCCCGCGATGCAGCCACCGCCGAGCAAGTACGAAGCCATGAACACGTTCATGTACAACAATACGAGCGGTGGGGGTTCATTTTTCCCATTGCTTATGTGATTGCTAGCGCTGTGGCTTTATGCAAAGGCGGCGATGCCTACCGAGACAACGTGTTTGAGATCGACGCTGGGATAAAAAAAACGGATTAAACGATTTAAATTTGGCCGTTATTCGGTGTCGTCACATTCGGTGTCATCACTTTACGATGCGGCGGCTTGTGTCACTTTTTTGTATTTTTTAACGGCCTTTTGTGACGGCCAACAGCAGACCAAAATCGCGTGAATGACAGGGCGCATTCCTCAGGGTCAGCGGTAAATCGTCGAACTGGGGTCAACACCACATTGGCAGCCGAAAACGCCTCTCGGTAGCCCCCATGATAGGTCGCAGTGGCGTGAAATGTTATTCTTGGATGCTTGCGCAGCAAGCTGTTTAAATCACCAATCCAGACTTCGTCGGTAACGGCGCGCATTTTGGTCATTACGAATTGCCAGCGTTGTTCGGACCACGGAAAGTTGGCGTGGTAGGGCGCATGAATCACGCCGATTCGTTTCATTTTGGGGGCTTGATCGGAGCCACCATCGGAGCCACCATCAGCAACTGTGTCAGCATCAGAATGGGGCTCAGCAAGATTCCAAGGATGAATCAACACCGCCTCAAACTCTAGCACTGGCGCAGCGTTTACGGCATTGTCCGGATGGATCGTCAACTCTTTTGGCGCCGCGAACAGCGGCGGCACGGTACAGGCTGGCAATCGTTCGCTACGCCACTCCGACTGAACGATTTGATTGCTTCGCGCGATCGCATCCAGCGCTTCATAGCTGATATCGATCGCCGTTTTTGCACTCGCCCAACGGGGTGCGAAACGCGCAACGTTTTCAGCATTGAACAAATAGGGTTTGCTGCTAAATGTCGCTGCAACCCATTGCCAGGAAAGATGATTGCTGGCGGGATCGCCGTCCAGCAAATGTCCCAGCATCCAATCAGCCCCTGCCCGCCAATGCACTTTGCGCAGATGCACAACATAGGAAGCTAGCCACATTCTGGCGTGATTGTGTAAATAGCCCGTGTTGTAAAGCTCGCGCACGGCCGCATCAATCACGGTAATCCCGGTGCGCGCTTCGATGATATCCAGCGGCAATTCAGGACGGTAGTTTACGCCGGACAGCCCCGGCTTCACATCATCAAATATGCCGTCGCCACAATGCCGCCAAACATGTTGAAAAAATTCTCGCCAACCAAATTCCATGATGAGCTTTTCGCAATCCTCGGCAGGATAACGGGCTTCAATATCGGCGGCAATGTCGGCTAAGTTGATGAAGCCGTGCGTAACATAGGGTGAAATTTTAGTGGTCGCGCCGTCGTAAAAATTGCGCGTTGATGCGTATTTTTTAGCCTCGATTATAGCTAACCGTGCTTGTGCGGCGGCGAGCGTAGGCGGAAATAACTCTAGGTGCATATGTGTAAGGTGCATATGTGTATTGTGTCGGGAAGTTGGCGTTGGCGTTCGTGGCTGGTGGCCTAGTCTTGGGTAATATGAGGCGGCTGCGGCTACGGCAACAGAGCAGGCACGACCAACGCCATCGCGACAATAATGCTCATCCGATCCACATTAAAAAACGCTTTCGGTGCGGCTTCACCATCGATAATACCAATCACTTTTCCGGCTTCGTCTAACAACGGTACGCAGGCCTCGGATTGCACCGCGTCGTCGCAGACATAAAAACCACCGCCCTCGGCGACAAATGCACTGACATCATCAATTACCTTCGCCTGGCCGCTCAACCCAACGGCGCTGTTGGTACTGTGCGTGGCAAATTCAGCGGTCAGCGGGAATTCAGCGCGGCTGGGGCGCCCACGATAGGCGAGTTTGACCAATACTGGATTTGCCATCATATTTTTGCGGACTTGATAAATACCGAGCCAATCTGAACCCGTTAATTGCGTCGCGTGCTCGACAACTTGGTTTAGCAATAGCAGTTTGCGCTTATTCGATTCGGTACGGCCACCCAAAATAGGCGAGAGATCGTAAGGCACATCGGCCAGCTCATTGATCAACGAGCAGCTTCCATCCTCGCTCATGGTTGGCACTTTATAACTGTATAAAACATCGTCCGCAAAGCCGGGTGGCAAGTCGCCGAGGGCGACAATAAATGCGGCAATCGCTTTTTCGATGACCGGCGCTTGAATCAGCAGTTCGTCTCGGTTTGCACGAACGCAATATTGCTGGATGCGTTGGGTGGTGTTTGGTGTGGTCATTTTCTGTTGCAGTTCATCATGATTTTCGGTTGATCTTTATTTTGTTGCTTTTGTGAGTGCTTGTTCCAGATCGGCAATTAAATCATCAGCGTCTTCAATCCCCACCGATAAGCGCAGCAGATCGGCAGGCGCTGGCGTGCCTGCACCCTCAACACTGGCGCGGTGCTCAATCAAACTTTCGACACCGCCTAGCGATGTAGCACGTTTCCAAAGTTGTACGCATGCAGCGGTGGCAATCGCAGCCGCTCCACCATTGATTGTGGACGAACCGTCGGACGTTGAACCCTTCACTCTAATCGACATCATGCCGCCAAAGCCGCCCGTCATTTGTTTGGCCGCCACCGCATGACCTGCGAATGATGGGAGGCCTGGATACAGTACCTCGGCTACCAGCGCGTGGCCTGCAAAATATTCAGCAATTTTTTGTGCCGACGCACAAGCAGTACGCACCCGCGGGTAAAGCGTGCGCATGCCACGCGTGAGCAGGAACGCTTCAAACGGCCCGAGCACGCCACCAAGCTGTGCGCGGATCGTGCGGACACGTTGCCAATAGGCGTTGTCTTCGCGGGTCGTCAAGGTGCCTGCAATCACGTCAGAATGGCCGTTCAGGTATTTCGTGGCGGCGTGCATCACGATATCAGCGCCCAATTTCAACGGTTGCGACAGTACGGGTGTTGCAACCGTCGAATCAACCGCAACGATAGCGCCATTCGCATGAGCGATTTCGCAGGTTAGCGCAATATCAGTAATCGTCCATAATGGGTTGGCGGGCGTTTCAATCCAGATGAGTTTTGTCTTGCCCGGCTTGATGGCGGCGCGCACGGCATCGGGGGAATTCATGTCAATAAAATCAATCTGCAAACCCCATTGTGTCGCGAAGTTTTTGAGCCAATTGCGCAATGACCAGTACATCACTTTCGGTGCCAGAACATGATCTCCGGGCATTAATGCCTGAAACACGGCTGTGGCTGCGGCCATGCCGGACGCGAACAATAGCGACGCATGACCGCCTTCTAGTGCGGTCAGCACCGCTTCTGCCTGATCGTAAGTCGGGTTTTGGTCCCGCCCATAAACGCGACCTGAACGATATTGATTGTCCGGATCGCGAATAAATGTGGTCGATATATAGATCGGCTCCACGACGCTTTTGGTTTTTTCATCCACCCAGCCCAAGGCTTGGGCGGCGATGGATTCGGGTTTGAGTTTATTGGGGCCCATTGTTTAACTCTTCGGTTGAATATTCGCGTTTGGATTTGGGCTGATGTTGATGAGCGGTCGATCCACAAACTTTACTTCCAACCCGCGCGCTTTCATCCAATCGGCCACCGCAAACCCCGTCGCACGCGGCCATGGGCGCAGGTCTTTGGGTTGGTAGCGTTTGGTTTCGGCGAGTTCTGGCGAGAGCTTTATCTCACCGGTGACAATCGCGTGGTAACAGAGCATGACTTCATTTTTGCGTTCAAAAATATAGTTGCCAATGATGTTGGTTTCAATCACATCAAGATTGGTTTCTTCTTTGACTTCACGGATCACGCCTTTCACCGGGTCTTCATTGCGCTCTAAAAATCCGGTAATAAGCGCAAAGAAACCTTCTGGCCAGCCCGCGCCGCGTGCCATGATGATTTCGCCATTCTGTTCGAGCAGAACCCCAACGGCAGGGGTGGGATTATCGTAGTGAACAAAGCTGCAAGCATCAGCCGGACATGCCAACCGCCGTGTCGGGCCGCCATCTTCAAGCAATTCACGGTCAGCTAACGGGGTGGCACAGAGAGGGCAGAACTTGAACATACCCATTAGCCCGCGTAGTTTTCAGGGAAAAAACGCCGCTCAATCAGCTCGATCAAAATGTGGATGACTTTAATGTGCAGCTCTTGCACACGATCTGCGAAACCGGATGTACCAAGCGTCGTGATATCAATCGTCGACAAGGCACCCAACACGCTGTCGGCTTTACCGGTCAGGGTGACGACATGAATGCCGTGCTGTTTGGCGTATTCGGCCGCCTTAATCACGTTGGCGCTTTTACCGCTCGTCGATATACCAAGCAGTACATCACCTTTGCGGGCGTGGGCTTCCAGATAGCGTGAAAAAATGAAGTCGTAACCATAGTCATTTCCCACACAGGAAATATGCGACGGGTCGCTGATCGAAACGGCGGGCAAGGCTTTGCGATCTTGGCGATAGCGGCCGGATAATTCCTCTGCAAAATGCATCGCATCGCACATGCTGCCGCCATTGCCGCAGGAAAAAACACGTCCGCCTTGGGCGAAAGAATCCGCCATCAATTTGGCTGAACTCGTGATCTGGCCTAGTGTTTCTGGTGATGCCAGCAGTGTGGCAAGGGCTGATTCGGCTTGCTTCAGGTTACGAATGACGACATCCAAATCAGCATTGTTATTTCCCATTACGTCCGCTCCTTGATGAATGCGGCAACGCTTGCCAATGCCAAACCGATGCCAGCCGGATTCGTGCCGCCAGCCATTGCCATATCAGGTTTACCGCCACCTTTGCCGCCAACTTGCTGTGCAACGTGATTAACAATTTCTCCCGCTTTGAATTGGGCAGTTAAATCAGCCGTCACGCCTGCAGCAATTTGCACTTTCTCACCTTCCACAACGGCCAACACAATCACGCCCGATTTCAGTTTGTTTTTCACTTGATCCATCGTCTCGCGCAAGCCTTTGGCATCGACACCGTCGAGCTTAGCGGAGAGGACTTTTACGCCGTTTACCTCGACAACTTCATTGAGCAAATCGTCACCCTGCGAGGCGGCAGCTTTGGACTTCAGTGTGGCTAATTGCTTTTCCAACGCTTTAATATTTTCCAGCAGTACGCCCACTTTCGCTTCCACTTCTTGCGGCTGCGATTTCAGCAATGCAGCCGCATTGGTTAATTGCTTTTCCGTATTTTGTACATAATCAAACGCGACTGAGCCTGCAACGGCTTCAACACGGCGCACACCGGCCGCAACACCGCCTTCAGAAACAATTTTGAACAGCCCAATATCGCCAGTCCGCGCCACATGCGTGCCGCCACATAATTCTTTGGATGAGCCAATTTCAAGAACGCGAACTTCATCGCCGTATTTCTCACCGAACAGCATCATCGCACCGGTTTTTTGTGCAGCTTCTAACGGCAGAACCTGGGCACTTGTTGCCCCGTTGAGCAAAATTTCCGCATTCACGATGGCTTCAATTTTCGCAATTTCAGCAGATGTCATGGGTGAGTTATGGGCAAAATCAAAACGCGTTTTATCCGCATCAACCAGCGAACCCTTTTGCTGAACATGCGAGCCCAATACCTCGCGCAGCGCCTTGTGCATGATATGCGTGACTGAGTGGTGGCGCATCACACGGGCGCGGCGCGCCATATCGACATTTGCGGCAACGGTATCACCAACCGCCAGCGCACCGGCGGCCAAAACGCCGTAGTGGCCGAACACATCCGCCTGGATTTTAAGCGTGTCCTCAACATTAAATAATGAAAGGCAAACATTAGCGCTGTTGCTTTTGGTGAGCTCACCTTTATCACCCACCTGCCCGCCCGACTCGGCGTAGAACGGCGTTTTATCCAACACGATAATGCCCGCTTCGCCTGCGTTCAGTTCCTTCACGCTCGAACCATCGCGATACAGCGCTAGCACCGTGCCGGTAGCAGTTAGCGTTTCGTAGCCCTTAAACTCGGTTTTGGCGCCATCGAAAACCACCGTGCCTTTGGCAACAAATTTCCCTGCACCACGTGAACGTTGCTGCTGGACAGCCATCGCCGCTTCAAAGCCTGCCATATCCACTTCAAAGCCACGCTCACGACCAATATCAGCAGTCAAATCAACGGGGAATCCAAAGGTGTCATAGAGTTTAAATGCTGTATCACCGTCGAGCTTTTTACCGTTGGAGCCGACTGCAGCATCGAGAATCGTCATGCCGTTTTCAAGGGTTTCACCAAACCGCTCTTCCTCTTGCTTCAACACGGCCTTAACCCGTTCTTTTGATTCCACAATCTCCGGAAATGCGCCGCCCATTACGGCGGCGAGATCATCGACCAATTTATAAAAGAACGGCTGTTTTTGACCGAGCTTGTAACCATGGCGCATCGCTCTCCGCGCAATGCGACGCAACACATAGCCACGCCCTGCGTTTTCAGGAATCACGCCATCGCAGACGAGAAAAGCACACGCGCGAATGTGATCGGCGATCGCGCGCAGACTGGGTGACTCAATATCGGTGCAGCCGGTTTCGCGCATCGCACCTTTGATCAGCGCCTGGAATAAATCGATTTCATAATTGGCGTGAACATGTTGTAGAACGGCTGATAAACGCTCCAATCCCATACCCGTATCAACGGATGGCTTCGGCAGCGGGATCATCGGGCCGTCTTTGACTTCACGGTTGTATTGCATGAAGACCAAATTCCAGATTTCGATGAAACGATCACCATCTTCATCAGGTGAACCAGGAGGTCCGCCGGGGATGTGCGCGCCATGGTCGTAGAACAATTCACTGCAAGGGCCGCATGGCCCCGTATCGCCCATCATCCAGAAATTATCGGATGCATAACGGCCACCTTTGTTGTCGCCAATGCGAATGATTCGTTCTTTTGGGACGCCGATTTCGTTTGCCCAAATATCATAGGCTTCGTCGTCTTCCGCATAGACGGTCACCGTCAATTTTTCGGACGGCAACTTATAAACAACCAAGAGCAGTTCCCAAGCGTATTTGATCGCGTCGCGTTTAAAGTAGTCGCCAAAACTGAAGTTGCCCAGCATCTCAAAAAACGTGTGGTGCCGCGCGGTATAGCCGACGTTTTCCAAGTCGTTATGTTTGCCACCTGCCCGCACGCAGCGCTGGGAGGAGACAGCGCGAACGTAGTTACGTTTTTCGAGCCCTAAAAAGCAATCTTTAAACTGGTTCATGCCCGCGTTGGTGAACAGCAGCGTGGGATCGTCATGCGGCACCAGAGATGAAGAGTCGACGTGGGTGTGGCCTTTAGAGACGTAAAAATCGATAAAAGCCTGGCGGATTTCTGAGACGTTCATGAGATGTGCAGTTTGGGTTATTGGGTTGTAGATTGGGAGGCGGAACTAGAAGCCGCCTTTTCGCCCGTAACCTCGTATTTTACCTTGCCACGCTGCAAAACTCAGTAGAGATGATAAATACCGTTATCCGTCGATTTAGTGGCTATTTGTACAATTTCTTGCGCTCAGCGGTATACGCCCACCATTCTCGCGGCGCCTCCCCATCCATGAAGCGCGTGATCGACATCAAAACATCAATCATGCAAGGATCGTGACGCACACCGGTTTTATCGCAAAGCTGTTTGTACAGTTCGAACGGTGAACGGCCAATGAGATCGGTAGGCGTGTTAATCCCCAGCAGGCGAAGATCGGCAGCGCAGGCGGTACCGATGTTCGGCAGATCGGTTAGTTTTTTTAGGTTTTGGCGTGAGACTTTGGTGGGATTCATAAATCCTCTCAAGATGAATTGGCAAATTGCTGAACATTCAAAAACTCTAGCACTGGCGGGGGGTTCAAGGGTTATGCTCTGACAGCGATGGGGCAAGCCAAGCCTTTCTGACCGCCCCAACGCCACGCCACAAAGCAATCAACTACGCGCAAAAATAATCTTCTCCTGGCCCATCAAACGCGTCAGCATCGTCACTGAGAACAGCGCAATCGCCAGGCAAATCCCCAGCGGAATCAGGAAGTGCATAGCCTCCAAATGCTCGCCACGCAAAATCCGGGTGAGCACCATCATCTGCCCCAGCATCGGCACAAATAGCTGCCACGTCGCGTCTTTGAGCTGCGCAAACATTGCGATCACCGGGATGAACGAGACAACCGTATAGAGGTAACTGACGTAAGTTTGCGCTTCTTTAAAACTCCGGCCATAGGTGGCGATGAGCATTTGCAGTGAGCCTATAGCGGGCGTGAACGGCAGTAGCATGACCGCAAAGCCCAGGTACTGAGCGCTGCTTAGCGTCACCACGCTGGCGATTTTGGGTAGGGGATAGAAGGTGAGGGTCGCCCAAAAACCGGCTAATAGCAACAAGACGATGCCCATGCCATAGCACGCTACCGCCAGCCATTTGCCGATAATCATGCTAACCCGCGAAATCGGGTTCATGAGCAAAGGCTCCAACGAACCGCGTTCGCGTTCACCAGCTGTCATATCAATGGCTACCGCCATGCAGCCGGTAATGCCGACGATGAGCGTGAGCCACGGGATGATAAAGAGCAGCATCGCAGCGCGCTGCGCCGGTGTGCCCATATTGGTTTCCTGAATTTCAACAGCCGTTAATATTTTGCCGCTGATGCCACGCGCGACTAGGCGCTGGCCGCTCACCTCTCGGTTAAAGCCTTGCACGACCCTCCGTAGAATGCCAATTGATTGCGCACTGGCATCTTGGCGGGTGTCGTCATAGACCAGCTCGACGTCGGCTTTCCCGGTAACAAATTTTTCAGTGAAATCGTTTGGGATGACGAGCACGGCATCGTGCTTGCCTTGGCCGATCAGTTCGCGGAAATCAGGTTTAGGCTCCTTGACCGTAAAATCCTGCCGCGCCATAAAATTGGCGAGTTGCGGCGCATGCGCAATGTTTTGTACAAACACTTCCCTTTTCTCGGCTTTTTCTTCGATGCTAGAAATAAAATAGCTCATGCCAATCAGCACCAACGGGCCAACCGCGATCGACGAGACAAAGATCATCAGCGCAGTGCGGCGATCGCGCAAATGGTCGCGCAGTTCTTTTTTGAGAACGGTGAAAATAGTTTTGAAGTTTAGGGCATTCATGCGGGATTTCGTGGGCATTTTCATTTTAGGGCGGCCTCTCGTTGAGTTTGATGTGCGTGCTCGGCGTCAATTTCTGCCAGCGCAACAAACGCGTCTTCCAAATTGTCTTTTCCCGACATCGACAGCAGTTCGTTCGTTGTGCCTTGCGCAGTCACCCGCCCCTTGGAAATAATGATAATTTCATCGCACAGCGCGGCTACCTCTTGCATGATGTGGCTTGAAAACATGACGGTGCGGCCTTCCACTCTCAAGCGTTTGACCAACTCACGCAATGCACGGGTGGTCATCACATCGAGCCCGTTGGTAGGTTCATCTAGGATCACGTGCGAAGGCTCATGCACCAACGCACGGACGATCGCGACTTTCATTTTTTCGCCTTGCGAAAAGCCATCGGTACGACGGTCCAAAATATCTTTCATGTCCAGCCAGCCGACATAACGGGCGATGGTGGCTTCCGATTTTGCAGGATCAATCCCGCGCAGATCGGCGTAGTAGCGAATGTTTTCATGCGCCGTCATACGGATATAGAGGCCTCGCGCATCGGTCAGCAGCCCCGAGGTTTGGCGAACCGCATCGGCGTTGGTCGCGACGTCCAATCCGTTCACACTCACGCTGCCGCCACCAGCGCCAATACCAACCAACGTTCCGATCATGCGGATGGTCGTCGTTTTGCCCGCCCCGTTGGGGCCCAGCAAGCCAGTGATTGCACCACTTTTAGCATTAAAGGTAACGCCATTCACGGCGGTCACATTGCCGAAACTTTTTTTAAGATCGCGAACTTCAATCATTATTGTTTTCCCTTCAAATTTGATTTTGATTCATCGGCGTCGGGCTCGCTCACATTCGTAGCTGTCTGAACCCGGTGTTCGCCGGTTGATTTTTTCTCTTGTAGTGGTTCGTAGAACATTGGCCTTGGCATTTTCTTTAAGCACTCACCATCCAGACCCGCTACGCTCGCAGATTCAATAAATTTCTTCATAATTTTCGGCGCGCAGCCTTTGTGTGAAACCCCGTGCCCCACATTCGGCGCAATGAAATGGACGGCGTTGGACAGCGATTGTTTGACCTCTTCGCCGTGAACAGGTGGCGTGACGGGATCAAGCCCCCCACTCAAAATGAGCACTGGCTTATCGGACTTCACTGGCTGGTCAAAGTCTGCCGCCATCGTGCCCTTCGGCCAGATCGCGCAGGATTTTGCGAACTCGTCGATAAACAATCGGTTGAACGGCGGGCGGTTCGCTTCACGTTCTAAATCAGCCGACTTGATTCGGGGCAAATCCTCGGCACACATGACCGACATGCGCATGCCGAATGTAACTTGTTCCTCCGCCATATCGCTTAACGCACCGCTTAATGTCGCGAGCATCGCGTAATCACCACCAGCAGCGCGGCTGAGTGCTGCCGGCAGCTGTGCTGCCATTTCCGGCACATACAGCGTTGAAAAAATCGAGATCAATAGCATCTCACGCGTTGCCTCAACCTCGGTTGCAATACCGGTGACTGAATCAGCCAGCATAACCTTGCGAGGTGTTTTGGCAAGGTCTGCCGAGAGGCTGTCGACCTGTTGTCGTAAACCGGGGAAATTTTTGTTGCAGGTAGGCTCGGTTTCGCATGATGACAGTACCTTTTCGTAAGCGGCGCCTGCATCACGTCCAAAATGTAGCGGCAGCGCCATCGAGGGGGGAGCAACACCATCAATCACCACGCTACGCACATGATCAGGGTAACGCCGCAGATATTCCATCGACGAGCGTGTGCCATATGACGCACCCCAAAGATTAATTTTGTCGTAACCTAAGGCAGCGCGAACTTCGTCGTAATCGGCCATCGCAATGGTGGTGGTGTATTGGGTGAGATCGGCATTTTTACTGAGCACATCGCGGCATTCAATAGTGGCCTGTTTCATTTTTTCGTCTCGCACGAGCTGACTCAGGTTAGCAATTGCGGGCTCCGTTGCGTTCGGCAATTTGCAGATGAGGCCGTTTGATTTGCCAGTGCCGCGCTGATCAATGAGCACCAGATCGCGTTTGTTGTTCAGGCCACCCAATAACATCATGGCTTGCGGCGCCAATGAGGCTGCCGCTTGCCCAGGCCCGCCGGCGAACAGAAAAATAGGATCAGGCTGTTTGACCCGCGCGGATGCGGGCAGCACGACAATATTGATGCCGATTTTGCGGCCATTATTATTTGTATCTTGTCGATTTTCGGCAACGCGCAGTACCCCGCACTGAACTTCGTTCTCAATTCCTTTGACGCGACAAGGTTTCAGGATGCTTGGCCGCTTGGTTTCTGTGCCAGTTGCGGAACTGGTTGCGATGGTCGTCATTCCAGTGCCGCCGTCACGACATCCCGCGACGGCGATGATCACTAGTAGAGCAGTCATCACGGTTTTTGCAGTTTGCGCGCTATGCATGTCGCGTATGGGGTGCATTTTTTTCATGTTTCTAGCCTATCAAGATTAACCAAACTGCACGTTAAGGTGGTTAGCGTTCAAAGTCAAAATCTGTGTGATAAAAGCCCATTTCGGCTGATGAAGCACAACGTTCGGAGGATGGAGTCAGCGATCTAAAGTCGATCGATTTTCCTCGACATCCGCTTGGCAACCTATAATCTGCTGATGAAAACATTCCGTACCCCGCTCTCTACTCCGCCATCCGCCCGTCAACCCCCGCCATCATTCCCCAAAAGTGATCCGGCGGCGCCGGACTTCTGGAATCTTCGCTTTACGGCGGCGTTTACGCCATGGGATCAAGGCGGCGTACCTGCTTGCCTATTGGAATATCTCCCAAGCCCGCAGGCCCTGCAGGCTACACCCGAAATGCAGCCAACGCGAACCCAAACGCAACACGTATTGATTCCCGGCTGTGGTTCGGGTTACGAGGTCAAATACTTAACCGATTTGGGTTATGCGGTCACCGCCATTGATTTTTCGGCGGCTGCGGTCGCACAGGCACGGGGCATTCTCGGCGGCACTTATGCAGACCGGGTGCGCGAAGAAGATTTTTTTGGCGACACATTGGGGTGCGAGCGCTTTGACATTGTTTATGAAAGAGCATTTTTGTGCGCATTGCCTCGGCGGATGTGGCCGCAATGGTCAGCGCGCGTCGCGACATTGATCCCAGCCGGCGGACAACTGATTGGTTTTTTCTTCGCCGATAACAACGAAAAAGGGCCGCCATTTGGCTTGGCGTCTGGCGAGCTAGAGACAATGCTTGAGCCGCATTTCACTCGCTTGATGCTCGTGAATCCGCCCGATTCTATCGCTGTTTTTGCCGCGAAAGAAACTTGGCAGGTTTGGCTCAGAAACTAACTAGGCGAATGAATCACGCGCTCAATCAAGACCTTTGCTGAGGGTGCCAGCTCTGCCGGAGAAGCTCCGCTTTTTGGGTTCGGTATAGTTCTCCACCATGATGACGGCAATCCGCAGTGGGGTACGGTCGTCCGCCAGAATCGGGGTGATGTAAAACCGCAAGGGAATTCGTTGCAGGTTGCGGTTCACGAGTGGCATATCGACAATCGTTGCTTGGCCTTCTTCGAATAGTTTTTTGACAAAAGCCGGCAAATTACCTTGCCGCTCAGGAGGGAAGAATAGTTCCCCCAAATTCTGCCCGCAGACTTCTTCAACGCGATAGCCCAGCAACTGGACGGCTGCATCATTCCAACTGACAATTCCGAATTGTGCATCACACTCAATCACCGGCAGCAGCGTTTTTTCAACATGACTGGCTAAAATGCTGGCACGACTACGCTGTTCGATTTGGGCGCGCCTGACCACGGCCGTGCGATGCTTAAGTTCGCTGTTTTGCTCGCCCAATTCACTGTTCGCTTCATTGAGCTTGGCAACCAGTGCTTCGTTTCGCAACTCTAGTGACAATCTATTTGCCACCGCACGGTATTGCTTGTACGAAAAGTACATTACGGTAAACACAAAAAATAGCGCCATTGAACCGGTCAACCATTGCGGGCCGACGCGAATGAAAAAAACGTAAATTATCGTTGGGATCGTAGCCGGTATGGCGAGCGCCGGATGCGCCCATTTGATCGGTGCGAAGGGAACAATCGAGCCCGCAACAAAACAAATAATCACCATCGTGATAAACAACTCGTGATAGATGTCGGGCGAGCTAAACAACAGTGTTCCCAGCAGTCCCCATTGAACACCCGCGAGAAAATTAACGCCCACCATCAGTCGTGCCCAGAGTTTGGCTTGCTGCAACGGATCGTCTTGGCGCCAATACTCCCAAAGCACGGCGCCGCGGAGCAACATGACCAGCGTGGCAAAGGCAAACCAAAATAGCCCGGCGAGCGAGTTGTCCGACTTATAGACCACCGCCAGCGAAATCAGCGCACCCACATATGAAAACAGCATCGCGCTGGGCGCCAGCTGAAAAAAAGCCTCAACTTGACGTTGAAACAAGCGTTCAGGATTGACAACCACACGAGATAATTTTGAGCGGGGTTTCATCGATTTTAAACCGGCTTTCTAAAGCATGGCTTTTCAGTGCAAGCAGCGCCGCGGTGTGCGGGACGGCGGAACTTATTTGTGCGCAGTAGTCGACAGCAAGCAACGTGACAAATTAAACAAATAATCGCCGGGCCGCTGAAGTGTTGTATACAAATTATTGTTATTTAACTGTATTCTTTTTGCGCCGTTAAAAATGTGATCCAGTTCACAATTCGGCAAAAATGCGTAACGATTTTTAACAAATACCTCATTCAGGGGAGGCATTGCGGATGAATACAATTATTGCTGCGCTGATGTCTCGCGCAGTTCAAACGGGGAATCTATACGCAGCCGACATGAAATACGCACGGCACCAGACGACGCTTTGGCGATGCATGCGTATTACGGTTGGCAAATACGCCTGGTGACAGAGGTCGACGATTACTTATGCGACGCCATATTTGCGGAACCAGACCATCAAACGTTTCCAGCCGTCGTTGGCCTCGCCCGCCCTGTAGCTGGGGCGATAGTCGGCGTGGAAACCGTGCGGAGTATCGTCATAGAGCACGATTTCAGATTTGCTGCCGGCGGCTTTGAGTGCATCTCGCATCTTGCCGACAGTGTCGTTTGGGATACCGCTATCGGCATCGCCGTAAAGCCCTAAAACAGGAACTTTCAACTTGCTCGCGATATCGATCGGATGCGTCGGTGTCATCGGTGTCGCAGCGCGCACCAAAGCGCCGTACCATGCCACACCAGCTTTCAGGTTTGGGTTGTGGGCAGCGTACATCCACGTGATACGCCCGCCCCAGCAGAACCCAGTGACGGCGGCCTTCTTGACATCACCGTTATTTTGCGCCGCCCAAGCAAGCGTGGCATCCAAATCCGACATCACTTGTGCATCTGGCACTTTGGAAACCACGGCAGAGACCTCCTTCATATCTTTCAACTTTGAAACATCTCCCTGGCGCGCATAAAGTTCTGGCGCAATCGCCATGTAACCTTCTTTGGCGAAACGGCGGCAAACATCCTTGATATGTTCATGCACGCCGAAAATTTCTTGTACGACCAATACTACCGGGAGATTTTTCCCACCTGCTGGCATCGCGCGGTAGGCGGGCATTTCACCGTCGACCACTTTAATTTTGACTTCGCCGGCCGTTAAGCCTTTGCTATCGGTTGTGATTGTTTCAGCGCTGACCGGGATCACAGCAGCCGCAAAGCCACCGGCCAATGTGGTCATGACAAAATCACGACGCGAATATTCAGTTTTGGGTGCAAAGGGAATGACTTCGGGATGCATAATGTTTCTCCAGTTGGTATGGTTTGATGGACAGTGTGACGTAAAATTTGGGTGAGCTCTCTACAAGAGTATGAAAGAGCTAGCCAGAGTTTGCAATGACTCGTTGTATCATGGTCCTATGGATAATTTCACGATAACACTAGGGGGGGTTGGCGATAGGTTCAGGTTCGAAACAATCTCACCGCGCCTCGCTTTCAAATCGCCCTGCCCCGGACGAATCACATCGTTGCGATGTTTTTCATCGGTAGCATTATTGGCGCTGGGCTTGTGTACCAGCGTATCGGCTCTCGCGGCAGCGGCCCATACGATCTTTGTAACGCTCGAGGCCGAGGCGATCACGGCGGCCCCCACAAACGATACCTCTTCCAAAACGGCAATGTCACGTGCGCCGGTTGATGAAACGCTGATATACGCTCTCTCGCTGATCGGTGTTAAATATCGCTATGGTGGAAATTCTGCTGCGAAGGGGTTTGATTGCTCAGGTTTTGTCAGCCATGTGTTCTCAGAAACACTTTCGTTGCCGTTGCCGCGCAGCGCGATTGCCATGAGTAAGGCTGGACTCCAGATAGACCAAAGCCAGTTGCAGCCCGGTGATTTGGTTTTTTACAAAACCCTTAAACGAGCGTTTTCACATGTTGGGCTCTATATCGGTGACGGGCGTTTTGTGCATGCCCCATCGCGCGGCAAAACAGTTGAAATCGTTGAGATGAGTAATGTCTATTGGCGTAAACGCTTCAACGGTGCGAGGCGCGTCACGCCGTTGGTGGCAGATGCTGAACCGGTCATTTCCGCCGACGCAGAACCAACTTTGCGCAGGCGGCAGTTCGTCGTCGGACCGCAATAGCGGTTGCACCCAGTTTCAGCAGTGAACCATCCCCTGAGCAGGATACACGGACGGCATAACTGGCAATCGCGCAATATTGAATACTCAAAAGGCAATAAACCATAAAAAAACCGCACCCAAAAAAGTGCGGTTTTTGCTTTGCGCATGCATTTTTTACAACTCACTCGCCGTACATTTTTTGTTTCAACTCCCGGCGTTCTTGTGCTTCGATCGTGAGCGTAGCGGTTGGTCTCGCCAACAGACGGGGCAGACCAATTGGCTCGCCGGTTTCTTCGCAATAGCCGTATTCACCGGATTCAATCAACGCCAAAACGCCTTCAACTTTTTTAAGCAATTTGCGTTCACGATCGCGCGCGCGCAGCTCTAAAGCATGTTCTTCTTCGAGCGTGGCGCGGTCTGCGGGATCTGGCGCAACCGCCAATTCGCGAAGGTTTTCTGTCGTAGCACCCGCGTTCAACCGCAGCTGAGTTTGCAACTCTTTCAAGCGATTCTTGAAAAAATTAAGTTGATCTCGCGACATGTAGTCGGACTTTGGCTGCTTTAATAGCTCGGCCTCCGTGAGTAACGGCCCCCCGCGAGTGGGTTTGGGAGGAGGTCTTGGTGTTGGCTGAGTGACGACGGGTTCAACCATTTTGGCGACGGGACGGGCTGGGACACGGGCAGCCGGTGCCGCAGGCGATTTGGTTATAGAAGGTGTAGAGGATTTTACGGTTGCTTTAGGTGGCACTTTTACGCTTTCTTTGACGGTTATTTTCTTGGTCGGCACCTTAGCGGATGCCTTGACGGCTGCTTTGGCAGGCGTTTTTGCGGTTTTTTTAACTGCCGACTTGGGAGCAGGGTTCAACTTTGCAGCCGTTTTGGCGGATTTGATGCCCTTCGCGACCACCTTCACCTTTGGGACGATTTTTGACGCCGCCTTGGAGGAAGACTTTGCAACCACCTTCTTGGCGGTCATTTTTACCGACTTGGCGGAAACTGCTTTGCTACCAGAGGGTTTTTTGACGACAACTTTAGCGGTGGATTTCGCGACGGTCTTAGCTTTTTTAACAGTGGCCAACGTCATTTCTCCTAATGCAAGCGTCTGAATTCTATTGGAATTTTCATACTAAGGCTGATTATTCCGGATTTTGAAAAACGCGTAAGTGTACTGAAAGCATTTTTTAAACACAATGCAATTATTTTTAACCTGAACATTTCCACGAACTTTCGTGACCTTTCCACAACATCATGCCGCAACAACCTGTAGCAACGCCACATCAACGAATGTTATGTTTATATTGGGCATTTACTTGATAAAGCAATGCTCGGTAAAGCCCAAAGCGCCTAGATTTGCCCAAATTGGTCAAATAGCCAGCACTTTGGACCGCATTTACAAAGGACGAAGCATTTGCATTATTTTTCCGTTAGCTCAGGGTGGCTTTGGTTTGATTAGCCAGCTCAACCCTACTGAGACCAGCAGAATCATGCCCACCACTGCCAGCGACACAAAAATAGGAATTTTATAGAAGTCCACGATCAGCATTTTGGTTCCAACGAATATCAGTACCAGCGCTAAACCGTAAGAGAGCAAATGAAAACGTCCTGCCAAGTCGGCCAATAAAAAATACAGCGCCCGTAAACCTAGAATTGCAAAAATGTTTGACGTCATAACAATAAATGGGTCTTGTGTGATTGCAAATACCGCCGGAATCGAATCAACCGCAAACACTACGTCGGTCACACCGATCATCACGATCACGACGAACAGCGGCGTGAAATACTTAACGCCGTCTTTAATGATCGAAAAATGGTCACCTTGAAAGTTGTCAGTTAATTTGACATGACCGCGTATCCATCGCAGCAGCGGATTGGTGTTGAGGTCAGGCTCGGCGTCGGCGAAAATCAACATCTTCACGCCCGTGAACAGCAAAAACGCACCAAAAATGTAAAGCACCCAATGAAATTGCGCTACCAGCCAAGCGCCCAGCAGAATCATCACGATACGCAGCACAATTGCTAAAATGACGCCAATCACCAACGCACGGCGCTGCAATTCTTCCGGCACCGCGAAGAAGGTAAAAATCATCAGGAAGACAAAAATATTATCAACCGATAACGATTTTTCGATCAAATAGCCGGTTAAAAACTCGGTCGTTTTCAATTTCGCGAACGCCGGATCATAGGCTTGACCCAAGTACCACCACAACAAGCCCGCAAACACAAAAGATAGCGAGACCCAAATGAGCGACCAAATTGCAGCCTCCTTGGAAGATACTTTTTGCCCTTTTTTCTGGTCTAAGACCAACAAATCCACTGCAAGCGCAACCACTACAAAGAGCCCAAAGCCCAGCCACATCCAAACATTGCCAATCGTCTCAAACATAATCCTCTCCCGTAAAAAAACCCCAGACCAAGTGACGGCTGAGGCTTTTTCTATGGCAAAACTTATGACCGTTTTGCACTTAACAGACGAGCCTTTGCCAACAACACTGGCAAAGGTCTCGCTTGCAAATACAACGGAAAAAACTCGTATTTGCGCGTGGTGCCGGGGTTTCGCAGCTGCTGCGACAAAACAAACCCGTACTGACGACATCCACACCCGGGAAATATTCCCTTTAGCTACTCCCCTTTGAGGGTATGCAATCAAAACATGATGCGAACTTTCAAACTTCAATCGCGTGCTTATGTTACCGAATTGACAGAACCTTGCATAGCAATATTGACGATCATAGCCAATTTGCGTGGAAACTGTTATTTTTGTTCATTGGCTTTCACCGGTTCCAGCTGCTTTCCGTAAGCGCATAATTTATCCACGAATTTTTTTACGATTTTCTATCCATTCAACTCGGCCACTAAGTGCCCAATATGGCCAATTCGCCCATGACACGCGACGCACGCGATGCGCGCAATCCGCCAACTCTGCCCATCGAAGCGATCGGCAGCCACCCTGAGTTTCGTCATCTATCGAGTATCGAGGGTGTACGAATTGATTTGCGCTACGCTAGCCCGAATAATTTTGTCGGGCGCGATCTGTATTCGCCGATCGATTGTGCCTGGCTACACCGGGACGCTGCTGAAGGCTTGGCACGCGCAGTCCAGTGGCTAAAAAGTGAGCGCAGTGATTTGAGACTGTTGGTACTCGATGCATTGCGCCCGCAGCGCGCCCAAGAAGCGCTTTGGGAGAGATTGCAAGGCACGGATCTCCTCATGTATCTAGCCAACCCAGTGCGCGGCTCAATTCATTCATTTGGCATGGCCGTCGATATCACGATCACAAATTCGCAGGGCGAAGAACTTGATATGGGCACACCGTTCGATGATTTATCCGCGCTTTCGCACCCGAAACTGGAGATCGATCACTTGGCGAAACATCTCATCTCAGAACAACAAATCAGCCACCGCGCCCTGCTCCGCGAGGCCATGCAGCAAGGTGGTTTTGCCGGAATCAGCACCGAA
The DNA here is from genome assembly GCA_025360815.1 of Burkholderiales bacterium. Classification (GTDB taxonomy): domain Bacteria; phylum Pseudomonadota; class Gammaproteobacteria; order Burkholderiales; family Usitatibacteraceae; genus UKL13-2. The sequence goes on from JANYBL010000098.1 coordinate 39,317, forward strand.
TGGTGGCATTTTGACCATGGGGATCGCGATCAAGTGCGCGCGGGCTACACGAGAATTTTATAAGAGCGCTTTTCAGATTGAGCGTAGTCAGATTTATTTCGAAGCCGCCGAACGATCCCTCGACGCAAAATAAATTCCTACCAGCAGCACTGAAAAGCCAACCAATTGCAGCGGCGCAAATTGTTCGCCAAATACCCACCATGCCATCAACGACGAACCGATCGGCTCGCCCAAAATGACAACAGCGATGAAGGTGGCGGGAATATATTTTAGCGCCCAATTGATGCCGCTATGCCCAAGCAATTGAGGTCCCAAACCGAGCCCCAGCAAACAGAGCCACGCCGTTGACGAATAGCCAACCAGTGGATCACCGCTAACCCACGCCATCGCCAGCAAGACGGCGGCGGCGCTTGAATAAGTTAACGCGATGTAGGGCATGAGCGACATGGTTTTACGTAATCGGCGGCCGATCAGCAAATAGCCGCAAACTGTCAACGAGCCAACAAGCGCCAGCACATTGCCGAGTGGAGGATTTGTACCAATAGCCGCAGTATCGATTCTGGCATCGGATGCAAATATCAACACACTACCCAGAATGGCGGCGGCAATGCCAAGCAGTAACCATCTGCCGAGCTTTTCACGAAACACGAGCCATGAAAACAGTGCGATCCAGATCGGATTAGTGGTGACCAGCGCGGCACTGCTGGCAACGGATGTGTATTGCAATGATGATATCCATGAGGCGAAATGCGCCGCCAGAAACAAGCCGGAAACGCCCGCCAGTAGGGCATCTTGGGTATTTATGGCAACAAACTCCGTGCGAGTTTTTGCCCGCGAAACTACGATGATAACCAATATCACTGACGCGGTACCGAGCCGCCAAGCCGCAATCGCCAACGACGAAACGCCTTCAATTTGCGCAAAGCGGATCATGATGGCGGCGCTCGACACCATCAGCACCGATGCAATCAAAACACCGTAACGAAGCCAGCTTGCTGGCGGCGGATCGGCTTTGGGCAGCGCGAACGCATGTTGCGCAACTGAATTTGTGGCCAGCGGCATGTCATCTAATCCGTCTTGTCATTATTTTGCGGGCGGGGCAGTCAGATGCATGACGATTTTTCGAACTATCGGCGCGACGACAATCACCGTTGGAAACGCGCAACACCATGCAATGACGAACGAACGCAACCAGATAAAAATAAAATTGTTTACCAAGCCCAAATTCACGAAGGTCAAAATACCAGACATAATGAATGCCATGAGCAGCGACATAAAAAATGCAAACAAGAGCGGCGTATAGTTGGGATGGATTTTCATTAATTGAGCCTAGCGCGGCACCAGACGTGTCCGCGTGCTGCCGATTTCATTCCCCAATTGCGCCGCGCCTTCGTGACCTAGTGCGTCAACTAAAACATCGCATTCGCCGAGCAGTTTGTTGCGCAAAGTTCGACCACGTTTTGGCAGCTGCTGAAACACTGATGCCACTTCGCACGGATGCCTCACCACCGACGACTCGGACCTATCTTCCGCGTCTTCAATGACGACGAGCGCGCAACGCAGTTTATGCTGCAGACCATGATGATGGTTGGCGACCTCTTGTGCGCCCTTTTGAGTTTTTCGAAATACACTAGTTTCCATCGCCGAACGTGCCGATCTATGCTGGCTATATCAATATCAATGAATTACGCAAACGGCTGTTGCAAAACGATCGTTTCCTCTCTGTCTGGCCCAGTAGAGACCAGCGCAATCGGCGCGCCGACCAAAGCTTCCAAACGACGCAAATAGCGTTGTGCATTTATCGGCAATTTGTCCCAATCGCTAATACCAACCGTGCTGTCGGTCCAGCCTTTATGATCTTCATAAATCGGCGTGCAGCATTCAATGTTTTCGGCCCCGTAAGGCAGAATATCGACAATCGCGCCGCTCGCTTGAGCACTCACCTCGTCCTTAACGCCGCTTTTGATTTCGCTGTTGAGTTGATAACCGGTACAAATACGCAAAGTTGGCAGGCCATCGAGCACATCAAGCTTGGTGATACAAAGCCCTGACAGACCGTTGATTTGCGCCGCACGTTTTAGAGCCGCCGCATCAAACCAACCGCAGCGTCGCGGGCGCCCAGTCACCGAGCCGTATTCGTTGCCGCGTTTTCGTAGGGCTTCACCTGTTTCATCGTCTAGCTCGGTTGGGAATGGGCCGGATCCGACGCGAGTGGCATAGGCTTTGGTAATCCCCAAGACATAGTTGAGTGCTTGCGGCCCTACACCCGCACCAGCGGATGCCTGCCCGGCAAGGCAGTTTGATGAAGTCACAAACGGATAGGTACCATGGTCAACATCCAATAGCGCGGCCTGCGCACCCTCAAACAACAATTGTTTGCCATCGGCCATGAGCTGATGCAACTCAGCGGAAACATCCGCAATCATCGGCTTTAAGCGTTCTGCCATGGCAAGTGTTGGCTCGTAAATTGATTCAACGCTGACGGGCGCGGCTTTTAGATAGTGCGTCAACACAAAATTATGATAATCGAGGACTTCAACCAATTTATCGTGAAACCGTTGCGGGTATAACAAATCGTTAACGCGAATCGCGCGGCGCGCAACTTTGTCTTCGTAGGCCGGACCAATGCCACGTCCAGTCGTGCCGATTTTATCGACGCCTAATTTAGCTTCGCGGGCTTGATCAACCGCGACGTGGTACGGCAGGATCAGCGGGCAGGCCTGCGAAATCCGTAGGCGCGACATTACTTCAAGGCCCGAAGCGGTTAGCTCGTCGATTTCCTGCAACACAGCAGCTGGTGAGAGCACCACGCCGTTTCCAATAAAGCAGGTGACGTGCGGATGCAACATGCCGGATGGGATCAAACGCAAAATCGTTTTTTTTCCATTGACGACCAATGTGTGTCCGGCATTGTGGCCGCCCTGAAAGCGGACTACACCGGCGACTTCGTCGGTCAACCAATCAACGATTTTGCCCTTACCTTCGTCGCCCCATTGCGTGCCGATGACTACGACGTTTTTTGCCATGTTGAAATCCTTTAAAAACAAAATTGAATGCGGAATTGAGTCCGCGATTTCGGATAAAACTAAAATTTAAATCGAAGACACTATCAGCCGGGATTGCGCATCGGAACGACCGTCCAGCCCCCCGCCTGTTTAACCAATTCACGATCGCAGCCCAGCTCGTGTAAGTCGGCATCATGCCCCGGCAGTTGCGCTATGACGCGCTCACCAGTGTTCCGCAGTTCGGCAATTATCGTTTGTGCAGTCGCATCAACTTGGGCCGGTACCAAAATCGCCCCGCGAGTAGGTTGATCTGCGATAAGCGGTAAAAGTGCCTTTAAATCCATGGAGAAGCCCGTGGCGGGCCGTGCGCGGCCAAATGACTTACCAACCTCGTCGTAACGTCCGCCGCGCGCTACGGCATCGGATGCGCCGCTGGCGTAAGCCGAGAAAACAATACCGCTTTCATAATTGAACCCGCCCAATTCGCCTAAATCAATGCTGACGACAATACCTTGTGCAGAAAAATGCGCGGCAATATTACGCAGCTGCGCAATAGCGCTAGCAATACGTTGATCGCCGGGTAGCGCCGCCGCTGCGAGATCAAGCACGCCGACGCCGCCGTACCAAGTTGGCAGCATTAGTAACGCGTTACGATAGCTCGGAATAAGATCCGGAATCTCCATCACAAGAGATTTAAGCATCTGTACATCCTTGGCTTCGGTAGCGACAAAAATATCATCGGCTGACGCGGTGTCCACTTTGGCGAGGTCGATCAACGTTCGAAAAATCGCCGGGTGACCAATATCGAGCTGAACCGCTTTCACGTCGAATGCGTTTAACGCGTCGATCATCAGCTGTTGAATCTCAATGTCGGCCTCAAGCCCTGCATGGCCGAAAAGCTCCGCGCCAGCTTGAAAGGGCTGACGGCTTTTACCCAAACCAGACGGCAACGTATGCAAAACGCTACCGGCATAACAAAGCCGCGAGATGCCATGACGGTTCAGTACATGCGCGTCAATCCGCGCGACTTGCGGCGTGGTGTCGGCACGAATGCCCATCGTACGCCCAGAAAGCTGATCGACAAGCTTAAAAGTCGCCAAATCCATGTCGTGACCCGTGCCCGTCAGTAACGAATCGACGTACTCCATTAGCGGCGGCACCACTAGCTCATAGCCCCGCAACGCAAACATATCGAGCGCCAGACGGCGGATATGCTCGAGTTTTCTTGCATCGTGCGGGAGCAAGTCTTCAATATGTTCTGGTAATGCCCAAGTTGTCATTTGCACTGACTCATTCACAGTAAAAAATTTATGCCGTTAACGTTACCGAGTGTTAACAATTGCCCGCTAACCGAAGCACGCCCTAACATTTGCAACCGTCTTACGCGCGAACGAGACGCCGGGGTCAATCAACCGCAAGACGCAAAAACGGCGCGAACCTGTTTGGAACGCGCCGTTACCAGATTATACGGAAGTTTTGCGGCTTTGCTTATTTTGACTTCGCTGCCACCAATGCATTTACGTTGGCGTCATAAAATATTGAATGCAGTCGCTGCCGAAAATCCTGCCGACCGTTTTACTTTCCGCCTTTATTGGGGTTTTTCAAGTATTTGAATACATCCGAGCTTGGATCTAACACCATCACATCGCTTTTATTGCGAAAGGTATTTTTGTAAACATCCATGCTTCGATAAAACGCATAGAACTCAGCGTTCTTGGAGAAGGCTTGCGCGTAAATTTTTGCCGCTGTCGCATCGCCCTCACCTTTGATTTTTTGCGCATCTCGGAAAGCCTCCGCCAAAATGACCTCACGCTGACGCTCTGCATCGGCACGAATTTTTTCGGCCTCACCTGATCCGGTTGAGCGCAACTCGTTGGCGACGCGCTTGCGTTCAGAGTCCATCCGGCGATAAACGTCAGCGCTAATTTCTGGCACTAGATCGACCCGCTTCAAGCGTACATCTAACACTTCAATACCGATACTGCGGGCATCTTTATCGGTTCTGACGCGCAAGTTATCCATAATTTTATTGCGCTCGCCGGAAATTACCTCGGCTAATGTACGCTGCCCGAATTCGGCGCGCAAATCATCGTTGACGCTTTGCGAAAGTCGAATTTCAGCTTTCACAAAATCACCGCCGGTAGAAACAAAAAATTGCTTAATATCGACAATACGATATTTGACGTAAGTATCGACTAAAACGTTGTTTTTCTCTTTAGTTTGAATGCGCTCCGGCTCTTTCGGGTCAAGCGTTTGAATACGCATATCATACGGACGCACATTTTCGATAAACGGCCATTTGAAATAAAGGCCGGGCTTATCTTGAATCGCAACCACTTCACCGAGTTGAAATTTAATCGCCGCTTCGCGCTGATCAACGGTATAGGCCGACAGCACCAATGCCAGCAGGAGGGTGATCAGCGAGATAACGATAACTGGAATATTTTTTTGCATAATAAGATTCTCGTTGTAGCGTTCTAAATCACGGTCGGTTAACGATTGCGCAGGCTGTTGGCACGCGAATTATCGACGGCTGGCGCGGCAGTTGTGACCGGAACATCCGGCGTACCCGAGACCACATTGCGGGGGGTTGAATTATCGCTGTTGGCCGGTACAGAGGTCGGCGATGCGGATTGGATGAGTTTATCCAGCGGCAAATAGAGCAAATTTTGTCCGCCTTTTTGATCAACATACACCTTGCTAGCGTTTTGCATAACTTGCTGCATGGCATCAAGGTACAAACGCTCACGCGTGACAGCGGGCGCTTTTTCATATTCGCTTAATACCTGAACGAACCGTGTGGCGTCACCTTGAGCATAAGCAATAACGCGCTGTTTATGGCCCTGCGCTTCTTCCATCAAGCGTGCGGCTGCACCCTTGGTTCTTGGCAAGATATCATTCGCGTACGCCTCGCCCTCATTTTTCAAACGCTCGCGATCCTGCTTGGCACGCACAGCATCGTCAAAACTATTTTGCACCTGTTGCGGCGGCTGCGCATTTTGCATGGTCACCGTCGAGATTTGGATGCCCGTTTTATAGAGGTCAAGAATTTTTTGCATCAGTAATTTTGCACGGGAGCCAATATCAGCACGCCCTTCGTAAAGCACAAAATCCATTTTGCTTTTACCTACGATTTCGCGCATCGAGGTTTCAGCGGCTTGCCGAACAGCTTCCTGCGGGTCTTTGTTAAAGAACAGGAAGTCTTCCGGGCTCTTGAGGGTGTACTGCACTGCAAACTGGACGTCCACAATGTTTTGGTCCTCGGTCAACATCAGTGACTCTTCAGGAACCTTCGTTTTCTGGTTATTGCGATGCCCAATCTCAATGGCGCGCACCTCCGCAACATTCACATTTTTGACGGTTTCAAACGGATACGGCAGGCGCCAGTTCGGGCCTGGGGTCGTTGTCTGTGTGTATTTTCCCAGGCGCAGAACGACGCCGCGCGTGCCCTCCTCCACAATGTAAAAACCGCTGGCAAGCCAAACGCCAAGAGCAACGACGATCGCGATCGCGAGGCCGCCGCCCAGCGCCGCTCTGCTAGGCGTTCCCATTCCGCCTGGAGTGTTGTTATTGCCGCCGTTATTTCCGCTTCTATTACCTTTGTTGCCGAATAAATTATTTAACTTTTGACCGAATTTATTGAATATCTCGTTCAGGTCAGGGGGGCCGTCGCTTTTGTTTCCGCGCTTGCCCCACTCAGGGTCGTTTAGCGACATTTGCGCCGCATTTGCAACATCGTTCACAGCGCCGTTCGCCGGCACTACCGAACGCCGGATGTGCTTATGAATATGGTACCGAAGCCAGAACAGGGGATAGAAAAAAACGGCGAATGCCCCTATCCATAAACGGTTATTCAACACCGTAAATCGAAAATCGAAAGATCGTAAAAAAGGTCGCAACATACTCAATTTACTCCGAGGTGCGCAACGGTCTGCGCTTGGTCGATTAACACAACGTCATTATTGGTGCTCGCATCTGCTCTGCTTTTGTAACTTGTGATGCTTTTGTAACTTGTGCTGCTACTGGCGCCTATGGTGCCTGTGGTGCCTGTGGTGTCTACGTTATTTGCATCCACTAAAAAATGCCTACCAGTGAAATGTTCCAACGTTGAACGTACGAATCCAGTCTCATCAGTGCCAACAGAACCCGCATATTCGTGAATCGTATTACGTAGTAAATCCATGCCCAAACCAACGGTCGCGCTAACGCGACATTCACTGATTTTACCACTCTCGTCGCGGAGCGCGAGGGGTAAAGCCGCCTCTGATGCAACAAATGTGGTGGCATTTTCGAGTAAATCAATCTTGTTATAAACAATCACCTGCGGAATCGAATCGGCACCAATTTCGGCGAGCACTTTATTGACTTCAGCGATTTGCTGGTCGCGCATTGGGCTCGCTGCATCAACGACATGCAGCAACAAATCTGCTTCCATCGCCTCAGTCAACGTGGCATGAAATGCCGCCACCAAACCGTGCGGCAAATTGCGAATAAAGCCAACCGTGTCGGAGAGCGTTGTGTTGACGTTGGGCGCGATATATAACCGCCGCGTCGTTGTATCAAGCGTCGCAAATAGTTGGTCGGCTACATAGGTACCAGATTGGGTCAAGCGATTGAACAATGTCGATTTGCCGGCATTGGTATACCCAACAATCGATACCGAGAAGGTTCCAGCCCGACGCCGACTAGCACGTTGCGTATCGCGCTGCTTCCCCAGCTTTTTAAGTTTCTCTTTCAATCGTTTCACTTTATCGCCAACCATCCGCCGGTCCAGCTCAAGCTGCGATTCTCCAGGGCCGCCGCGTACGCTGATACCGCCGCGTTGGCGCTCTAAGTGAGTCCAGCCTTTAACGAGGCGCGTCATAAGATGCTGCATCTGCGCCAGCTCAACTTGTAGCTTGCCTTCCGATGAGCGCGCTCGTTGCGCAAAAATATCGAGGATGAGATCGGTACGGTCAATCACCCGGACGCCGACGATTTTTTCGATATTGCGAATTTGAATCGGTGAGAGCTGATGGTTAAACACAACCAACGATGCATCGGTGTTCGCTACCGCCCCCGCGATTTCTTCCACTTTACCGCTGCCGGCAAAGGTGGCCGGATCAGGCTTATGGCGCCGGCCTGTGAGCGTTGAGGCGACGCGTGCGCCCGCGCTTGAGATCAGCTCACGCGCTTCGGCAAGTTGCGCATCGAAATGAGGATCATCAAAATTGATTCCGATTAGCACGGCGGCGCCTTGCGGCGCTGCGGAATCAGCAAAATTAGGTTTCATGGCTCATATCGCAGGCATCAAACGCGGCCAACAAACTAATGGCGTGTCTTGGGCGCGTTAATATTAAGTCGTGTTCGCAAGACAAACATTGTTTGCAACGCGCGGACAGCAAAAACCGCTTGCTCAGTTCGACAATAGCTACTTCAACCTTCGCTAGGCGCATCAAACGGAACCGTGACCGCGCGGGCAGGCACGACTGTCGAGATGGCGTGCTTGTAGACCATCTGGGTGACCGTATTTTTGAGCAACACCACATATTGGTCGAACGATTCAATTTGCCCCTGCAACTTGATCCCGTTGACGAGATAGATTGAAACGGGGACATGTTCCTTACGTAAAATGTTAAGGAACGGGTCTTGTAATAGTTGCCCTTTTGCACTCATATTTTTATTCTCCAGCTTCAGATTTAAGTTGACAACAACGCAGTAAATTAGCGTCCGAATGATGATGATACTGCAAGGTGAGAATTTTTGTTTCGAATTGCTTTTATATCTTGATTTTAAATCCGGAACTACTGCGGATCCAAATTTTTCATTATTTAAGCTATTTCAGCGTCTGCAAAACATTGACCACAATATTTACGCTAGGTTCAACTTAATCGTGGCCAGACGTCGTCAATGGGTTCATTCACAACGACATGAAGAAGCGCAATGTGAAAAATTTTAAAAGGCTTTGATTAAGATGGCGACCATCAGCTGGGTTTCAACTAGCGAGCTTAGACTTTATTTAAATCAATGGCTTTTAAATCGGGTCGCAGCGCGGGCAAATTCGTAACGCCTGATCACGAAAACTTCTTCTTCATGCGAATCCGCCCACGCCGACGCTGGTTTTCTTGGCTGGCTGTTAGCACTTGCGGCTTTTTATTGGCATACGGGTTGTGGTTTTTCTTCAATTCAACCCGTAATGGCGTGCCTTTGAGCTTGAACGCGTCGCGAAACGTGTTTTCCAGGTAGCGAACATAGCTGTCAGCCAACCCGTCCAGTCCCGAACCGTGGACCACCACAATTGGTGGATTATGGCCGCCTTGGTGAGCATAGCGGAGCTTGGGACGGTGCAGACCGTTCATCGGGGGCTGGTGGGCAGAGGTTGCCGCAATCAACGCGCGGGTCAGTTTCGGCGTGGAGAGTTTTGCCATCGCCGCTGCAAACGCCTCATCAATCGATTTAAATAGTGGAGCCAAGCCCATGCCGTCTTTGGCTGAAACAGTGTGCATACGGGCGAAATCAAGAAAATGCAGTTTGCGATCAAAATCACTCTTGGTGCGTTCGCGGGTGTAGTCGTCCAAGTTATCCCATTTATTAATGCCGACGACGACAGCCCGCCCAGATTCGAGCACAAAACCGGCGATATGCGCGTCTTGGTCAGACACTTCCTGGCGTGCATCTAACAGCAACACCACGACATGCGCGTCTTCAATGGCTTGCAGGGTCTTGATAACCGAAAATTTCTCGACTGCCTCAAACACTTTGCCTTTGCGGCGAATACCGGCAGTGTCAATCAGAGTGTAATTTTTATCGTGGAATGTGAGCGGAATATAAATCGAATCCCGCGTAGTGCCGGGCTCATCGAAGGCAATCACACGCTCTTCACCCAACAATCGGTTCACCAGTGTCGATTTACCCACGTTCGGGCGGCCAACAATCGCGACGCGCGGCGTATCCGGATCTAAGTTTTCTTCGGCATCGGGGAAATGCTGCAACACATCCTCGATCATTTGCCGCGTACCTTCACCGTGCGCAGCCGATACCGCGACAGGTTCGCCCAAGCCCAGTTCGTGAAACTCAGCGCAGACAACTTCCTCGTTCATGCCCTCGGTTTTATTAACCGCAATCGTAAGTGGAATGCCACGCCCTTGTGCATCGCGCCTTAGCCGCTCGCCGATGATTTTGTCCTGCGGCGTCAAACCCTGGCGACCATCCACCACAAAAATAATCGCATCCGCTTCGGCAATGGCTTGCAGGGTTTGCTTGGCCATCTCATGCAAAATACCGTCTGTTACCTTCGGTTCGAAGCCACCCGTATCGACGCATAAATATGGCTTAGATGCGCCTTTGCCATGCCCATAATGGCGATCCCTTGTAAGACCGGGCATGTCCGCAACCAAGGCATCACGGGTTTTCGTAAGCCGGTTAAACAGCATGGATTTGCCGACGTTTGGCCGGCCAACAATGACAATGGTGGGTTTCATTTTCGACTTAATGCCCGGAAGCTAAAATTAGCCGGGCGGTTGAAGCATGGAAGCGCAGTTTCGGGCTGCACCTTAATACGTTGAGACTGTTGTGCTGTTAAAAGCGTAATGTTGTTTTCAACGGTTGCTGAATTCGAAAAACGACAATCGAACGGACGAAATTACTTAACCGACAACGCAAACACGCCACCCTTGGCGGTCTGCACAAACGCACGATCGCCATGGGCTTGCAGAGAAACCACATCGCTACCATCGGTACTCACTCTGCCGATTAGCTCGCCATTTTCGGTTGAAATCAAATGCACCAAGCCAGTTGCATCACCCACCAATACTTTGCCTTTAAAGCTAAGCGGCGTGCCAAGTTCGCGGCGCTGCAATTTATCTTGTTTCCAAACCGTTGCGCCAGATGTTTTATCGAGTGCATACAAATTGCCATCGGTATCCGACACATAGAGATATTTTGCATCCAGCGCCACCCCATCAGCACTTGAAATTTCCCGCGACCACAGTACGTTGCCGTTCAAGGTTTCCACGCATCCGGTGCGGCCCTGATAAACCGCCGCGCAAATGCGCGAATCATCCAGTGCCGGCACGCCAGCCACATCGGCCACGCGCTCTAATTCGGTTGCACCACGGGGGGTGGCAATAGTAGCTTCCCAGGTTGGTTTACCGCTTTCGGACTCAATTGCGATTACTTTGCCGCCAGCATAGCCAGCATAAATCGTGCCGCGCTTGCTCGCAACACTGGCACTGGTGCGAAGCGTAAGCGCAGGCGTCGCACGGGTGAACACCCATTTGCGCTTACCGTCAGTGCGGTTCAGCGCAAAAATACGACCGTCGGCGGTTCGCACAATAAGATTCGTGCCAACCATTACCGGCGCCGCCAGCACTTCGCCACTGACATCACTTTTCCAAAGCGCCCTACCCGCGAAATCAAATGCCAAGACTTCGCCTTTATTACTTGCCACAGTCACAATATTGTCGCCCAAGCCGACGCCACCAGTCAGTGATGCTTTGGTATCGATTTGACTAACCTGACGACCGACCTCTTCAGACAGGGCTGCTACGCTTCCCTCGCGACTTGTGACATAAATTAATTTATCGGCAAACGCCGGCGAAAACGCATAACTGACCGGTTTGCCAAACAAGAACGAACGAACAATTCCGACCGGCGATCTGCCAACGCTTGTCGACCATGCAACGGTAATTGCATCATTTTTAAATTCTGTTAGTGGCGCAGGCTTGGCTTTGTTCGAACCAAACAGGCTGCAACCTGATGCCGCTAAACAAAGGGCCATCGCGATGACAGCGACACCCGCACGCTTTGCCAAGCGCCCATCACCCTGGTGAGGGCCAATGTTTGAACTTGGATTCAAGCCGTTCTTCACTTGGTAGCTCCTTTACTGTCTTTGGCATCGGCTGCGATTTTAACGTCTGCCTTGGCCTTATCTGCAGCCAGTTTAGCGGCATCTGGCCCGCCGAATGCATCCAATTTTGCTTGAGAGAATGACTTCAACGCGCTCCGATCGCCCGCTTTTTCGACTGCGGCCTGGTAAGCAGCCCGCGCTTCTTCACGTTTGCCTTGCGTGGCAAAAACATCGCCTCTCAAGTCAGCCGCTACAGACGCGAATGCGTCTTCTTTAACAGGTTCAAGCGTCTTCAAAGCCCCTTCATAATCTTTGGTTTCCAACATCACCATCGCCAACCGTATCCTCGCCGTGGAACGATGCGTTTCGCGACCTTTATCAACAACCCACTGTAAATGCGTTTTGGCAGCCGCAAAATCGCCCGCCTCAAAAGTTGCTTTGGCTGCCATCAATTGCGATTCGGTAGCTTGGAAGGTGCCGGGGAATTTTTCTACCAAGGTGTTGACGGCCTCGGATAATTTTTTCGTTTCTTTGCTAGCGGTCACTTCTTCAGCTGTTTTCTTGACGCTCTTGAAAAGCGCCTCGGCCTGTTCGTTTTGTGATTTTTGAAAATAACGATAGCCGTAAGTTCCGAACACACCGATCAACACCGCGATAACGCCGGCAACGACCCAATTACCCCACTGATCCCACCAGTCTTTAAGGGCGGCGATACGTTCTTGTTCTTCTAAATCGTATGTAGACATGACTGACTTTCACTGATTGCTAGAAATAGTTAAAAAATTGCGACCGTTACGATTACTGGTCGCTATTGGTAATGAATTAATTTGATAATTTGGTAATGGTATTGTCGATCGCAATTGTTGATTTTGGATGCTAGCGCGTTGGCTTAATTTGTGACGCCGCCTCATCGACGGTAGACAACTGCTGTTCACCATTCCCGAGATTTTTCACGCTGATTTTGCCCGCCGCTAATTCGTCTGAACCCACGATAATAGCAAAGCGAGCGCCACTATCGTCGGCTTTCTTCATTTGCGACTTAAAACTTCCGACACTGGCATCCCCGGTGCCGTGCACGGCAACCGCCAACCCACGATCCCGTAACTGCTCCGCCACTTGCCACGCCTGCGATTCTGCTTCTTCTGCGTACACCACATAAACGTCCAACGCGTCCGGCTGCGGCGGCGGCGATTCCTGCAACAGCATCATCACCCGCTCCACACCAAAACCAAACCCACAGCCAGGCGCTGGTTTCCCGCCTATCTGCGCCATCAAACCATCGTAGCGGCCACCGCCCGCAATGGTCAGTTCCCAATCTTTTCCGCGTCCGATAAACTCAAAAACAGTGCGGTTGTAATAGTCGAAACCCCGCACCAGACGGGGGTTTTCAAGGTATTTGACACCCGCCGCATCAAGCCTTGATTTGACGCCAGCGAAGTGAATGCATTCCACTTCACCCAAATAATCAGCGAGTTTTGGCGCGCCATTGGCGAGCGCCTGCATTTTCGGATTTTTCGTATCCAAGGTGCGCAGCGGATTGGTATAGAGCCGTCGTTTCGCATCTTCATCCAGCTGATCCGCGTTCGCTTCGAAATATTTCACCAGTGCCTCGCGATGCGCCTCGCGAGCCGGGGCATCGCCGATTGAATTAATGTGCAGTTCGACATTGGCAAAACCCAATCGCCGCCAAAGCCTCGCCAGCATCACAATTTGCTCGGCGTCGACATCAGGGCCCGCAAAACCCAGCGCCTCCACATCAAACTGGTGAAACTGACGGTAGCGGCCTTTTTGCGGGCGCTCATGACGGAACATCGGACCCGAAGTCCAAATTCGCTTAGGCCCCTCGTAAATTAAATGGTGCTCAATCGCCGCCCGTACCAAACCTGCAGTGGCTTCCGGACGTAACGTGAGTTTTTCGCCATTCATGCCGTCTTCGAAAGAATACATTTCTTTTTCGACCACATCCGTCACTTCGCCCAATGACCGCACATACAACGACGTTGGCTCGACAACTGGCGTACGCATCAACCGGTAGCCGTATTGCTCAAACACCGCACGGGTCGTGTCCTCCAAAAACTGCCACAGCGGCGCATCTTGCGGCAACAAATCGTTCATCCCGCGCACGGCTTGAATGGTTACTTGCTTCGGCACTTGTTCGGCCGATTTTGCCGACTTTGGCACAATAGATGAAAGGGTCTTGCTCATGTGCTGCGGTTCCTATGTCGATGATGTGGTCAGCATGTTGTCAATGCCTGACACGAGCCCTAACGGGCGGTCGCGCGTTGCGCGGGGGGGTGCGATGATGAAAAATCAAGAGACAACCTAATGCGAATAAGCTAAACCCTCGATTTTACAGGGTTTTTACGCTACTTTGCCAGTGTCGGATTTGGTTGGTTTAGGCGAGGCAGCGCAAACCTATCCTAGCGCGCCGACTCGGAGACACCCGTGTGAAGCAGAAACGAGGATTATCAGCAATACAATTGCCGCCGCTTCGCCTTGGACCAATGGCTTGGGGCTGTCAACAACCTATAACAATGTTTTCTTCAGCTGCCAAAGCGAGGTAACTTCCATCGCGCGCGCTGAGTGCAGCACATCACCATGGTCCGACGCACGTGGGTGCGTTGGGCGCACGTCGATCCTGCCGACCACCGATAAACCTGCCGAATCAATCCATGTCAACAAGTCCGTGCGCGTGCGCAAACCGAGGTGCTCGGCAAGATCTGACAAAATAAGCCAGCCTTCGCCGTCGATCGTTAAATGCGATGCCAAGCCGCTTAAAAACCCGCGCAGCATTTGGTTATCCGGATCATAAACTGCACGCTCAATGGGCGACGATGGCCTTGCCGGTATCCACGGCGGATTGCAGACGATAAGGGATGCCTTTCCGTATTTTTTATCGGGAAACAAATTAGCCAGGATCACGTCAACTTGATTGTTTAGGTTCATTCGCGACAAATTTTCTTGCGCGCAAGCCAGCGCACGCGAATCAAGCTCGGTCGCGATAATTTTTAGAATGCCGCGCTTGGCCAATAACGCCGCCAGCACGCCAGTGCCTGTTCCAATATCAAAGGCGACGGCAGGAATGGGATCAGCGAGCGGCGCATTGGCCACCAAACCAATGTACTCGCTACGAACGGGCGCAAACACGCCGTAATGCGGGTACACGCGATCACTGATTGCTGCGACTTCAACGCCTTTGCGCCGCCATTCATGCGCGCCAATGATGCCCAGCAGTTCTCGCAGCGATGCCACCGATACGCCTTTATGGATTGCATCGGCGTCGGCATCGGCGTCAACATCAGCATCAACATCAACATTCCCCCGCCACGCATTCGTGCAAGCCAGTTTCACATCCGGCGCTCGGCGCAGCGGAATCGTGAAATCTGCATCAAACGGAATCAGCAACATGGCGAGCGTTCGCGCGCGTTGCGATTGCGCTTGCCGATATTGGTTAAATGCAGCGGACGGCTCAACGTCTATGCTGATCCGGACTTTTTGCTGGGATTGATCAGAACGACCCCCAACCGGCTTGCTAGAGATGCCATCGTTGGCAGCGCCTAATTTTCGCGTCGGCGTTTGATCACGACGGCGAGCGGGCTTTTGATCACAACGCCGCGCCATGGCTTGCAATAACTGTTTCGCGTTTTGAAAATCGCCACGCCACAATAGCGCCGTGCCTTCACAGGCAAGGCGATAAGCGGCATCGGCGGTCAGGGTATCGTCCGCAACAATCACGCGCTTGGGCGGCGGGTTACCGCTTTCGCTTCGCCAGCATGCGGCATGGCCTTGATCACCCTCCTGCCAACGGATCGTGCCCGGAACCCCAGTCTGGGCGGGGGTTT
Organism: Burkholderiales bacterium; assembly: GCA_025360815.1. Taxonomy (GTDB): domain Bacteria; phylum Pseudomonadota; class Gammaproteobacteria; order Burkholderiales; family Usitatibacteraceae; genus UKL13-2. Next base: position 54,991 of record JANYBL010000098.1, read on the forward strand.
TCAGCCTGACACCCGGCAAGGACCGAAATTTACGCTCGACGCTGGCATCGGTTCTTTAGCTTCATATACTTAACGCAACGCGCCGAAAACTTTTTTCAAAATATCGCTGCCCGTGCCGATCGGGTCTTGGCGAATTTTCTTTTCTTCTTCGCCAATCATGAAGTAGAGCCCGTCTAAAGCTTTGTTCGTAACATGGCGTTCCACCTTGGCTTGATCACCTTTAATCAACCCAAGCTTTTCGCCTTGACCGGCCAGCTGGTTGTATTGTTTGGCGAGGCCGATCCGCTCCGTCACCTTGGTGACGATCGGTAGAAATTTTTCGCCCAACTGCTTCTCTGTTTTGCTTCTAAAAAAACTGGTGACGGCGTTATCACCCCCCTGCAAAATACCCTTTGCGTCTTGTACCGTCATGCCTTTTACCGCATTGACCAACAATGCTTTTGCTTCGGGAACTGCTTGCTCGGCGGCACGGTTGATACCCAGCTTAAGTTCATCGACATCCTTTCCGCGACCTAGCAGCTTGAGTGCTGATTGGGCTTTATCGATCCATTGTGGCAACGGAATACGCACTTTGTCGTTACCCATGAATCCGTCTTGAGTACCAAGCAGCGAGACTGCAACTTCGGCACCCTTCTGCAATGCCGCTTTAATTCCTGCACTAGCATCGCTGTTTGAAATGCTGCCGAGCCCACCGCCCGCACCAGGAGGAGGCAGCGCCTTCGCCAAGGCATCGGTTAGCGAATTCGCGTTTGCCTTTCCGGGTGGCAATGCCACCATCAAGGTCGCAGCAGCAATGGTTAAGCGCACCAACGACGCGCGTCGGGACGGGTTGATTGCATCAATTACAGCAATGGCTTCCAGCGCATTTAATGACACAGCATTCGCTAGCACGGCATTCATCTTCATCATCAACTCCTGAGCATATTAGGAAATAATTGCGGTGACCATCACGGTTTCGATAGTGTAGTGGCATAAATCATGTTGGCGACCGGGTGGACATCAACCCGATAACTCGATTGAAACACGATAGAAACACAATAGAAACAGAATAGAAACACCACCGAGACAAGTATGGCTGCAAGCTTATCAGTGGCACAAACAGTTTGTCCGATAAATATCGGCTTTAAACAAAGGTTGACCGAGCGCCGACGGCGGCAATGTCAATCTTGACACACATCAGAAAAGCGGTTAACTTACTATCCGGTCAGTTATATTTCTGTAACATTCTGCCTCAAACGGATACCGCCATGCCTTTCAAAGCCCCTCACACCACCTCTGCCCGTTTTTTCGTTCCCCGCTATCCGAAGGGCGGAACTGCAATCATCAGTGCCGCCATCGCGGCAATTATTGGCCTAAGCGCCTGCCAGCAACAAGAAGCCAAACCCCCTGCACCGCGCCCAGCCCTCGCTTACCAAATCAAAACCGGCGCGGGGGCCGAAACTGAACTGTATGCGGGTGAAATTCGTGCTCGCGTCGAAGCGGATCATGCTTTTCGTATTGGCGGTAAAATTGTTCAGCGAATGGTAGATGCTGGCGCAAGTGTTAAAAAAGGTCAGGCGCTAGCCAGACTAGACCCGCAGGATACGAAGCTTGCATCGGACGCGTCGGCATCACAAGTTGCCGCGCAAAAAACGGAAGTCGATTTTGCCGACAGCGAGCGCAAACGATACCAAGATTTATTCACCAAAGGTTTTGTAAGTCAATCGGCGCTGGATCAAAAAACGAGCATTGCCAACGCAGCGCAAGCGAGACTGGATGCGGCCCGCGCGCAGGCGGCGGTCTCAATCAACCAAGCGGGATATTCCGTTTTGGTGGCTGAGATGGACGGCCTCGTCACGCAGGTGTTGGCGGAAGCTGGGCAAGTGGTTGCGGCGGGACAAGCCGTTATGCGGATCGCCAATCCGAGGGAAAAAGAGTTGGCGATTAGCGCCTCCGAATCCAAGCTGGCGGATTTCCGCAAGGTATTTGCCAAACCCGACAATTCCAACACGCCTCCCACCAATTTGCGTGTTGCCCTTTGGTCTCAGCCTGGCAAATACTACAACGCCAAAATTCGCGAAATCAGCGGCGCGGCTGATCCCGCGGCGCGTACCTACGCGGTTCGCCTAAGCATCATCAAGCCCGATGACGCGATTCAGCTGGGAATGTCAGCCTATGCCGTTTTCGGTGATGCCAACGAGTCCAGCACGCTCACCGTGCCACTCTCCTCCATCTATGTCAAAGGCGATCCCAAAGGCGATATGGTCGGCGTGTGGGCGATTGCTGCGGATGGCAAGGTTTCGCTCAAGCCGATCAAGGTGCTGCAATATCGTGAAACCACGGCCTTCATCGAACCGGTAACCGGCGCTGCCAGTGGCAGTGGCAGTGGCAGTGGCAGTGTTAAAGCGGGCGATTTAATCGTCGCTGCAGGTGTCCATAAATTGCGTGAAGGCGAAGTGGTTAAACCAATTATCGACACGCAAATCAAGGGCGATGGCAAGGTGGCCTACGCGACACCCGCACGGACAATTGGCATCGCAGCTGATAATTTAAAAACTGCAGAAGTGGCCGTTCTTGCGCAACGTCCCTGATCCGCGGTTTTGATCCCCAAGCTGAAGTCACGACCTATAGCCACAACCTTGAGCGGCCAACTTAACCCAATCACGAATTAACAGTGTTGCCAATATGAAAAATTTTAACCTTTCCGAATGGGCGCTACGTCATCAGCCACTGGTGTTGTATCTCATTGTTATTTTGGGCGTGATCGGCTTCGCATCGTATGGCCGTCTTGGGCAATCCGAAGATCCGCCGTTTACGTTCAAATTTATGACCATTCGTACTATCTGGCCGGGCGCATCCGTGACGGAAGTCGACCAACAGCTGACGGAGCGGCTGGAAAAAAAGCTGCAGGAAGTGCCGAACATCAATTTTTTACGCAGCTACTCGCGCCCTGGTGAATCACTGATTTTTTTTGCCCTCAATGATGCTGCGCCCGCCTCGGCGGTGCCTGAAACCCAATACCAAGTTCGTAAACGTTTGGGTGATATCCGCCAAACTCTGCCACAAGGTGTCGTCGGACCATTTTTTAACGATGAATTTGGAGACACCTTTGGTAATATTTTTGCGTTGACCGGCGAAGGATATTCTTACGCCGACAAGAAGATTTATATTGATCGCCTGCGCCGTGAATTGCTGCGCGTTTCGGATGTATCAAAAGTCGACATCATCGGCGAGCAGGAAGAAAAAATTTATATCGAGCTGTCGAACGTAAAGCTCGCCACCTTGGGCGTTGATGGTGCAACCATCATTGCCGCGATGCAGGCGCAAAACGCCATTTCGCCAGGCGGAACATTCGAGACCGCGACCGATAAAATTTTCGTCCGCACCACCGGCGCACTCGATAGCATTGAGACGATCCGCAATTTCACGCTTCGCGCCAATGGTCGTGTATTTAAAATCGGCGATCTCGCAACCGTGAAGCGCGGCTACATTGATCCGCCATTTATCAAAATGCGTTACCTAGGACGCGAGGCGATGGGTTTGGGAATCGCCATGCGGCAAGGTGGCGATATTATCTCGCTCGGCAAAAACCTCGACGAAGCGCTGCATAGGCTTGAAGTGACGCTGCCGGTTGGTCTTGAATTACACCGCGTCAATGATCAGCCAAAGGCCGTTGCTAGCAGTATCAACGAGTTTGTCCGCTCGCTAACCGAAGCCGTGATTATTGTGCTTGCTGTCACTTTTTTTAGTCTCGGGATTCGCACCGGTTTTGTGGTGGCGTTATCGATTCCGCTGGTGCTGGCCGCAACGTTTTTATTTATGTATTTATTCGATGTTGGCTTGCACAAAATCTCGCTCGGCGCGTTAATTTTATCGCTGGGACTATTGGTCGATGATGCCATTATTGCTGTCGAAATGATGGCCATTAAGATGGAGCAAGGTTGGGACCGTACCAAGGCTGCCAGCTTCGCCTATACCTCCACTGCGTTCCCAATGTTAACCGGCACGCTCGTCACGGCGGCAGGATTTTTGCCGATTGGTTTGGCCAAATCCGGCACCGGCGAATACACCCGCTCGATCTTCCAAGTGACCACCTTGGCGCTGATTATTTCTTGGTTTGCGGCAGTAATTTTTATTCCGTATTTGGGTTATAAATTATTGCCCGATTATCGTGATGGCATCCCGGTTGTGACACCGTGGATGCGGCGCCTGGCCGGCTGGCTAGCACGTATTCCTGTAATGGGCCCCCGCTTGGCCGCTGGAATTGCCCCCACTGGCGCAACCAGCGCTGACGCGATGCACGATAAGGTTCATGACGACCATGATGTTTACAACAAACCGTTTTACCAACGGTTCCGCAAGATAGTCGCTTGGTGTGTGGTTCGCCGCAAGACCGTGATTTTAATTACCGTGCTCATTTTTGCCACCAGCTTGTATGCGTTCAAATATGTGCAGCAGCAGTTTTTCCCGTCGTCGACCCGCGTCGAATTGGTGGTCGATCTGAAGCTGCCCGAGGGCTCATCATTCACCGCAACCGAGCTTGAGGTTAAAAAAATGGAGTCGTTGCTCGACAAAGAGAAAGACCTTTACGATAACTACGTAAGCTATGTTGGCTCTGGCTCGACCCGGTTCTATTTCCCGCTTGACCAGCAGCTGCCTGCGGCTAGCATCGCGCAATTTGTGGTGACCTCCAAAAGCGTCAAGGCCCGCGAAGAGTTGCGCACCAAATTACTCGGGCAATTCGAGGCAGTGTTCCCCAATATTCGTACCCGTGTCTCGCGTCTCGAGAACGGACCGCCGGTGGGCTTTCCCGTACAGTTGCGTGTTTCCGGTGAGAGCATCCCCGAGATCCGCGCCAACGCCCGCTTGGTGGCCGACGTGCTTCGTGCCAACCCGAGCACTAGCAATGTGCAGTTCGATTGGGATGAACGCGCGAAAGTGATCAAGCTCGATATTGATCAAGACAAAGCACGCTTGTTAGGAATTTCTACCCAAGAACTTTCCACTTTCGTTAACACCTCGCTTAATGGCGTACAGGCCACCACGCTCCGCGAGCGCGATAAATTGATCGAAATTTTAATTCGCGGGCCCGACAATGAACGCGCCCGGATTTCATTGCTCGAAAGCCTATCGGTGCCGACGCGCTCCGGCCGTGTTGTTCCGTTATCGCAAATTGCAAATGTTCATTATGAATTTGAGGAAGGCATCATTTGGCGGCGTGATCGATTGCCCACTATCACCGTAAAGGCCGATATCGGCGTCGCAAATGTGCAGGCCGCGACGGTGGTGAATGAAATCACGCCAGCGCTCAATAAGCTTCGCGAGAAACTCGAGCCGGGTAATCGAATTGATGTCGGCGGCGCGGTCGAAGAGAGCGCCAAAGCAGGCGCATCCATTGCCGCCGGCATACCACTCTTTATTTTTGTGGTCCTAACAGTGTTAATGATTCAGTTGATGAGTTTCCAGCGCGTCATCATTGTGGTGTTAACGGCACCGCTAGGTTTGATTGGTGTTGCGGCATTTTTGCTGATTTTCAACAAGCCGATGGGCTTTGTTGCACAGTTGGGTATCATCGCGCTGTTTGGTTTGATCATGCGCAACTCGGTGATTTTGATCGATCAAATCGAGCAGGATATCGGCGCGGGGCATAAGCCTTTCGATGCGATAATTGATGCCACCGTGCGCCGCTTCCGACCGATTGTGCTGACGGCACTCGCGGCAATTTTCGCGATGATTCCACTCATCCGCTCCGATTTTTTCGGGCCGATGGCGGTGGCGATTATGGGTGGACTGTTGGTGGCGACATTGCTGACGCTGCTGTTTTTGCCGGCACTCTACGCAGCGTGGTTTCGGATCCACCCCGACACCTTGGCCAAACCGCAATTGACCAAGCCGATGTCAAACATAGATAGTTCCATCGCCGCAGCGTAATCGTGTTGATCGTTGAGTTCCGCCCTCGTCCCTAGATTTTTGCTTAACTCTCCCTGCCCGGCAATGAATTTGCCACGTTACAATAGGCAGATGACCCGTTTATCTGCCCGTTTTTTTTCCTTGTTTTTTGCCTCCGCGGCGGTGCTTTGCGGCGCGTTGCTCAGTACGCGCACACACGCCATGCCAGCATCACCTATATTGCCAAAGCCCGCGCCAGTAGCCGAGCTTGCAGCACCGCCGCCTGCACCAATCGCCGCAAATACGGCCGCAGCGCAAGCCTCACCAACCGACACTGCGATCAAGCGGCCGAAAATTGGTCTGGTGCTTTCTGGCGGTGGTGCACGCGGCGCGGCACATGTAGGCGTGATTAAAATTTTGGAAGAGCTGCAAATCCCGATTGATTATATTGCGGGCACCAGTATGGGCGCATTGGTCGGTGCGGCCTACGCGTCGGGAACACCCATCAATGAACTTGAACGGCGTCTGGCGAGCGTGGACTGGAACGACCTCTTCACCGATACCAGCCCGCGTGCGGACCGCAGTTTTTTGCGTAAGGAAGAAGATCAAGCGCACCTTTTAAAATTGGAAATCGGCGTCAAAGAAGGCGCGCTGAGGCTGCCACCCGGCGCGATCTCAGGGCAAAAATTGGATACATTGTTTTCGATTATTACCCGTAATTCTTCCGGTTTTAATGAATTTGACCAACTGCCCATCCCGTTTCGCGCCATCGCCACCGATGCCGAAACCGGTCGCATGGTGGTCTTCAAGCGCGGACGCCTTCCTGATGTCATGCGTGCGTCGATGTCGGTTCCTGGCGCGATTGCGCCGTTCACCATTGGCGATAAAATTTACTTGGATGGCGGCCTCACTCGCAATTTGCCGGTTGATATTGTGCGTGAAATGGGCGCCGATATTGTCATTGCCGTCAATATTGCTGGGCCGTTATTGAAGCGCGACGAGCTGCAATCGATCTTCGGCGTTACGCTGCAAATGATCAATATTTTGACCGATCAGAACGTGCGCGTTTCGATTGAATCGCTAAAAAAAGGCGACATTCTGATTTCGCCACCGCTCGATACGATCGGCGCGACCGATTTTAATTTTGCTGCTGATGCAATGACCATCGGCGCGGCCGCAACGCGCGAGATTGCAGATACTCTCAAGCGGCTCAGCCGGCCGGCGCAGTTTGCTGCGTTTCGCGAAACACAGCTTCGACACATCCAAACTCCGCTCACGCTAAGCTCGAAAATTGATGATATTCGGGTAGCGGGGCTGGTTCGCGCGAACGAGGGGGAGCTCAAACGCACCTTAGGCATTAAACCTGGCGACCCGCTTGATTTTAAGCGCATCAATGACGGCATCAGCCGGGTGTTTGGCACAGGGTATTTTGAACGCGTGAACTACAGCATTATTACCGAGGGAACGGGGGGTAACGAGCGGCAGATTTTGAC
>JANYBL010000111.1 GCA_025360815.1 Burkholderiales bacterium
GGCAAAAGCTTGTCGGCCCCATATTTAGCCACTGTCGAATCTACAAATGCATACAGCCGCTGCATCGGGTTATAAGCCATGCAGGTGGCAGCATCGTTCATTTGCGGTATTTGCGCGATTGACGAGCTTGTAACTTTATAGGCTTTGAGAGTATAGACAAACCCAACGATCGAATAGTCCTGAGATATAGTGGAAGACGCAATTTTTTCGGCACAGGCAGGACTTTTTAGAGCGAACTTGAACGCTTCAATTTGATTTTTTGCATTAGGGCCCACGAACAAGACACCAGCAACTTTCTCGATGACTTCTTGGGTCGACAATGCACTTGCCTGTGTAGCAAAGCTGACCAAAACTGTAGGCACGACGACCAGCGACAAACGCCTTATGGTGTTCGACAGATGTTCAAAAAAACTCGAAACCTGTATAGAAGCAACTACAATATTTGTTTTCATTTATGAGCTCATTTCATTAAAATATGATTCGTTTTTTTAAATGCGCTTTTATTTTGCTTTTTTGCTTTTTTGCTTTTCTTTTTGCCTTCTTAATTTATCTCGACAATATCGCTAACCCAATAATTGAACGTCGCCTTGCAGCTCAACCACACCCGCTTTAATCGTGACAAACCCCGGCGGCGTATTATCAATACGCATAAACACGTCTTTTTCATGGCGCAATACATCCACCAAAGTCGGCAAGGCATCCGCGCCAACGAACGTGGTCGCGTGGCTCAAATCGCCTGTTATGCGCGGCGGCGGCATGTGCTGTCCCGTTTCAAGACCCACGATTTCGCCAACCGGCTGACTGCCCTCACCCCATAAGGTGATGCGTCCCACGATGCCCTGCGATATATCAACCGCGAACTGGTATCGACAAATATGATGGGCTTTAATAGTCATCACCAAGCGATCACGTCGTGGCATATTTTAGTGCGCACTATTACTAACACTCGCAAGTCATGCATGCCGACGAGTTGGGCTGGCCATTGTCGCGCTATAAATCTTGCCACTGTCGGTATCACGCTCATCACAGCTCCACGTTTTGCCAGAACACGCTGACAACAGGGAAAATGATAACGAGAGGGGTCTAACGGATATCTAACAAGTGCAAAAAATGCAGTAAATGCTTCAAATGGAGCAGCGAAGTACAATCTTGGCTAAGCACAAACAAAAACGGCTTAGATTTCTCTAAGCCGTTCTTTTACTGGCGTCCCCAACCGGATTCGAACCGGTGTTATCGCCGTGAAAGGGCGGTGTCCTAGGCCTCTAGACGATGGGGACATATTCGTCGTGTTACTTGCTGCGTTTAGTACAAAAATTCTTTGGTGGAGATAAGCAGGATCGAACTGCTGACCTCTTGCATGCCATGCAAGCGCTCTCCCAGCTGAGCTATACCCCCAATAGAGTCGCGTAGTATAGCGGTTGATGACGATTTTGCCAAGCTATGGTTTGAAATTTTGCGTTTTATCAAATTGAAGACTTTCGCCCTCGGGCCACATTCTTGCCAAGCGCGCCAACACCTCTTCTCGCCCCAGCACTTCCATGATCGCATCAATGGCTGGCGTTTGCGTTTGGCCGGTCAGCAGAACCCGCAGCGGCATCATGAGTTGCGGCATTTTTAGGCCAAGTTGGGTGACTTGCGCTTTGACGGCGGCGCTGATGTCGGCTTTGATCCAATTCGTGGTGGCTAGCGTTGCGGATAACGCGGCAATAGCCGGCTTAGCAGCGTCTGTAAGGTGCTGCACCAGCAACGCACCTTCAACTTCCGGGCGAACATAAAAATAATGTGCGAGTGCTGCCATTTCTGCCAAAGTAGGCGCGCGGTCGCGTAATAATTCTGCAACTTTTTCGATGGCAGGACCGTTTGCAGTACTCAGCCCGGCCAAACCCAGGAATGGCTTGAGCATTTCTGCCAACACACTAGGCTCGGTGCGCTTAATGTACTCATGGTTAAGCCAGCGTAGCTTTTCGGTGTTGAATTGTGCGGGCGATGGGGTAATGTGGTCAAGATCAAACCATTCGCAGAACTGCTGCACAGAAAAAATTTCTTCATCGCCGTGCGACCAACCGAGCCTTGCCAAATAGTTGATAACAGCGTCGCGCAAATAGCCATTTTGCGGATATTCCATGACGCTAACGGCACCATGGCGCTTGGATAATTTTTGGCCGTCGTCGCCTAATATCATTGAGACATGGCCGTACTCAGGCAGCTCGGCACCAAGCGCGTTAAGCACGTTGATTTGGCGGGGGGTGTTATTGACATGATCATCGCCGCGAATGACGTGGGTGATTTTCATATCCCAATCATCGACGCATACACAAAAGTTGTAAGTTGGCGTAGCGTCGGAGCGGGCGATGACAAAATCATCCAACTCGCCATTATTAAATTCAATGCGCCCTTTGACGCGATCTTCCCACGCGACCACACCATCTAATGGATTTTTGAAACGCATGGCAGGCTTAATGCCAGCCGGAACTGGGGGCAACGTTTTGCCTGACTCTGGCCGCCAGCGGCCATCGTAGCGGGGCTTCTCCCCTCGCGCCCGTTGCGCCTCGCGCATCGCGTCAAGCTCTTCGGGTGTGCAGTAGCAAGGGTAGACCGTGCCGGCAGAGAGCATGGTGTGAATCACTTCTTTATAGCGATCCATGCGCTGCATTTGGTAGAACGGCCCCTCATCGTGATCAAGGCCCAGCCATTTCATGCCATCCAAAATCACCTGTACGGCTTCAGGTGTTGAGCGCTCGACATCGGTATCTTCAATCCGCAAAATAAACGTGCCTTTGAAGCGACGTGCATATGCCCAAGCGAATAACGCCGTGCGGCCACTGCCGATATGTAGGAATCCGGTGGGGCTGGGGGCGAACCTTGTCCTGACTTCTTTGCTATTGCTGGCGTGCATGAAAAGCTTTCTTTACGGTATTGGCGCTAGATTCCGGGCTGAATTTTCGGTCGCTACATTTTTGGAAGCGTAACGCCCTTCTGCCCTTGATATTTGCCACCACGATCTTTGTAAGAAGTCTCGCACACTTCATCACTTTCAAAAAACAGCACCTGCGCGACACCTTCATTTGCGTAAATTTTAGCGGGAAGCGGCGTGGTGTTGGAAAACTCCAAAGTGACGTAGCCTTCCCATTCAGGCTCAAAAGGCGTTACGTTGACGATAATGCCGCAGCGGGCGTAGGTCGATTTGCCCAGGCAAATCGTCAGCACATTGCGTGGGATGCGGAAATATTCAACGGTTCGGGCGAGTGCGAATGAATTTGGCGGAATGATGCAAAAATCGTTGTCGATATTTACAAACGATTTATCGTCAAAATTTTTGGGGTCAATCACCGTCGAATTGATGTTCGTGAACAACTTAAACTCGTTCGAGCAACGAATGTCGTAGCCATAGCTTGACGTACCGTAGCTGACAATGCGCTGGCCGTTCGCTTCGCGAATTTGGCCGGGCTCGTAGGGCTCGATCATGCCATGTTGTTCAGCCATGCGTTTGATCCACTTGTCGCTTTTAATGCTCACGTCGTAGTCTCCTGATGTTCAATTGATTGAATGTAATGGCTGTCACTTTCATAGGTAACGACCGTCACATCGGCCGCCTCCGCGCGTAACGCTTTGAGACTTCGATATTCGCTGGAATCATGCCAGCGGTTTAGTGCGTCCATCGATTCAAAACGCAGCACCACCAAACGCTCAAAATTTGCGTTAAAACTGCATTCATTGCTCATTACTTTTTGCTGCAAGCCGCGCAATAAAATTTCGCCACCATATTGAATAATAGTCGCATCGACTTGCGCCAAATAGCGATGCCATTTCTCCGCATCGCGCACCCGAATGTGTCCCGTTAAAAAGGCTGCCATGTTTGCTTGCAATCGGATTCGTTCATCGATTAATTGTTGTAGGGCGGGTCTGGCTGCATGGCGTAGTTCAATATAGAACGCTGATACCGCTTCACGCCCGCATGCGCAGTGTGATCGCCAATATGCGTAAGTAGCAGAGAAACCGCTTCACGATGTTCGCCCAAATTGTACAAACTAAGTGCTAAAAAAACTTTAAATTCCTCCGCGTCCGGGAAGGCGGCCAAGCCTTTTTCCAATGTTCGCACCGAGTCCGAATACTGCTCAAGGCAGCGATAACTACTGCCCAAACCCAGCAAACAACCCCGCAAATCATCGCCCTGCAGACCAAGCTCAATCGCACGTTCGTAAAACGGGACGGCATCTTCTTCCAAACCTTGGCAATCATAAGTTCCGGCCAGTTCGTAATTCACTTTGGCACTCGACGGACTTTTTTTAACCAAATCTAGCAAAACCGCCATGGACTCAGTTAACTGCGAGGCTTTGCGCAACGCGACTGCACGCTCGATATTTTTTTCTAAGTCGTTCATCGCTACTTGGTTTGCTTAGCTGTTTTCGATTTAAGTATTTTGAATCACAATTTTCGGGAACGCCGACGTGCGATCCTGCGATTGCTTGGCGATTTTCACGGCGCACTTTCGGGCGATATCTTTGTAAATCTTTGCAATCGCACCATCCGGATCAGCAACCACCGTCGGCCTACCACTATCGGTCATTTCACGAATGCTGACATCAAGCGGTAGCGAACCTAGCATATCAATGTTGTAATCCTTCGCCATTTTCGCGCCGCCGCCCTGGCCAAAAATATGTTCCGAGTGGCCGCAGTTGGAGCAAATATGCATCGCCATGTTTTCCACCACGCCGATGATTGGCACGCCGACTTTCTCAAACATTTTTAAGCCTTTGCGGGCATCCAACAGCGCAATATCCTGCGGAGTGGTGACAATTACCGCCCCCGTCACCGGCACTTTTTGTGCGAGCGTCAGTTGAATATCGCCAGTGCCGGGAGGCAAATCTACCACTAAATAATCAAGATCGTTCCAGCGGGTCTCGTTGAGTAATTGCTCCAGTGCCTGTGTCACCATTGGGCCGCGCCACACCATCGGCGTTTCGGGATCAATCAAAAACCCCACGCTCATCGCCTGAATGCCGTGCGCCTCCATCGGTTCCATCGTTTTACCATCGCGCGATTGCGGACGGCCGGTAATGCCGAGCATCATCGGCTGCGACGGACCGTAAATATCGGCATCCAATATGCCCACTACCGCACCTTCAGCAGCGAGCGCCAGCGCCAAATTCACAGCGGTGGTACTTTTGCCGACACCACCTTTACCCGATGCGACGGCGATAATATTTTTAATGCCCGGAATCAGTTTCACGCCGCGCTGAGCGCTATGCGAGACGATCTTGGTGTAAACATTGGCAGAGACGTTTTCCACACCCTCAATTTTTTTCAAGCGTTCAACAACCTGCTTGCGAATTTCATTGGTCACGCTTTTGCCGGGATACGGCAAAACGATTTCGAGCGAGACCATGCTGCCTTCAACCTTGATATTTTTGGCAAATTTCGCGTCGATGAAATTTTCATCCGTAACGGGGTCTAATAATTCGCGGAGTGCGTGTTGAACGTGCTGCTGAATTTGTTCTGCGGTGTTGCTCATGGGTGCGCCGATCGATACAAAATGTGAGGGTAATATAAATTAAGATTTCGAAATCAATGTTTTAGTATTCTGTCATTTTATCGGAAACGTGAGGCTTCTCCCGGCTAAAGCAACATGAATCTCGGTATCAAATTGATGTTGGCCTTGGTACAATAAACGTAGAAAAATACAACTTCAACTCTGAACGCTACAAAACATCACAACAATGATTGTGCGCCAAACCTAATTGGCGCAGCTCAAAAATAAATGTCCCGCAAAATATTTGTCACCACCGCACTCCCCTACGCAAATGCGCCGTTTCACATCGGCCATTTTATGGAATACATCCAGGCCGATATTTGGGTGCGATTCCAACGACAGCAAGGGCACAAAGTTCACTTTGTTTGCGCCGACGATACGCACGGTGCGCCGATCATGCTGCAAGCTGACAAGCAAGGCATCGCGCCAGCGCAATTGGTTGCCAAAGTAACCGCCGATCGCGCAGGCGACTTGCCAAAATTCGGCATAAGCTTCGACCATTGGTACACCACGCATTCTCCGGAAAATGTTGAGCTGGCGCATGAAATTTACAAAAAGCTAAAGGCCAACAAGCTCATTACCTCGCGTGAAATTGAGCAATTTTACGATCCCGTTAAGGGCATGTTCTTAGCGGATCGTTATATCAAGGGCGACTGTCCGAAGTGCGGCGCGAAGGATCAGTATGGTGACTCCTGTGAGGTGTGTGGCGCAGTTTATTCGCCAACAGAGCTAAAAAATCCTTACTCCGCGATTACCGGTGCTGCGCCAATCTTAAAAAAATCCGAGCATTTTTTCTTCAAACTCTCCGACAAGCGTTGCGCAAAATTTCTGAATGAATGGGTTGAGGCGACACCGTTACAATCAGAGGTTAAAAATAAACTAGCCGAATGGCTAGGCGATGGCGGCAAAAACTTGAACGACTGGGATATTTCCCGGGATGCGCCATATTTTGGCATCGAGATTCCTGATGCGCCGGGCAAATATTTTTATGTCTGGCTTGACGCGCCGGTAGGTTATCTGGCGAGTTTGAAAAATTACTTTGAAACGGGTAAAGCCAAAGCCAATGGCGAGCCGCGCAGCTTCGATGATTTTTTGGCCGACGATAGTGTCGAGCAGTTTCATTTCATCGGCAAAGACATTATTTATTTCCACACGCTTTTTTGGCCCGCAATGCTGCATTTTGCCGGGCGCAAAGTACCTAACAACGTGTTTGTCCACGGCTTCATCGGTTTCTCCGGTGAAAAAATGTCGAAATCGCGCGGCACGGGCGTGTCGCCGCAAGAATATTTAAAGCATGGTTTAAACCCAGAATGGCTGCGCTATTACATTGCCGCGAAATTAAACGATAAAGTTGAAGACCTCGATTTCAATCCCGACGATTTTGTCGCCCGGGTAAATAGCGATTTGATCGGCAAATACGTCAACATCGCGAGCCGAAGCGCGGGCTTCATTAGCAAAAAATTTGATGGCAAATTAACCAAGCCACAACTGCCCGCCGATATTGCCAAAGAATTCACCGCCGCCGCCGCTGAAATAGCAGCGTATTACGATGGCCGCGAATTTGGCAAAGCAATTCGTAAAATCATGGCACTGGCCGACTTGGCAAATCAATATGTCGACGCGAACAAACCGTGGGAGCTCGCCAAACGAGTAGGACGCGATGCAGAGCTGCACACCGTATGTTCAACATGCATTTCGATGTTCCGCGACTTAACGGTGTATCTTGCTCCTGTGCTGCCGCAGTTGGCGGCCAATGCAGGAGAATTGTTTAACTTCAATCCAAACGATTGGAAAGCGCTGGCAAAATCATTACCCGTTGGCCACGAAATCAAACAATATAAACATCTTATGACACGCATAGACCCGAAACAAATGGATGCCTTATTGGAGCCTGCGTTAGAAGCGGGAAAGGAACATGCAAAGGCGGCGGCCAAACCGGAAGGCAAGGGTTCTGAATCAGAGGTGATTCCCGCTAATAGCGATTTCGCGCTCGTCGCGCCGGAAGTGCCAAAACCGATTGTCATCCAGCCGATTAGTGAAACGATTTCGATTGATGATTTTGGCCGTATCGATTTGCGTGTGGCAAAAATTTTAGATGCCGAGCTGGTTATTGAAGCCGAGAAATTATTAAAACTCACCCTAGATTTAGGCGTCGAAACGCGGACCGTTTTTGCGGGCATTCGCTCGGCTTATAACCCGAAAGATTTGGTTGGTCGCTTAACGGTGACTGTCGCCAATCTGGCGCCGCGTAAAATGCGCTTTGGTGAGTCACAAGGCATGGTATTGGCTGCGGGTGACGGTACGGGGATTTATTTGTTGTCGCCTGATTCCGGTGCCGTACCGGGAATGCGCATTAAATAGGGACGCTCACGCGTGCGGTAGCCGAAATGGACATTCGCAACGTCGCATCAATGCGGCTGGTTGAACCGTTGGGTGTCGGTCGTACCGATACAACATTAAGCGCTGATTTTTTCAGGGCGGATCGAGCGATGAATATCGCTACGAATTGATTTTTAAATGTTCGTTATGACAACAGAAATCCCAATTGCGCCTGCACCCAGAGTCATTTTCGCTACCGATCGCGAAACCCTCGAAACCCAGGTCCGCATCGACACCTATCGTGCCTCGGGCCCGGGCGGACAGCATGTCAATAAAACCAACTCAGCCATTCGCATCACGCATGAGCCGTCTGGCTTAGTCGTGATCGCACAAGATTCATCATCTCAGTTTCGCAACAAAGAAACCGCGTTTGAACGCCTGATTGAAAAATTAATCAGGCTCAACCACGTCCCAAAAAAGCGTTTCGCGACCAAGCCCACCCGCGCCTCCAAAGAGCGACGCATTGAGGGCAAAAAAACCCGCGCCGTGGTGAAATCTAACCGCAGTAAAAAAGTTGTCGATGATTAAATTTTTAGCCGGATGGCGATGATTACATTGCACCTCAACATCACCGGTCGTGTACAAGATGTCGGTTTTCGTGAGTCCATGCGGCTGATCGCCAACGCACTTAACGTCAACGGCTGGGTGCGCAATCGCGCGGATGGCAGCGTGGAAGCCGTTCTGCAAGGCGATGATGATGCTGTCGAGCAGCTAGTGGGCTGGTGCCACAACGGTCCGCCGGGCGCGAATGTAAAATACGTAAACGCAAATTTATTTGAGACCGAAGAAACATTTATCGCGTTTTCCAGAAGGCCGAGCGAGGAACGATTTGGATAGGGTACTAGTGTCATCAAATTGAGTCAGCGGCCAAACCCTAGCCTTGGCGCGGCGTTTCAATGGAAGTCTGTTTTCCGGGACGGAGTCGGCAGTTAGGCAGCGGTGGAGTATTTCGCCATAAGCACGCGATCCAATGAAAGCTGCATTGCGATATAGTCTGCTTCAAGTTGCAACAAGAAACGAATGCGCTATATCGCCACCATGATTCCAAGTGTCGGCGCCAACCGTTCGGCCACCGCGATCGCTACTTTTCCAATTTCACGCAATTTACCACTCACCTAACTACTCACTTAACCACTCACCTAACCACTCACTTAACTACTCACTTAACTACTCACTTAACTTTACGCTACCGCGGGCCTACATATGAAACCACGTATGAAAACATGCACCACCATATTCACGACAAGCGCCACAAAGTTGCTCAGTGTTGCCGGCTGCATCATTTCGGCATTCGGCATTGCCTACCAAAGCAATAGTGTCGCAGCCCCGGCCAATAGCGCGAGCAGTAGCTCGATCAGTATGGCAATCCCCGAACCCAGCGCAGCACATTTTCCTGGCACGTTAAAACTGGATGTTGATGTCACGGACGTTGAACGCAAAATTCATCATGTGCATTTGACCATTCCCGTTACCACGGGTCCGCTCACGTTGCTGTTCCCGCAATGGCTACCCGGCAATCATTCACCCAATGGCGTGATCAATGCGCTGTCCGGTCTGCAATTTACAGCGAACGGCAAACCCGTGTCGTGGACGCGCGATACGCTAAGCGTATTTGCCTTTCATCTCAATGTCCCAAAAGATGTGATTGTGCTGGAAGCTGACTACCAATACCTTACCGCAGTCTCGCCCGCGCAGGGACGCGTGCTGGTGACACCGGACATCGTGAATCTGCAATGGAATTCAGTCGTGTTGTATCCGGCTGGTTTCAATGCGGACGGCATTATGGTGGAGGCATCGATGACATATCCGGCGGGCTGGCAATTTGCCACAGCGCTGGAAGAACAAAAGACTTCAGACTCAAACAACAACAAAGCCAAGTTTTTGCCGGTGAGCCTGACTGATTTAGTCGATTCACCGGTCTATGTTGGGCGCTACGTCAAACGCTACGACCTGTCGCCCGGCACGGAAGGCAAGGCTGGCGTTCCAGTCAGATTCAATGTTTTTGCCGATAGCGCCGAAAGCTTGGAAGCCACGCCGGAGCAGATCGAGCCGCATCGCAACATGGTAAAGCAGATGTACAAGGTATTTGGTCCCGGACCCTACACTCATTATGAGTTTTTGATCGCCGCAAGTGAAAATTTTGGCGGCACCGGCGGCTTAGAGCACCGGCAATCGACTGAGATCGGTGTCGGCGTTAACTACTTCACCAAGTACAAAATATCCGCGTATATGCGTGGTGTGGTGCCGCATGAATTTATCCACTCATGGGATGGGAAATTCCGCCGCCCTGCTGATTTGATGATCCGAAATTTCAACGAGCCGATGCAAAATTCACTGCTCTGGGTTTATGAGGGACAAACCAGCTACTGGACAGAGATCATCGCCGCCCGTTCGGGCTTATATTCGCCGACCGAAGCGCGCGAAGCGCTCGCGCGCACAGCTGCCTCGATGCAAACACGCGCAGGCCGCACTTGGCGCAACCTGCAAGACACCACCAACGATCCCATCATGTCGCAGCGCGGCGCAGCCAAATCGTGGGCAAGCTGGCAGCGCGGCAGCGATTATTATCCGGAGGCGGTATTACTCTGGCTGGAGGCTGATTTTAAAATCCGCGAACTCACCCATGAAAAGCGCTCGCTGGATGATTTTGCGCGCTTGTTTTTTGCTGTGCCGCAAAATAAAGCACAGAGTGGCTACGCGACCATCACCTATACATTCGACGATGTTGTCAAAGCGCTAAACGCCGCGGCACCGTTCGACTGGGCAGGGTTCCTGCGTTCAAGGCTGGATAGCCAGGCCAGCAATAACCCGCTCGACACCTTCGGCCGCAGCGGCTGGAAATTGGTGTTCACCGACAAGGTGAATGAATTTTCTGATGCCGCTAACAAAGCCCGCAACAACGCTGACTTCGCTTACTCGCTCGGCATTACTGTCGACAAAAAGGAAATGATCAGTGACGTCGAATGGGGTAGTCCTGCCTTCGCTGCCAAAATAGCAACCGGCGCAACACTACTCGCAGTCAACGGGCGCACCTACAAGCCAGAACGTCTCAACAATGCGATTATCGCGGCGCAAAAAGACAAAAAAGCAATTGAGCTACTCATTAAAAGCGACGACCGTTATCGCACAGTATCGATCCCCTATTTTGACGGTTTACGGTATCCACATTTGGAGCGGGTCGATGGCTCGAAAGACAGACTGGGCGCGGCTCTTCAGGCTTTATAGAGGAATCATGCAACACGCTGTCACCACAAGGCGCGATTGCTGAATAGATTTTTTCAGCAAGTTAACCGCGCAATTCTCCTGGGCAATCGAGCCCGACAATAACGACGCACCAACAAAAAGGGCCGGCGGCAATATCGCCTGCCCTTTTCATTTTAAGGATTCAATCTGTTTGCTCGATTTGCTCCGAGTTATCACAGCAATCCAGTGCTTCATCTAACCTCTGGACGGTCCTCTGGACGTTCTTGAGGACGTTTACTTGGAAGTTCACCCCGCAGCGTCATGTTGGCGGCACACAACGGCTTTAATGATCATCGCTTCATCACCAGCTTCGCACTTATCCAAACAACCACTCATCGTCATCTGCACCTGACCTGGCTTTTCACTACATTGCGCTCCCAGCGCTCCGTGGCCACCAAACACCACCGAGAACCACCAAGCATGGCTAGCTACCAGTTACGCAGATAAGCGCGTCCGTTCATATAAACCACATAGGGTCGAGGTGACCACACGCCGCCATAGCTGGTGCTGCGACCAAACAACCAGGCGTCGTTGTAGGCTTCCCGCCGCCCCATGCGTTCGGCCATTTTAAGCTGTCCTACTTGCATAAAATCTAGCACCGCGTCCGGCACGCCGTCGCGGGACAATTTGGCGTACTGGCTTGCTTGAATATCGTAAACATTTCGTGAGGCTTTGATGTCGACAATAATGGCTTGCGCATCCTTGCCTTCTTTCGACATCGCTACAATTTTTTCCAGTGTCAGGGGCTCGACCTCTGGCGCCCCCGTGGTTGCGCACCCACCCAACAGAAATAAACTTGTTGCCGCACCCGCACAAAGTTTTACGAAATTGCGTAAACTACGTTCCATGGCACACCTCCAGTCATCATTAAATAAAAATTTCGCCCAGCAACCAATCCAGCGTTGCCGATTCCGTTCGGCTTTGTGGATCGTCGTGAAACGACGCGGCTCCCAAATTACCCACGTTTGCCACGTTTAGCGCTTCATTCTAACGCGGCACAGTAATCCTGTCGCGCGGCGCCGTGGTTTCGGTTGTAACAGAAAAACGAACACGCCAAATCCTGCGTTGACAGCCCAACATCTGGTCATTTACGCAATATCAATTTCGTGCCCTCGGGCGGAAGCAGGAGAAAGCATGGATACGAGTAAAATTTTGTTTGAAAACCCCATGGGAACTGACGGTTTCGAGTTTGTTGAATACACCGCCCCCGATGTGGTGGCGCTTGGCCGCTTATTTGTAAACATGGGTTTCACAGCGGTAGCCAAACACCGCTCCAAGAATGTCACGCTATACAAACAGGGTGACATCAATTTTATTGTCAACGCCGAGCGCGATAGCTTCGCGCAGTCTTTCGCCCGCGTACATGGCCCGTCCGCCTGCGCGTTCGGCATTCGCGTCAACGATGCCGCGGCCGCTTTCAAACGCGCGATTGCGTTGGGCGCCAAAGCCTACAACGGCCCCGTCGGCCCGATGGAATTAAACATTCCCGCAATCCAGGGTATTGGCGGTTCGCTACTCTATTTGATTGACCGCTACGGCGAGCGCACAATTTATGATGTCGATTTCCAACCGATTGCGGGCGTCGATCAACACCCGAAAGGTGTCGGCCTCCAATATGTCGATCACCTGACCCACAACGTCTATGAAGGCCGGATGGATACTTGGGCGCAGTTTTACGAGAAGCTGTTTAACTTTCGTGAGATACGCTACTTCGATATCAAAGGCAAAAAAACCGGGTTGACATCGCGTGCGCTGACCAGCCCATGCGGCAAAATCCGTATTCCGATCAACGAGCCGTCCGATAAAAAATCGCAAATTCAGGAATATCTGGATGCCTATAACGGTGAAGGTATTCAGCATATTGCACTCGCCTGCGCCAACATCTATGAGTCGATCGAGGCGCTTCGCACAAAAGGTGTGAAATTTTTGGATACGCCCGATTCATACTATGCCTTGGTGAATAAGCGCGTACAAAATCACGGCGAAGATTTAGGACGATTGCAGCGCAATAAAATCTTGATTGATGGTGAAGGCCTAGATAAAGAATCGAATGAAGATAAATTGTTGCAGATTTTTACCGACACCGTGATCGGCCCGATTTTCTTTGAGGTGATTCAACGCAAAGGCAACGAGGGCTTTGGTGAGGGTAATTTCAAGGCGTTATTTGAAGCGATTGAAGCCGATCAAATCGCCCGTGGCGTTCTGTGAGAATATGAAGGTAACGTTAAAACGCTTTGTCAGTAGCGGCGTTTGAAGCATTTCTGCTTTGAAAGCCGCTCTAGAACTGTTGTTTACGTAAAATAAATTATGAAAACAGACGCCATAAAATATCAATTCGGTTTCGGCAACACGTTTGCAACCGAGGCCGTGGACGGTGCGTTGCCGAACGGACAAAATTCGCCACAGCGCGCAGCGCATGGTTTGTACGCTGAGCAAGTTTCGGGCACCGCATTCACGGCGCCCCGTCGTGAAAACTTGCGTTCCTGGCAATATCGTTTTCTTCCATCGGCACAACATACTGCTTATCAGAAAATCAGCTCTGGGCATATTCGAACCTCGCCATGCGCTGAGTTGCCGGCGACACCGAATCGCTTGCGGTGGAATCCGCTCCCAGCGCCCACAAGGCCGACTGATTTTATTGATGGCTTGATATCCATCGCCACCAATGGTGATGCGCGTTTGCAGCACGGTGTGGCCATCCATGTTTACGCTGCCAATCAATCCATGAGGCGGTGTTTTTATAACGCCGATGGCGAAATGCTCATCGTTCCAGAACAAGGCGAGATGACGCTAAAAACAGAATTTGGGATCGTAAATATTAAACCCGGTGAGATCGCAGTGATGCCGCGCGGCATTAAATTTCGGGTGGAAATTGCCTCGCCAGTGCGCGGCTATATTTGCGAAAACTACGGCGCGCCATTGCGCTTGCCGGAGCTGGGGCCAATCGGCGCGAATGGTTTGGCGAACACCCGCGATTTTCTATACCCAGTGGCGTGGTTTGAGGATATCCGAACGGCGACTGAAGTCGTCGCCAAATTTGGTGGAAATTTGTGGTCTTATCAAATGCCCGGCTCACCACTCAATGTCGTCGCATGGCACGGCAATTACGCACCTTATAAATACGATCTCGCCAATTTCAACACCATCAATACGGTGAGCTTTGATCATCCCGATCCGTCGATTTTTACGGTACTAACCTCGCCTTCTGAAATGGCGGGCACAGCCAATATCGATTTTGTTGTCTTCCCGCCGCGCTGGATGGTGGCCGAAAACACGTTCCGTCCTCCTTGGTTCCATCGCAATCTGATGAGCGAATATATGGGGCTCATCCACGGCCAATATGATGCAAAAAGCGGCGACGCAAAGGCCGGTACTGGTTTTATTCCCGGCGGCGGATCACTTCACAACAGTTTTTCCGCCCATGGCCCCGACAAGGCAACCTTCGATATAGCCTCGGTCGTTGAATTAAAGCCACACTACATCGCCAACACGTTGGCCTTCATGTTTGAAAGCCGCTATGTATTTGAGCCGACCGAATTTGCGATGCAAGCGCCAGCCCTACAGACCGATTATGATGCGGCTTGGAGTGGATTCGCGTCGTCAGAATTGGAGAGAAATTAAATGAAATTTGCCTCGCTAAAAAACCAAAACCCGGATGGCTCTCTCCTCGTCGTTAGTCGCGATTTGAGACGTGCGTCCAGCGTTTCAGACATTGCACCAACCTTGCAGCACGCCCTTGAAAATTGGCAACATTTAGAACGCGCTTTGCGCGATGCCTATGAGGGTCTGGAATGCGGCAATGAGCGTCCTGAATTTGATTTTCAAGTTCTGCTACGTGATGGCGAAATTGCCGCACCGCTTCCGCGAACACATCAGTGGATGGATGGCTCGGCTTATCTTTCGCACGTGGAGCGGGTTCGCCGTGCCCGCAACGATAAAGTGCCCGACAGTTTTTACCACGATCCGCTCATGTATCAAGGCGGCGGGGACTCAATGCTCGGCGCACGAGATGACATTCGGGTGCTGAGCGAAGATTGGGGTGTTGATTTGGAAGGCGAAGTGGGTGTAATCACCGGCGATGTGAAGATGGGCGCTACGCCTGCGGAAGCCTCCGAAGCGGTGCGCCTGCTGGTGCTCATCAACGATATTTCCTATCGCAAATTGATACCGGCAGAACTCGCTAAGGGATTTGGTTTCGTCAACAGTAAAGGCCAGAACGCGCTGTCACCGGTCGCGGTAACGCCCGATGAACTGGGCGGCGCATGGAGTGGCGCAAAAGGTGCGGGCAAGCTGGATTTCCGCCTTGTTTCGCATGTGCGCGGCGAATGGTTTGGCAACCCGAATGCCGCGGACGATATGACGTTCTCATTATTCGATCTCGTCGCCCACGCGGCCAAAACCCGCGAATTAAAAGCGGGAACGTTGATCGGTTCCGGCACGGTATCCAACGATGATGTCACCACCGGCTATTCCTGCATCATGGAAAAGCGATTGGTGGAGCAAGTGGATCTGGGTAGCGCAAAAACGGAATTTTTGCGCTTTGGCGATACCGTCAGTATTGATATGTTTGATCACCACGGCGAATCGATTTTCGGATCAATTGAGCAAAAATTAGTCCAGTACGGACAATGAAATGGCTGGCCAAACCGATCACGCCCTTCGGGGAAACTACGAACACATCCGCGCCGATTACACGGTTGATCAGGACTGGCTTGCGTATTCGCCAGCTGAACATGATTTGTGGAGGCGTCTCTACGCACGGCAGTCAGCGCTCCTACCTGCCTATGCCTGCGATGAATTTTTAGGTTCACTCGCTACGCTTAATTTCAGCGCGGGTATTCCAAAGTTTGCCGACGTTAATCCGAAATTGAAAGCAGCTACCAATTGGCAAATTGTGGCGGTGCCTGGGTTGCTGCCCGATGATGTTTTTTTTAATCATCTGGCCAATCGCCGTTTTCCGGTCACTGTGTGGCTGCGCAACCCGGACGAGTTTGATTACATTGTCGAGCCGGATATTTTTCATGATTTTTTCGGCCATGTGCCACTGTTGTTCAATCCGACATTTGCCGATTATTTAGCGGCTTACGGCCGTGGTGGCGTGAAAGCAAAAGGGTTGAACGCGCTCGATTATTTGGCGCGACTATATTGGTACACCGTCGAATTCGGTTTGATCGAAACGCCGAAAGGATTGCGCACTTACGGTGCGGGCATCTTGTCGTCTGGCGGTGAATTGCCCCACTGCATTGAGAGCGATAAATCGAATCGTATTCGTTTCGATTTGTTGCGCGTGATGCAATCTAAATACAAAATCGATACCTTCCAAGAAACCTATTTTGTGATTAAAGATTTTAAAGAATTGTTTGAAGCCACCGCACCTGATTTCACGCCGTATTACCAACAACTCCGGCAGTACCCTGAGCTCGCCGCGAATGCGGTTATACCGTCCGACATTTTGCTCTAACAACGATGTTCACGTTTTCGCCTGAACAGGGATTGTGGGGTCTGTTTGCGTCGGCGTTTATTTCGTCAACTATTTTGCCGGGCAGCTCGGAAATTGTCTTGGTCGGCCTCATCACCAAGTATCCGGATACTGTTTGGAACGCCGTGGCCGTCGCAACGGTCGGCAATACCCTTGGCGGGTTGACTTCATATTGGCTTGGCCGGCTATTCCCGAATAAGGTCGAAAGCCGCGCCCTGGCTTGGGTTCAGCGGTACGGCGTGTGGTCTTTGCTGCTCAGTTGGACACCGCTGATTGGCGACGCGCTGTGCATTGCGGCGGGCTGGCTGCGGTTCAATGTGTGGCTTTGTACGCTGCTGATGGCGATTGGGAAGCTATTTCGCTATGTGTTAATCGCGGGCGGTTGGGCCTGGTTTGCGGCGAATTTCTTTAAATAGTTTTTTGAATTGGTTTTTTTGAATCAGTTTTTTTAATCAGCGCTATAGGGCAACGTTGGCATCCAGCACCGCATCAACTTCAAGGCGCGTTAACTTTGGCGAGAGCAATTCGATCAATTCATAGGTATATCCGCGCAAAAATGCACCGCGCTTTAGCGCCAATTTGGTGACGCTCTCCGCAAACAAATGTTTGGCCGAAATGACGCCCAAGGCCAAGTCCTGCTTCGAGTCGTACGCCATTTCCGCCAGCAAGCCGATGCCAATACCGAGCTCCACATAAGTCTTTATCACGTCCGAATCCATCGCGGACAAAACAAATGTTGGGGTGATGTTCTGCGCGGCAAATGCGCGATTTACCGCGCCCCGCCCCGTCATCGAGATGTCGTAGGAGACCAAGGGATAGGTTGCAATATCGGCCAGCGTCAGCTTGCGCTTGGTCAAAATGGGATGCCCTTTTTGCGCCACGACAACACGGTTCCAAGCATACAGTGGCAACGTCGTAAGCTCGGACACCTCGTCCAGGTACTCCGTCGCAATGCCAATATCGGCGCGGCCAGAGGCGACCTCAGCCGCTACTTGCATCGGGTTTCCCTGGTGGATAAACAGCGTCACTTTCGGGAATTGCTTCAAAAAAATCGGGATCACTTTCGGCAACAAGTACCGGGCCTGCGTGTGCGTGGTGGCGATCACCATCTCACCCGCATTTTCATCCTGCAAATCGCGCGCGGCACGTTTTAAATTACCGGCATTTGCCAGTACGGCCTCGGCCATCACAACGAGGCGTTTGCCTGCCGGTGTGATCTCGGTGAGGCGCCTGCCGCGTCGCACAAAAACCTGCACGGCAAGCTCATCCTCAAGCGCCAAAATTTGTTTGCTGATACCCGGCTGGGAGGTATGCAACGCTGCTGCCGCAGCGGATACAGACAGATTGCGACGCGCGACTTCGCACAAATAGCGTAGTTGTTGAAGAGTCATGGTGATTTCGTTTCGTGAAAATGTTTCTATATGCAATTTGGTTATTTAATATTAACTTATTATTCCTTTTCAATCTATATGGTTGTCCCTATCATTTGGTTCAGTTATTAATAACGAGAGGTAGTGCGTGGATTTCGTGTACACATTGGCAGGGTTGGGAGTGGGCATTGTCGTCGGGCTGACGGGCGTCGGCGGCGGTTCGCTCATGACGCCCCTGTTGGTGCTGCTGTTTGGGATCTCACCTGCCACCGCTGTTGGAACCGATTTACTATACGCCGCGATCACCAAGGCAGGCGGTGTCGCCGTACATGGGATCAAAAAGACGATTGACTGGAAAATTGTCGGTTGGTTGGCCGCTGGTAGCGTCCCGGCGAGCCTGCTGGTGGTACTGTTTCTCGCCAATCAAAAATCGGCTGCTGTTGCCGGCGCGAGTCGAGCCGCCGGGTTCTCAGGCATATTTTCGTTTTCGCTCGGCGTTATGCTGTTGCTAACCGCATTGGCGCTAATTTTCCGAAAATCGTTGCAAAAATGGGCTGCAAACGCCCGCCCAGAGCCAATATCGGCTCATCGCAAGCCGCTGGCAACAGTATTGCTGGGTGCATTCATTGGCGTAGCCGTGTCACTCTCCTCCGTCGGCGCTGGCGCGGTGGGCGTAACAGCACTGATTTTGCTCTACCCGAAGCTGCCAATGGCGCGGGTGGTGGGAACCGATATTGCCCATGCTGTACCGTTGACGCTGATTGCCGGCCTTGGCCACGCGTCGTTGGGCCATGTGGACTGGACGCTCTTGGGTTCGCTGCTCTTAGGCTCCCTACCGGGCGTGGCGATCGGCAGTTTACTGGCCAGTAAATTACCTGAATTTTTTATCCGTCACGCGCTGGTTTTTTTGCTGCTGATTATCGGCGGCAAGCTTGTTTTCATACAATAGAAGTTAGGCGTTAGTCATGTATAAGTACGATGCAATAGACCAGAAAATTGTTGATGAACGCGTGGCGCAATTTCGCGGCCAAACCGAGCGATTCCTCGCCGGGCAATTGTCGGAGGAGGAATTCCGCCCACTGCGCTTGCAAAACGGCCTCTATGTCCAAAAGCATGCGCCGATGCTGCGGGTGGCGATTCCTTATGGCCAGTTATCGAGCAAGCAGGTCCGCATGTTGGCGCATATCGCCCGCAAGTATGATCGCGGCTATGGTCATTTCACGACGCGGCAGAACATTCAATATAATTGGCCGGAACTAAAAAATGTGCCGGATATCTTGGCTGATTTGGCGACAGTGGAAATGCACGCCATCCAAACTTCGGGGAACTGTATTCGCAACACGACATCGGATCAATTCGCGGGTGTTGCGCACGATGAGTTGATCGACCCGCGTCCCTATGCGGAGCTGATTCGCCAATGGTCGACTTTTCATCCCGAGTTCGCGTATTTACCGCGCAAATTTAAGATCGCCATCAATGGTGCCACTGAGGACCGCGCGGGCACGCTATTTCACGATATTGGTATCCACACCGTTAAAGACGATTCCGGTGAAGTCGCATTTCGCATTTTGGTCGGCGGCGGGCTGGGACGCACGCCGATATTGGGACATGTGATCCATGAATCATTGCCGAAGCAGCATTTATTCACTTACCTTGATGCAATTTTACGCGTCTATAACCGCTTTGGCCGCCGCGATAATATGTACAAAGCGCGGATCAAAATTTTGGTGAAAGAGCTCGGTCTTGAAAAGTTTCGCGCTGAGGTTGAAGCTGAATGGGCGCATCTAAAAGATGGACCGTCAACGCTTACCCAAGCTGAGATTGATCGCGTTGCCGAGCATTTTGTCGATCCCGCTTATGAATCATTGCCTGCCGTGGATGCAGACTTCGAGCATCATCTGCTGGAGAGTAAAGCGTTCGCGCGTTGGGTAGAGCGCAATGTGTTTGGGCATAAAAAATCTGGCTATGCGGCCGTTACGCTATCGTTGAAAAAAACCGGTGTAGCGCCCGGAGATGCGACCGATACACAGCTGGATGCGGTTGCTGATCTCGCAGATACATTTAGTTTTGGCGAAATACGTGTGTCGCATGAACAAAATCTGATTTTGGCAGATGTAAAAAAACACGATTTATTTGCGGTTTGGCAGCGTGCAAAAAACCTTGGGTTTGCCACGCCGAATATTGGACTTTTGACAGACATCATCTCGTGCCCGGGCGGCGATTTTTGTTCGCTTGCCAATGCAAAGTCGATCCCAATTGCAGAGGCTATCCAGCGCCGGTTTGATGATCTCGATTACCTGTTTGATATCGGCGATCTGGCCATCAATATTTCCGGTTGCATGAATGCCTGCGGCCATCATCATGTCGGGCATATCGGTATTTTGGGGGTCGATAAACATGGCGCTGAGTTCTATCAAGTGACCATCGGCGGTAACCAAGGTTTTAATGGCAAAAATGATGCTGCGCTGGGCAAGGTGATCGGACCATCGTTTGCGCAGGACGAGATGGCTGATGTGGTCGAAAAGCTCATCAAAACCTATGTATCTCTGCGCCACCAAGACGAGCTTTTTTTAGACACTGCCAAGCGTGTCGGCCTCGATCCGTTTAAGGCGAGTGTGTATGACAGAAATGTAGACAAAGACGCGGCCAAAAATGCCGCCAAGCCGTCCGGGCATGCTGAAGCCGAGGTTGCTAATGTCTAATTTTAAAATTATCCGCGACGGCGAGCTTGTTGATGATGATTGGACGCTCGTCCCAACTGATGGTGATGTCCCAGCTACGGGCAAAATTATTGTCCCGCTTAAACTTTGGTTGAGTGCACGCTTGTTGCCCTCAGACTCGCTAAATGCCTTGACTGCGCGCCAAGCGCCGGTTGGCGTTTGGCTGGACGGCAGCGATGACGTATCGGTATTCGCAGATTCGATTGCAACCATTCCACTGATTGCAATCAACTTCCCCAAGTTCACCGATGGCCGTGGTTATTCGGCGGCGACGCTATTGCGGTCGCGTTACAGCTTTAAAGGCGAGTTGCGCGCGATTGGCGACGTGCTGCGCGATCAATTGTTCTACTTGCAGCGGGTGGGATTCAACGCGTTTGCGGTTCGCGCTGACAAAGATATTGCCGACGCGTTAAATGCCTTGAAAGATTTCTCAGAGACATACCAAGCATCAACAATTGACCCAATACCGTTGTTCCGCCGCCGTACTGCATTGTTTGCCGAGGTGTAATGATGATGGGCAATACGGAAAGGATGGGCAATACGGAAAGCATTAAACTCGACGAAAAAATCACCGCACTCAGAGCTTTACTCGCCAAGATTGAATGCACTTATACGGCCAATGCGCCCGCTGCGTTCGCGTCGAGTTTTGGCGCGGAGGATATGGTATTGCTGGATGCGATTGCGCGCCATGCCAACGGCATCAGCGTGTTTACCTTGGATACGGGGCGCTTGCCATCAGAAACACCCGATCTCATCCATCGTGCGCAGGCAAAGTACGGCATTGTCGTTACCGCATTCACGCCCGATCAAGCGGCAGTTGAGGGTTATGTTGAACGCAATGGCATAAATGGCTTTTACGAAAGCGTTGAGAACCGTAAATCCTGCTGCCATATCCGTAAAGTTGAGCCGCTAGCCCGTGCGTTGGCGGGCAAAGGCGCCTGGCTGACCGGGCTGCGCCGCGAGCAAGCGCCATCGCGTGCCGATTTGGGTGAATCTGAATTCGATTCCACCCATCAACTCACAAAATTCAATCCACTCTTTGATTGGACAAATGAAGATGTTTGGGCTTACATCCGCGCCAACGATGTGCCCTACAATGCGCTGCATGATCGTGGCTACCCGAGTATCGGTTGTGAGCCCTGCACTCGCGCGGTGAAGCCCGGCGAAGATGCCCGTGCCGGACGCTGGTGGTGGGAATCGAAAGCCGATCAAAAAGAATGTGGATTACATGTGGCCAAAACCGCCGGTCCGGCGAGATCAGCAGACTTTTCGGCAATCGTGAAATATCAGAAATACCCGTCCACTCCGACTAAAATGGTTAACGTAGAAGCGAAGGTTTAACGATGAGCTTCATTGATTCCATCATTCCAGCAGGGTTTAGCTTGAACAAGAAAAAATTAGATGCCGCGGGAACAGCGCATTCAGAGCAAGTTGGTGCGCGACCAGCATTGAGTAAACATTTGCGTTGGCTAGAATCCGAGGCGATTCATATCATGCGCGAAACGGTTGCGGAGACGCGAAATCCTGCGCTGCTGTTTTCGGGCGGCAAGGATTCGATCGTGATGTTGCGGATTGCCGAGAAAGCATTCCGCCCGGATCGCTTTCCGTTCCCGTTGTTGCATATTGATACCGAGCATAATTTTCCTGAAGTCATCCAGTTCCGCGACAAAAAGGTGGCTGCGTTAAACGAGAAATTGATTGTACGTTCGGTTGGCGAAGACATTCGCGCTGGCCGGGTCGTGTTACGCAAACCCGATGAGAGCCGCAATGTGCATCAGACCACGACCTTGCTCGGCGCGATCAAAGAATTTGAATTCGATGCACTATTTGGTGGCGCCCGCCGCGATGAAGAGAAAGCGCGCGCCAAAGAGCGCATTATTTCGCACCGCGATGAGTGGGGCCAATGGGACCCGAAGAATCAACGGCCTGAATTGTGGAGCCTTTACAATCTCCGCATCCATCCCGGCGAGCATGTGCGCGTATTCCCGCTCTCTAATTGGACCGAGCTCGATATCTGGCAATACATTGCCCATGAAAATTTGGAAGTGCCATCAATCTACTTTTCACACCTACGCGAAGTCGTCGAGCGCAAAGACATGCTCGTGCCTGTCACTGCGCTTACACCGGCGAAGACGGGCGAAGCAATAGTCACTAGGTCGGTGCGATTCCGGACCGTGGGCGATATTACATGCACCGCACCTGTCGCATCCCATGCATCGACGGTAGATGAGATCATCGAAGAGACCTTGCTCTCGCGGTTAACGGAACGCGGCGCGACCAGACTCGACGATCAGACCTCGGATGCCTCGATGGAACAGCGTAAAAAAGAAGGGTATTTTTAATTGTTCGGACGAAAGTGCAAACCTATTTTTGTCCGGCTTTGTCGCTCATAAAGCGCTGACGCAGCCAGACAATTTATAACAGGTGAACATAAAACCCAAACCGTGAAAAGCAAAACCCAATGACAACTATTTCTGAAGCCACCATCGACACGCTTCGTTTCTCGACCGCAGGTTCAGTCGATGACGGAAAATCCACATTAATCGGCCGTTTGTTGTACGACTCGAAATCAATTCTAGAGGATCAAATCGCTGCCATCGCCCGCACCACCAGCAAGCGCGGGCAAGAAGGTTTGGACTTATCATTGCTCACCGATGGCCTGAGTGCGGAGCGTGAGCAAGGCATCACGATTGACGTCGCATACCGTTATTTTGCAACGCCATCTCGCCGTTTTATCATTGCCGATACACCCGGCCACGAGCAATATACCCGTAACATGGTGACGGGTGCATCGACCGCGGATGTGGCCATTGTGTTGATTGATGCCGCAAAGGGAATCCTTTCGCAATCGCGCCGCCATGCCGCGTTGGCGGTGCTACTCGACCTACCGCATGTGCTGGTGGCTGTCAACAAAATGGATTTGGTTGGCTACCAAAAAGACGTATTTCAAAAAATAAAAACTGAGTTTGCTGCCATCGCCCGCGAACTGGGCGTTCGTGAAATTTCTTTCATTCCTGTTTCGGCGCTAGTTGGCGATAACGTCGTGAGTAAAACAGTGGATGCGGCCAACAATATGTCTTGGTATGTTGGCCCAACATTGTTGGAATTTTTAGAAACAGTTCGTGTGAAAAAAACAACATCTTCTGCGTTTCGTTTTCCAGTTCAACTCGTATCACGTGTTCGCTTTGGTGCAAACCAAGATAGCCGTGGCTATTTGGGTCGCGTCGAATCGGGCAGCGTTCATGTAGGCGACCAAGTCGTCGTATTGCCGACAGGTGAGACCGCAAAAATTGCAGAAATTATTACCCTTGAAGGTAATGCTGAATCGGCAGACTCACAAGATTCCGTGACGCTTACACTAGATCGGCAGATTGATATTTCACGCGGTGATGTGATTGCCGCGCGCTTCAAACCGCCGCGTGTGATTCAAAGTTCAGACAAATTTCGCGGCAACGTTTGCTGGCTGGGTAACGAGCCGTTATCGTTGCAGCGCAAATATTTGCTCAAGCACGGCACCCGCACCGTGGCAGCAAAAATCGTCAGCGTGAATTCACGCTACGATATTCTGACACTCAAACCAGAGACAGTTACTACACTTAACACGAACGATATCGGCGAGTTATCCATTGCCGTTGCCAAGCCAATCATGGTCGATGCGTATTGGGAAAACCATGTCGGCGGGAGTTTTATCTTGCTCGATGAAGCAACCAATGCAACGGTGGCGGCGGGCACGATTTTGGCAGAAACAAGTGATGTCTAATTTAATTTCATCGACCGTTTATCTGGTTGGGGCCGGGCCCGGCGCGCCGGATTTATTGACGTTGCGTGCGGCTCGCTTGCTCGAACGCGCCGATATTGTTTTCTACGATGCGCTGGTGCATGCCGAAACTGTTGCGCTGGCTGTCAACGCCAAAAAAATCGCGGTCGGTAAACGCGCCGGGCAAGTTTCCACCGATCAGCGATTTATCAACCGCAGCTTGGTTGAAGCCGCATCGCGTTACCAAACGGTGGTGCGCCTGAAGGGCGGCGATCCAATGTTATTTGGCCGTGCGCAAGAAGAAATTGATGCATTATTCGCCGCTGGCATTCACTATGAAATCGTTCCCGGCATCACGGCGGCACTCGCCGCCAGTGCGAAGCTAGGCATCTCCCTCACCCAGCGAGGGGTTGCCCGCAGCGTTACCTTTGCCACACCACGCATCGGCCCCAATGAGGGGGCGAGCGATTGGGCAACCAGTGCAGCCGCCGCCGATACGACAGTGCTTTATATGGCAGTCGGTCAAGCGGCGCAAATTGCCGCAACCCTGATTGCGCATGGCAAATCCGCCAATACGCCGATCGCTATCGTTGAGAACGCAAGCTTGCCCGATGAGCAAAAAATATTCACCACACTGGCAGGGCTGTCCGCCTCATCGCTCAAGCTTAAAGGTCCAGCGGTGCTTTGTATTGGCGAAGTGTTTAGCGTGAATGCCGAACTGGCAGCGGGCAAAATAGAAATAGAAATAGAAACAGAAACAGAAGCAAAAATAGCAAACACAAGCGCTGGAGCGGCGTTTCAGCCATTTCCGGCCGTGAAAGACCGCCGATAGGCGAGTTTGCCACTTGTTCTGATTATTGCCGAATGGTTGTGAAGTTGGTTAAAATTTCGGCTATGAAATCAAATTTTCCCTGCCGCCGATCGGCGCAAAAAAACCTGTTTGAGGCGTCGTGTTCACGAGTTGCGGTCGGTGTCGCCGCTTCAATTTTAGCGCTGTCGTTTTTTATCCCGGATGCCGTTGCGCAACGTGGCGGTGAGAAACCTGGCGATGTGCGCGCCGTCGAGCCGCGCACAATCACCGCGCGCGGCGCATTGTTGGAAAACGAGCGCAGCCTGGTTGCGTTGTTTGAAAATGCAGCCCCGTCGGTGGCCTATATCACAACCGAGAATCTGGTTCGCCAGGGATTCTTTGGCGAACAAGTTGGCGTATCGCAAGGAGCGGGCTCGGGTTTCGTCTGGGATAGTGCCGGCCATGTCGTAACCAATTTCCACGTGGTGCGCGGCGCGCAAAAAGTGTTGGTTCAGTTAGATTCAGGCAAAAAGGCCATCGGTGCTGAAGTGATTGGCACGGCGCCCGAGTATGATTTGGCCGTCGTCAAACTCCGCGAAGTGCCTGCCAATTTAAAGCCGCTGCCGCTCGGTAGTTCCCGTGATTTGAAAATCGGCCAAATGGTGATCGCGATCGGCAATCCTTTTGGTCTCTCCCGCACCATGACGACCGGCATCGTTTCCGCGTTGGATCGGCATTTACCCACCACTGAATATGCCGAGATCGCCGGTGCGATTCAAACCGACGCGGCGATCAACCCGGGCAATTCTGGTGGCCCGCTGATTGATAGCGCGGGACGTTTGATTGGCGTAAATACCGCGATTCGCTCGTCCAGCGGCAGCTCAGCTGGTGTCGGCTTTTCGATTCCGGTTGATCTGGTAAACCGCATCGTGCCGCAATTGATTGCGCGTGGCCGCGCCGCCAGCCCCGGCATCGGTATCGTCGCGATCAACCCGTTCATTGTTTCGCAAAACGGCATCCGTGGCGTTGTTATCGATAGTATCGCCCCCCGCACGCCCGCCGCAGAATCGGGCCTTGTGGGCTATAACCGCCGCACCCAAAGTTTGGGCGATGTTATCGTCGGTGTGAACGGCCGCACGGTTGAAACGCTTTCCACATTTGTGGCCGAACTCGATCGGGTCGGGATCGATAATACCGCCGAATTATCGATTGAGCGGGATGGCAAATCGCGCAAGGTGCGGGTGAAAGTCATTGACATGCAGCGCCCCCGATAGACGCGTGGTCGGTTATGCTGGATTCAGATTCAACATTTACGCTAGGAAGAAATATGAGTACCACGAAGACCATAAAAGCCTTCTCGCTTGCGGCTGCCGTTGCGGCAATGGCGTTCTCAGAAATGTCTGTCGCGCAAACATCAGGCAAATCTGCGGCGCTGATTTCCGATATCGCCAGCAAAATTTCCGCTCAGCGGATTGAGAAAAATATCCGCAAACTAGTCAGTTTTGAAACACGCAATACACTCTCCGACCAGAAAAGCGAAACACGCGGCATCGGCGCTGCCCGGCGTTGGATCAAATCCGAATTGGAGAGTTGTGCAAAGGCAAACGGTGCCAACGGCAGCCGCATGAAGGTCGAGTTTGATGAACATATCGCGCAGCAGGCGGTGCGCATTCCGCAGCCGACACAATTGGTAAACGTGGTCGCAACGCTGCCAGGCACCCAGGCGGCGAGTGTGGATCGGCTCTATGTTGTATCAGGGCATTATGACTCCATGCCGTCTAGCCCCGTCGATGGCGAAACGACCGCGCCCGGTGCCAACGACGATGCCTCCGGGACGGCGGCCGTGATTGAGCTAGCCTGTGTGATGTCGCAATATCAATTCGATGCCACGCTTGTTTTTATGACCGTGGCCGGTGAAGAACAGGGCTTGATTGGTGCGAGTTTTTGGGCGAAGGCAGCGAAGGCAAAAGGTCTAAATGTTGCCGGTATGATCACCAACGATATTATCGGCAACAGCAAATCACCCGACGGCACCGTAATCAAAAACCGGGTGCGTTTGTTTGCCGAGGGTGTGTTCCCTTCAAAAGAAATGTCGGACGACACGCTCACCATCATGCGCAGTGGCGGCGAGAATGATTTTCCGACCCGGCAATTGGCAAGGTTTATCAAAGAGGCAGCCGAGCGCAACATTCCGAACATGACAGTAGATATGATTTATCGCCGCGACCGCTACCTGCGTGGTGGTGATCACACTCCGTTTTTGGAAGCAGGCTATGCGGCCGTAAGATTGACCGAGCCGGTAGAAGATTACCGCCATCAGCACCAAAACCCACGACTGGAAAATGGCGTGCAGCTGGGCGATTTGCCGGAGTTTGTCGATTTTGATTACGTAGCCAACGTGACCCGCGTGAATGCGGCCGCACTCGCCGCCTTGGCGCTCGGACCTGCTGCACCAAAAGAAGTGCAAATGGAAACGCTAACGCTCGAAAACGATTCAACGTTGCGCTGGAAGGCTAATGGCGAGCCGGATATGGCGGGCTACAAAATCGTCTGGCGCGATACGACGGCCGCCTACTGGCAGCACAGCCAAGACGTAGGCAATGTTACGCGGGCAACGGTTAAAGGCATCTCTAAAGACAACGTCATTTTTGGTGTGGTCGCTTATGACAAAGACGGTAATGCGAGTGTGGCAACGTATCCGGTTCCGTTTCGGCTGCGGTAGCGGCACGCGTTGCAGCAGCTGCATCAGTCTCCTCAGCCGCGCAGGTTGCACGACCAACGTATCGAATAATCGCAAATTAGCGATAGAACAAATGCGCGCTCTACGATAAAATAGTGGGCTTTTCGTTCTTCCAGTATCGGCCCAGCCCCGCGCTTCATTTAAGGTCAACATGTGGTTCAAAAACCTGCAAGTCTTTCGTTTCCCCGCGCCTTGGAACATCACCATCGCACAGCTAGAAGAACAACTCAATCGCACTCCATTCCGTTCCTGTAGCAGCTACGAGCTGCAGACACAAGGCTGGGCGTCGCCGCGTGAAAACGGC
Source organism: Burkholderiales bacterium (assembly GCA_025360815.1). Classification (GTDB taxonomy): domain Bacteria; phylum Pseudomonadota; class Gammaproteobacteria; order Burkholderiales; family Usitatibacteraceae; genus UKL13-2. The sequence goes on from JANYBL010000111.1 coordinate 28,313, forward strand.
GCACTGGTGCATGCCGTCAATGGTCAGTGGTTGATTGCCCTTGGCACCGAGAAAAAACTGCTTCCTGCATCCGTCATCAAAGAACTGGTGAAAGTTCGTGCGCTTGACATGGAGCAGCGCCAAGGCTTTAAGCCGGGTCGCAAGCAGCTGCGTGAACTCAAGGATCAAACGACCGACGAACTGTTGCCCCGTGCCTTCAATGTGCGCCGCAATACCTTCGTTTGGATTGATCCCGTCAATGGCCGCTTGGTTATTGATGCGGGCTCGCCGGGCAAGGCAGATGATGTGGTCTCGATGATTAGCAAATCGATCACCGATCTGGCATTAGAGCGCTTGAATGTCGCCATGGCACCGGGCACGGCGATGACCGCCTGGCTCGCGGCGGATGAAACGCCACACGGATTCTCGATCGACCAAGAAACCGAGTTGCAATCACCGGCGGACGAAAAAGCCACCGTACGTTTCGTGCGCCATGCGTTAGAGCCGAAAGAAATTCAGCATCACATCAAAGGCGGCAAGCAATGTACCCGCTTGGCGCTGACATGGGCGAACCGGGTTTCGTTTGTGCTGACCGACAATTTTACGATCAAGAAAATTAACCTAGTTGATATTGTCAAAGAAGGCATCGCCGCCGATGCCACTGCGCAAGATGAAACCGAAAAACTGGATGCTGATTTTGCAATAATGACCGGCGAGTTAAAGCAACTGCTGGTAGATTTGGTAGATGCGCTAGGTGGCGTGCAGACGGCAGGCGGGCATTGATGGCATTGCTGAGGCATGACTAACGCATTACTGAGCCATCGCGTCGGCTGGTTCATCGGCGAGCAACTAAAGGCTCAAATCCCAGCACTGGCGCGGCGTTTCAGCCCATTGCCGATTAGGCTATAAGCCAATCAACCGCGCCGCCAGGGTGTCCAGATAAAGCGGGAACTGATGAATATCGTTATGCCCCGCACCAGGGACGACGGTATATTCAGCGCTTTGTTGGGAACCGAGCCGGACGCGCGATAGCAACTCAGCTTGTGCAACGGGAATCACTTCGTCCGCTCCGGCTGCCAAAATCATTACTGGGTTTTTAATTTGCGGCAGCCATTCATCGCTGCGCATCGGATAGCGGTTGATGACGGACGGTAACCACGGATAACGTAACTGCCCCATCGCTTTTAAGCTCAAATACGGCGTGACCATGACCGTCAAATCCGGCTTAATCGAAGTCGATAACGCCGCCGCTAACCCAGTACCGAGCGAGCGGCCAAACACCACCAATTTCTTTCCTGCATATTGCGGCGTGATGAACTTCCAGGCTGCCAGCACATCATTATTCAGCTGTGCCTCACTCTCGATGTGCCCCGTGCTTTTACCGTAGCCGCGATAATCGAGGATAAATAAATCATAATTCACGCGGCGATAAAAATCGACGCTGGTGAGCCACGAGGCGACGTTGCCGCCGTTGCCATGGAGGAAAAACACCACACCCTTTGGATTGGCCTGCTTGAAATGCAGCGCATGCAGCAGCCCGCCCTCAACCGGCACGTTGACCTCGAAGATATCTGGCATGGTAAAGCGGAAATCTGCAGCCAGTGGCTTCGCATGGAAAATCAGCGCTTCTTGTTTCCAGTAAACGAGCGCCAAAATCGCAACGTACAGCGCCACAACCACGATTCCCGTCACAATTAAGATTCGACGGATGTTAGCCGCGAATCCTCGCTTACCTCTCGCGTTGCTAGTGGCGCTCGTGCTCATAATTTTATAATGACGTTACGTCGCTGGAATTAACGTCCGCCCAAGAAATCGCCCTTACCAATTTCCACACCGTTGTGGCGCAAAATCGCATAGGCCATGCTCATGTGGAAGTAAAAATTCGGCAAGCCAAAGTGAATCAAATACGCTTGGCCCTTGAACGACATCGGGTTTCCACCGACCGGGATGGTGATGTCGCGCTCTTCTTGGCCATCAATTTGTTCTGGCTTAAACGTACCAATAAACGCCAGCGTTTTATCAATACGGGCGATCAGTTCGACAAATGTTTTTTCGCTATCTTCGTATTTCGGCAGTTCCACACCGGCGAGGCGCGCTGTCGGGCCTTTGGCGAAATCCGCCGCGATCTGCACCTGACGACCCATCGCCAGCATATCGGGATACAAACGTGAATTTAAGAATACGCTTTCATCAATTTTTTTCGCTTCCGCATGCGCAGCTGCTTTGGTCAGAATGGATTTCAATTGCGTGAGGGAGCGTTGAAAAACTGGGACGGAGGCTTGGTAGAGGGAGATTGACATGGTTGTCCTTGGGGTTAGCTCAAATGAAGGGAACGTAATTTGCGCATTGGCGCATTGGCATATTGGCGCGAAGATGTAATAGCTACGCTTTCACATTACACGCCAACGCCAATAGTCTAGCAGCCAAGAGCACGATGACAAAAACACAGCCACAAATCAAACACCATGCTGGTGGCGGCAACAATCGCCGAAAACTTTCGCCTGATGATTCCCTTGCAATTTCCTTGCAGGCAGGTTGACACTCAACCGGGCTACAACTTGTTTGAAATATTGTCAATCCTGTCAGACCTGACAGGTTTATTTTTGGCAGGTCAGCGTAGATTAGCGCTCGTTACTCAAAAAACATCGCAGCATCACATCCTAAAAACACAAAAGGGTTCTTATGCGCCGCGCATACCTTACCGTCCTTGCATTTTTGTCATTTGCGTTTGCTATTGATTCCGCAAATGCTCAGCTCACTTGGTCGCCAACAGCTTAAAATTTTGGCGATGTCTTGTTTAATTCAACCAGTGCTTCGCAAACATTCACGTTGACCAACACGGGAACCGAGACGGCTGCTTTTGCAAGCGTCAGCGTTGGCGATGAATATTACCTTACCTCGACGACCTGCCCGCAGCCAATAGGGACGGCACCTTTCCCACCCGGTGCAGTTTGTACAGCAAATGTAAGATTTGCCCCCCGTGCGCACTACGGAAATTTGACAGGTTC
>JANYBL010000016.1 GCA_025360815.1 Burkholderiales bacterium
TAATTCATTGGATTCACCGGTGGGGCCGCTCAACACCTCTGGCTGCGAAAAATGCCGCCGCGCGAGCGCTGCATAGTAGCGACAAAAATCAGCTGCCTCGCGGACTTCACCCAGCGCATCGGGCATCGTCTTGCCCGCCTCGCGCGCCATCAACCCCATGAAAAATCCGCGCCGTTCTTCCAGTAAATCGGCCGTTCGCTCTAAGACAGCGGCGCGCTCATCGGCGGCCATGGGCTTGGCTGAATAGCCGTGCGTGATTTTTAGCGCCAAATCAAGTAACTGATCGTCCGCTTCTTCGACGATGCCAATCCGCAGCAATGTTGACGGACAACACACCTCAAGCGCCGCGCCGCGCATGGCGTGTCCGGCAATCAGGGGTTGCGCCAACCAATCTACCTTGGCTAGTGCAGGCGCCATTTCCGCCTGCAATTTTTCCAATTCAGCGACATCGGCAAAACTAAAGCCCAACGAATTTTTCCGCGGGATGTTTGATGCGGAAAAAAGCTGCGGCGGCAACGGAAGTTTGGGATTCGATTTTTGCGTACTTTTATCACAGGCTACAATTGGGTCGGCAATCACTTCATCAATCGAAACATCCGGGTCGGCAATGCGGTTTACGAACGATGAATTTGCGCCATTCTCCAGCAAACGCCTCACTAAATAAGGCAACAAATCTTCGTGTGATCCGACCGGGGCATACACTCTGCAAGCCGCGCCAGTGCTGGCATTTACGGCATCATAAAGCTCCATTCCCATGCCATGCAGGCGTTGGAATTCAAACTGGGTTTCAGCCGTCTTGCGCTGCAAAATCGAGGCAACCGTATGCGCGTTGTGCGTCGCAAATTGGCTATAAAAAACATCGGGACGCGACATCATTTTGGCCGCACAGGCCAAATAGGAAACATCGGTATTGACCTTGCGCGTGAACACCGGATAATCGGGGAAACCCTGCATTTGCGCACGCTTAATTTCGGTATCCCAATAGGCACCCTTCACCAGCCGCGTCATGATGCGGCGCGGGTGACCATGCTGTGACGTTTGCGCAGCTGCTAAGGCAATCAACCAGTCAATCACATGGCTGGCCCGCTTTTGGTAGGCCTGCACGGCAAGTCCCAAGCCTTCGTAATTTGCAAACCGGGCATCGCTATAAATCGCGGCGAATAGTTCCAGCGAAATCTCCAAGCGTTCCGTTTCTTCCGCATCCAATGTCATGCCGATGCCGCCATCCCGCGCCATCTCGGCTAGTTTCATCACTTTTGGCAGCATCTCTGTCATGACCCGCTGTCGGTGCGCCAGTTCGTAACGCGGATGCAGTGCGGATAGCTTTACTGAAATCCCCGGCGCTTCAAACACGGATTGACCAGGCTTCACAAAACCAGAAATTGCCTTAATCGCATCTTGGTATGATTGAAAATAACGTTCGGCATCGTGCGCGGTCATGGCCGCTTCACCGAGCATATCAAACGAATGGCGATAGTTTTTTTGATCTTCCGACACCGACCGTTTGAGCGCATCACCAATATTGCGACCCATCACGAACTGCTCGGCCATGAGACGCATACCTTGCCGCAATGACGAGCGCACAATCGGCTCGCCTGCCCTCGCCGCCAGGCGCGTGAGCCAGCCGCCGACGTCAGTTACACTGGTCGGGTCAACCGAGACTAATTTTCCGGTGAGCATCATGCCCCAAGTGCCGGCGTTGACGAGCATTGAATCTGAGGCGCCCAAGTGCTTCGCCCAATCACCCTGCGAAAATTTGTCTTTGATAAGCTTGTCTGCCGTTGCCGCATCGGGAATGCGTAGTAGCGCCTCTGCCACACACATCAGCAACACGCCTTCCTGGGTGGAAAGATCGTATTGGGTCAGGAAAGATTGCATCCCCACACTCACACCACTGCCCTCGCGACGTGTAGCGCGAACCGATTCGACTAAGGATCGCGCGGTGTTTGTCACTTGCGCATTGGCGTCAGCATCGAATCGTGCGGTGTTGAGTAGCGAATCCAACGCTTGGGTCTCATCGGCTAGAAAAGAAGCGCGAAGGGCCGGGAAGGCTTGAAAAGAGTGAGCAATCATGTTGCCTCGTCAATGTTTGAGAAGGCCGGATTATCGCATGCGCCACGCAAAATTCGCTGAAAGATGCTAAGTTCGGCAGCGATTTTTGCAGTGCCATAGCCGATGCACCGAATAGCCAATCACTAGTACTGGCAGGGCTCTCCAAGCACTTTACGCGCTACAGAAGGAGCATCACCGGTCGGTACCGATGCGATGTGCAGACGCATAAACCAAGGAAGCGCAGGGAGAAGATACAGACGAACAGCGATAGCGAGGAAGGGCGGCAGATCTGATCATTATTAATAACGCACCGCCGTGGCGCGGCCAGTTGCATCCAGAATTGCGCCTTTCACCGCTGAAGCTTGGCGATAACAATTGCCGCAATCAACGTCGCGGCAATTTTGTGCGGGCCTGCGTCTTGCGCAAGGCCGTGCCCCACCACCATCGCAGCTTCAAGTGAACAAAGAAACATCGCGGCAAGGGATTTAGGCGTGCCGATATTTTCGATCGTACCGTTTCCTTGCCCCTCGCGGATCGCGCCGACAAGCCAATCAATATTTTTCTTAAAGAAACGCTTTACTTCCTCGGCCACCAAAAGCGGAAGCCCTTCAACCTCCGCACCCAGCATGCCGCATACACAGATTCGGCGGTTATGTTTACACGTTGATTCAAACAGGGCGGCGTAAGCCTCCAACTGACTTGATACCG
>JANYBL010000024.1 GCA_025360815.1 Burkholderiales bacterium
ATGGTATTCACAGAGCCAGATTCAACGTGCAGGATGGTGATTTGTGCACCGGTTGCAGGCTTGCCGTCAACGAGCGTAATACGGCCAGCGATCGCCGACGTGGTGTTTTGTGCGATTGCCGGTGCGGCAACCACCGCGAGCACCATGCAAACGGCGATGTGCGAGAGCCGGACGCGATTAGAACTGTTTTTCATGGTGAGTATCCCCGATTAAAATAAAAAATAAAATCATAATTCGATGGCAATCTTTGGAAATGATTCATCTCCGTTACCGATACATTTTGCATTTTGCATTTCGCATTTCGCAAAAAATAACTGCGCGAAAGGCAAAAAAATCGGTGTTACTACGAATAATTCTGACCCGCAAATTGCAAAGCGATTTCCAACGCTGGGGACTTTGTATCGTTTACATGTGACGCACTCATGACTGCGGCAAATGCGCCGGAGCAGGACATATTCTGCAGCATCGAAAAATAGTGAATCGGCTCAATGCGTTCCAATTTAAATATTGCCAGTGCCGGACGTTCTTGGTCTATAAACGGGCCAAAAATAATGCATGTTTGCGCTTGAATTGTGGTGCTGTTACAACAAAAAACGACTCATTTCAAGCGAGCCGGTTGCTGTCCGATTCTCATGCCACAACAATAACAGGGGCGATTGCAGAAAATAGGCATGTCGGAATCAGACGATTCAAAATCAAAACGGCCAGTGAAATCACTGGCCGTTTTGGTTGCTGCTAACTATCGGGTTTGCAACGGATTAGAACTCGTACTTGAAGGTTGCTTGCAATGCCCAGAATGATTCGCGGCGCTCACCGCTAGCCAAGCCGCGTGTTACAAAGTCATCGGCTTTCGCGTTTACGCTATAAATATAACGACCTTGTGCATCGCGACCTACAACGTTAACGAAACCACGTTGCTGGCCACCGGAACCGCTAAAGCCGATCTCATCAATTCGTCCCCAACGCTTGTTCAACATATTGCCGACGTTTAACAGATCAAAGGTGAAGCTGGCTTTATGGCCTTTGTCGAAACCTGGCAATTGCTGGCTAATCCGCATATCCACGTTGTTGGTCCAAGGCGAAAAGCTTTCGTTACGCTTGGTCACACCACCAGCTGCTTTGCTCAGATTTTTATCGCTATTAACGATAGACCAGAAACGATTTTCGTTGGTTTTGTCGGTTGCCGTATCGCCAAGGAACACAACATCACCAGAGCCCGGCGCTTTCGGGATGTACATCAAATCATTACCCGAGATACCATCGCCGTTCGCATCATTAGCAAATGTCCAGCTATATGGCTTACCGGAACGGCCCTCATAAAAGAAGCCAACAGTCGTTTTGTAGTTGCCGCCGAACAAGGCTTTCGACCAGTTCAAGGTGCTGTTGACGCGATCTTTCACCAAATAAATGGAATTCGCGGCAACGTTCTCGTTTGGATTGAAGATTGAGCGTGAGTTGAAACTTGAGTTAGACACCGATGAGCTGAGATTGCTGACTTCTGTGGCTTCGGTGTAGGTGTAGGACATCGACCAAGCGAAGTCTTTCAAGAAGCGACCACTCAAACCAGCTGTGACCAAATTGCCGCCGCCTTCTTTCGTTTTCGATGCTTGCAACACGTTGGCAAACGACGAGTTACTCAAGGCACGTGTACGTGGACCGGTCACGGCACAAGCACCCGTGGTAATGGCGGTACCGCTCGGATTCCAGCACGCTGGATTTAACGCCAAGGGGTTGTAATACAACTGGCGACCATCGCTACCACTCAAGGTTGGCGCACCCAGGTTCAGGTGTTGGTAGTAAATACCACTATTTGTTTTAGTGTACAAATACTCAACACTTGCCACCACGCCCCACCATGGCAACTCAGTTTCAAACGCTAGATTGGCTTTCCAAACGGAAGGCTGGCCCAGACCTTTTTCAATAAAGTCGACGTTGGCAGCAGGTGCCGCACCAGCGAAGTTAGTGATTTGCGCAGCCGGATCCGCGTTAAAAATGCCGCCCGCCGCCGGACATGCCGCAAAACCCTGCGTACCGCAGCCCACGACACGCGTTGCTACACCCGTGTTAGAAAACGCATTGGACAACCATACGTTTGCTGCAGCGCCTTGGAACAGACCTGCGCCGCCGCGTACTTGCATGGGCAACTTGGAATCAAAGGTGTAGTTAAAACCAAAACGTGGCTGGAATAGGTTCTCACCATCAACGGTAGAGGTATTATCCAAACCAAAGCCACCGGACTCACGAACCACTGTAACGGCAGTACCGTTCGTCGTCACACTGCCGGCAACGCGCGGTGCCGCCGCCGCCGCGTTGCGGATTGGGTTTTGTGGAATGGACGGCGTATCGACGCGCACACCAAACATTAACGTCAGGTTTTGATTAACCGTCCAGGTATCTTGCAAGGCGAAGCCCGTGTTTTTGATATGGAACGCAGAAATGCCGTCGCTCAAAGAGCCGCCCGGCAAAGCTGGAACTTGGACCACGTAACTAATTGGGCGGCCCCGGTTGTAGTTCTCCAGTACAGCCGCCTCGATTTGTGCTGCTGTCGCCGTGCCGCAATTAATGGCCCCGAAGCTGTAGGTGTAAGTTGCGCTGCTGTTTTGGCAGTTGAACACATAAGTGCCTTTGGTGTTCTGCAAAAAGGCGTTGAAAATTTTGTTATCTTGGAAATCCGCGGTGGCTTTTAGCTCGTGCGCACCTAAGGTCCAGTTCGCGCCGACGTATGCATCCAGCGTTTTGGTATCCAGAATATTGGTGTGGCGGCTTAGCTCGGTACCGAATACCAGATTACGTGTGCCCGTTGGTACGGTAGTGGCGGTACCAGCCGGCAATGCACCGGTGTATTGCAAGGTGATCTGCGGAAGGCTGGCGTTGTTTTTTGGCTCGCTGTGATAATCGCGTTGCGATACTTTTGCCTCTGTTGAGAAAGTCGGCGTCCAATCACCAAACCATTGTCCTACAACGGTCTCAATCGTCTTCTTCTGTGTGTACCAGTTTGTGCTCAGTGACAAAGCGGTCGTCGGTGTTGGGAAGAAGTTCGGGAAAATTGGTTCGGCTTGCTCGGTTTTGGTGTAACGGACATTGGCACGATGGTTTGCGCTGATATTCCAATCCAGCTTGGCCAAGGTGTCTTTAACGGACAACTCGCCATTGGATGCGCCAGCGGTGCCAATATCAATACCATATTTGCTCGACGAAAGCGCTTGGGCGTTGGCAATGGCGGTTGGGGTAATACCGATTTCAGTGGCCAGACCGCTACCGAGTGGTCCAACGGTTGGTGCCCCACGGGTGCTGGCTAGTTGCTCGTAGCCTAAGAAGAAAAACAACGTGTCTTTAATAATCGGGCCACCGAGCGTTGCGCCGGTCGTTCTTTCAGCAAATTTGGGCGCGTAGGTGTAAGCGTTGGTTGAGCGTGTATAACCCTTCCCGACATAGTTCTCACCGCGGGTGACGTAGTTCAGGCTGCCTTTAAAATCATTCGTGCCAGATTTGGTGACGGCATTGATACCACCGCCGGTGTAGCCCGTTTGCGTCACGTCATAGTTCGAAACGTTCACCTGAACCGACTGAATCGCATCAATCGAAATAGGCTGCTTTAGTGTCGGCAGGCCGTTCGCTTCCAAGCCGAAGGTATCGCTGATATTCACGCCGTCAATAGTAATTTTATTGAATCGGGAGTTTTGGCCAGCGACAGACAATTCGCCACGGCCTTTGTCCGTTTGTGAAACACGCGGATCGATACGCGCATAGTCTTGCAAGTTACGCTGGATGGATGCGAAGGCATCCAAATCCGCGCGGCTGAGGCTGGTTCCTGCACCCATCGCGCTGGTGCTGAATTTATCGGACGTATCGGCACGACCTGTTACGACAATTGTGTCTAATGTG
>JANYBL010000028.1 GCA_025360815.1 Burkholderiales bacterium
GCAGACTGCGGCCGACAAAATCGTTAAGAAACCGGAAAACACGTTCGTCTTGTGCCCGATGAATTCAGCATCATCGAAAGCGCCGGTCATTGCCTTAAACGTGAACACACGATGAGTGGGGTTCCTGACTATTGCTCCCCCAGAACAAAGCCTGAGCTCGCACCGGAAGCGCGCGCCCATTCTAAAGCGCGGCTACAGTACTGGAATGTAACGTTATCGCGAACCGCGCGCCGGGGCTCTATTGGCCGATGCGCCACGAATCAGGGTACCGACGCCTTCCGAGGTCAATACTTCCAGAAGCAGCGCATGCGCCACGCGCCCGTCGATAATATGGGCCGTCTTTACGCCGTTTTTGACAGCATCCAGCGCGCAGTCGACCTTTGGCATCATGCCGCCGGAAATGGTGCCATCTGCGATCAACGCGTTGACCATTGTCGCGGTTAGGCCGGTCAAAATATTGCCTTGTTTGTCGAGCACGCCTTTGGTGTTGGTCAACAAGATCAGCTTTTCGGCTTGTAGTGCAATCGCGATTTTACCTGCAACCACATCGGCGTTGATGTTGTAGGCGGTGCCGTTTTCGTCCACCCCAAGCGGCGCGATCACGGGAATAAAATCCTCGGTATCGAGCAGATCAATAATCGCGGTATCAATTTTTACCACTTCGCCAACCAAGCCGATGTCGATTTTTTTGCGTTTATCATCTTTAGACGCGATCGTCATTTTGCGGGCGTGGATGAAATTGCCATCCTTGCCGGTCAAGCCAACAGCCTTGCCACCGGCTTTGTTGATGAGGGTCACAATTTCCTGATTAACCAAGCCGCCGAGTACCATCTCCACCACATCCAAGGTCTCGTCATCGGTCACGCGCATGCCTTGCACAAACTCGCCTTGCTTGCCGATCTTGGAGAGCAGGCTATTGATCTGCGGTCCGCCGCCATGGACGACGACCGGGTTCATGCCAATCAACTTTAAAAGCGTGATGTCCTCTGCAAAATCTTCCTGTAGCGCGATATCAGTCATCGCGTTGCCGCCGTATTTCACCACAATATTTTTATCCCAAAAACGCTGGATATACGGCAACGCTTCAATCAACACTTCCGCCTTTTGCGAAGCCGAAATAGTGGCCAATACTGCTGCCGCGTTTTCAATCCGTTGCTCGGCACTCCGTTTGGTGGCGGGCTTTCTGGATGCAATTTTCTTTTGGGAGGAAGTCGCTTTTGCAGAGGATTTCGTGGCAAATTTTGGCGCGGCAGCAGGCTTTTCAGGCATGGATGTTCTCCGAGTAGATGTGTAGAAAAGGGGGATAAATTGGATAACAAACAGATGAATGGAATCGAATGCGTAGAACCGATGAAACGGATTGTAGTGTTTTTGAACCGACGCCGCGCATTATTCCGCTTTGGTTTCACGTGCCAGTAGTTGTTTAAGCGCGGCCTTGGCATCTGCGCGCTCAAACAGGACTGCATAAACGGCTTCGGTGATCGGCATTTGCACACTGAATTTTTTGGCGAGGCCACGGGCGACCTGCGCCGAATTCACGCCTTCGGCCACATGCCCCAGCGTTTGCAAAACCTGTGCAAGCGATTTTCCTTCCGCGAGTGCGATGCCGACGGTGCGGTTGCGCGAAAGGCTGCCGGTCGCGGTCAACACTAAATCGCCTAAGCCAGTTAGTCCCATGAATGTTTCTGCCCGGCCACCCATGGCTACGCCCAAGCGCATCATTTCAGCCAAGCCGCGCGTAATCAGTGCCGCGCGGGCATTCATGCCGAGCTGCATGCCATCGCCAATGCCCGCTGCGATTGCCATGACGTTTTTCAATGCGCCGCCGAGTTCGACACCGATCAGATCTGCGTTTGAATAGACGCGCACCGATTGGCTGTTGAGTGCGGCGGCTGTTTTTTGTGCAAACGCGAAATCGTTGGCCGCCAGCGTGAGCGCGGTCGGCAGGCCTTTTGCGACTTCCATCGCGAAACTGGGGCCAGACAGCACACCGTAGTTGGGTTTGGATACCGACGCAGTCCAAGCCCTGTTGGGGGCGTCGAGTAAGCGGCCAACAACCTCATGCGGCAATTCGCCGCTTGTTTTGTCGAAGCCTTTGCATGCCCAGATAATCGGTATGGCAGGTTGCAATTGGTGGACGTCCTGCGCCACGGTAGCCAATCCTGCGGTGGTCGTGGCAATGAGCGCTAAATCAGCATTGGCGAGCGCCTCGTTCAATTCAGTGACGATGTATAGCGCTTGCGGCAGCGTAATGCCGGGCAAGGCCGAGGCGTTGGTGCGGGTGCTGGCGGCGGCGAGGAGTTGCTCGCGATTGCGTCCCCACAATCTGACTTCATGTTGGGCCGAAAATGAAACAGCCAATGCCGTACCCCATGCGCCCGCACCGAGCACGGCAATCTTCATGCCTGTGTCGGTAGTGACGGCGCTATAAAATCATGGCGCAATCTACTCGCCCCACACTTGGCTTTTGCGTACAAAACCTTGCTGCCCATCGCGGTGACGTACTGGCACCCAGCCGTCGATGGTCGCGCCGGTCACATCTAAGATTACCGCGCGTTGCGCCTCAAATACAAGGCTAGATGCGAGGTTTGGCATGGTTCGGATATCAGCGAGTGGCGCACTCACTTGCGCACGACGTTTGGGTTCAACTGCGTTACCCTCAACCCAACCGACGGTATTGTCGGCATCACGAATCTTGATCCATTTATCGAGCTTCACCAGCACTTCGACCGGCTGCTGACGCATCAGAATAAAGGTCTTTGCCGCTTTGACCGATGGGGCATCAAAGACGATGGCAGGCTTATCGCCGATGGAGATGAACAACGGCGCGGCTTGCAGGCTGGTCGCAAGAGCGGCGACTGGAGACTGCGCTGGTTTGGGTGTTGGGGCTGGAGATTGAGCTGATCCAACTGTCGCGGCCGACACCACCAAAAACACCGTCCAATAGTGGACGGTGTTTTTGCGGTTCTTGATGCTCCGGTTGATGATTGCGCTGCTGGTTTTGCTGGTGTTCATCAAATTCACCAAATGGTGCTTAGTGCGTCGTAACGGGTGCGGCGGCGGCTTGCTGGGCTTCTTGCTCTTTTTGCGCTTGGAACAAGGCCTCGAAGTTAACCGGGTTCAGCAACACAGGTGGGAAACCAGCGCGGACGATCGCATCGGAGATTGTTTCGCGCGCATAGGGATACAAAATGTTCGGATTGCCGATGCCCAAAATAGGCTCCATGTCTTGGTTGGGCACATTGCGGATCGCAAAAATACCGGCTTGGCAACATTCCACTAAAAACATCGTTTTGTCGCCGACTTTGGCAGTCACCGTCACGGTTAATTCGGTTTGATAAATACCATCGCTAACGTTTTTTGAAGTGTGGTGCAGTTGGACATCAACCTGCGGCGCTTCACGCTCTAGGAAGATCTGCGGCGCATTTGGCACTTCGAGCGACAAATCTTTAACGTAGATTTTTTCGATCGCGTAGGTCGGTTGGTTGTCAGTGGCTTGGTCTGCTGGCGTGGCTGCCGGCGTTGCTGTATCGGTCATTTCAAATTTCCCTTTAAAATATAACGTTGTTTAAAACGGTGCTGATAGAACTAAAGCGGTATTAAAAATAAGCAAAAATTTCTTTTGCGCGGTACGGGCGCGCCAACTATTGCGTCAACAAAGGCACGAGCCCGCCTGCGCGGTCCAGCGCAGCAAGATCATCAAAGCCACCAATATGTTGCTCGCCGATGTAAATTTGCGGCACGGTGCGGCGGCCGGTTTTTTCCATCATTTCGTCACGTTTTGCAGGATCGAGATCGATCCTGATTTTGTTAATTTCGGCAACGCCCTTGGATTTCAACAAGCGCTCGGCGTTGATGCAAAACGGGCAAACTGCGGTGGAATACATGGTGACTTTTGACATGGCGATATTCGCTACCGAAACATTAGATGGTTGTTATTTTTCGACGGGTAGGCTTGCCTGTTGCCAAGCGCTAAAGCCGCCTTGTAGCGAATATACATCGGTGAACCCGTTGGCTTTCAGGGCGCGGATCGCCGCTGGCGAACGGTTGTTCGCGCCGCAAGTGACGATGACGGGCTTGTCTTTGAATTTTGAAATTTCGGCGTGGCGGCTGGCAATTTCAGCGAGCGGAATGTTTTTCGATTTCGGAATGCGGCCGTTGTTGAATTCGGCGTTGTCGCGAATATCGAGCACAAGAGCTGTGCCGCTATTCATGAGCCGGGTGGTCTCAAGCGTGCCGAGTTCTTTGCCGCCAGCGCCCAGCAGTTTGGCAAAAGTCGGCCACAACAACATTGACCCGGAAACAAAAAACAGCGCTACCAGCATGAGGTTTTGCGACAAAAAATCAGATAACGATGCAGACATGGATAATCAACAATTCTATAAAATGCGGCGTTAGGTTCAACTTGGTTTCAGCTTGGGCGCAGTTTTGCAGAGCAACAACAGCAAAGATGAGACAAAAAATGTTCTCCTCCCCTACATTTGCAAGCTGATTAGCGCCAAAACCTGATATTTTACCGAGAAATTGATGCACACGCTCCAATTTCTCAATTTTGTTCAGTTTGAACGGCGCATGCTGATTCGTAATCTTCGCTACGTGTGGACAAACCGTCCATAATCAAGCGGCAGATTTTTGTTTATCGTCCATTTTTATCCCATTTCTTTCGAAGTCCACAACCCAACAATATGAAAAAACTCGTCCTAATGCGCCACGGCGAAAGCCAATGGAACCTTGAAAACCGCTTCACCGGCTGGGTGGATATCGATCTGACCGATAAGGGGGTTGCGGAAGCCAAACGCGCCGGTAAGGTCCTGGCCGAGGCAGGGCTTGATTTTGATGTGGCCTACACCTCCTTGTTGAGCCGCGCGATTCGCACGTTGTGGTTGACGCAAGAAGTGCTCGATAGGCGGTGGATTCCAGTGGTTAAACATTGGCGGCTTAACGAACGGCATTACGGTGCGTTGCAGGGGCTCAATAAAACTGAAACTGCCGCCAAATATGGCGAAGATCAAGTGCATGTATGGCGACGTTCATACGATGTGCCGCCGCCAGCGTTAGCCCTGAGCGACGAGCGCCATCCTTCGCGTGACAAACGCTATCAGCACTTGCTCGCCGAGGAATTGCCGCGTACCGAATGCTTGAAAGACACCGTGGCACGTTTTGTGCCATATTGGCAAATGGAAATTGCGCCGCAGGTGCTGGCGGGTAAAAGCGTGATTATTGCCGCGCATGGTAACAGTTTGCGGGCGCTGATTAAACATTTGGATGATGCTTCGGACGACGCTATTGTCGGCCTCAACATACCGACCGCAGTACCGCTGGTCTATGAACTAACGGATGATTTGAAGCCCATCCGGAGCTATTATTTGGGCGACCAAGCCGAAATTGCGAAAGCGCAAGCCGCGGTTGCCGCGCAGGGCAAGGCGGCAAAATAGCCAAGGTGATCGAACGGATGACGGCTCGATTAAAGGCGCGTTTCCTTTTTTCCGTGAATATTCGTCTTTCTAGGGAAAGTCTATGGAAAGCCGCGCCAGTGCTGGTGTTCGGCGCCTGGGTATCGTTTGCCGCAGTATCCGTTATCGCCCAAAGTACGGCCCGCAATACTTCGCAAAAGGCGGCGGCCGAAACGGAAAAAAAGCGCTTGGCGGCGCTGCGCGAAAAAATTGACAAGCTCAAGCAGGATTTATCGAAAAGCGAAGAAACACGCATCGAAGTTGCGGATCAGCTTAAGGAAAGCGAAAAGTCAATTAGTGAGGTCAATCGCAGTTTGGTTGAGCTCGGGCGCGAGCAGGGCAAAATTTCTGAGGCGCTGCTCAGCACGCAACAACGCATCCAAACCACCCGCGCCGATGTTGCCAAGCAACAAGATTTGCTTGACCGCATGATTCGTCACCAATATATGCATGGCAACACCGACCAGCTACGGCTGGTGCTGGATGGGCAGGATGTTTCGGTGGTGGAGCGACATTTGCAATACGGCGGCTATATTTCCAAAACCCGGGCCGCACTGATTGCAAAACTGAAAACGACGTTGGCGAACTTGGCTGAATTAGAAAGCGCCGCCAAGGAGAAGAATGACGAACTGGCCGCTAACGCCGCCGGGCAAATAGCCGCGCGCGCGGCGATTGAAGCCGAACGCATCCAGCGGCAAAAGGTTTTGAATCGCATTGCCACTGACATCACCAAAAATCGCCGAGAAATCGGGCGGCTCAAACGCGATGAAGACCGGCTCACGCGATTGGTCGATCAGCTCGCGAAAGCGTTGCTCAAAAAACCAATCGATAAGCCCAAAGACCGCGCCAAGCTTGGCATTCCAGATGATCGCACCCGTCAGCAAGGTCAGTTGGGGCAGCCCGGCCCAGCTGTCGAGACGGTTGCCGATGCCGGTTTTATTGGCCGTGCGTTCCAGACACTGCAAGGCAAATTAAAATTACCAACACGTGGTGAACTTGCCAGCCGGTTCGGCACTCCAAGAGAAGACAGTGGCGTGACGTGGAAGGGTTTATTCATTAAATCACCGGCTGGCCAGCCGGTGAGAGCGGTGGCCGATGGCAACGTCGTGTTTGCAGACTGGCTGCGTGGCTATGGCAATCTGCTCATTTTGGATCACGGCAACGGTTATTTGAGTTTGTACGGACACAACGAAAGTCTGCTCAAAAATATCGGTGAGAGCGTCACCAGTGGTGAGGCAATTGCGTCTGTCGGATCGACCGGTGGCGCAACCGAATCCGGTGTATATTTTGAGCTAAGGCATGACGGAAAACCGTTCGATCCGTTAAAGTGGGTTGGAAAATAAGGTTCTCATAGCGTTAATCGTAAAGTTGTTAATAGGAGTTGTAGGGCATCAGTCCTAGGGCAATTGAAAGCGCTATTTAGATAATTGCTGAAGAACCAAATTTTTAGACAGTGCAGTGGAACTTTTTGAATAACGTGATCAGACACAGTTGAGGCGCACGATGAACAACGAAAATAACCAGCAAACGCAATCCGATAACAAGCAATCGGGTGCCACCAAACCAGCGATGAAAACCATGGCATCGAAACTTAAAGCGGCTGGCCTGATTGGCTTGGGCGCGGTGGTAGGCGTGGCGCTAAGCCTCAATTTTTCGGCGATTGCCGAGCGGCAAAATCCGACGTTCAATTTGCCCATTGACGAGGTCCGGATGCTGTCCGAAGTTTATGGCCGCATTAAAAGTGATTATGTCGAAGAAGTCGATGACAAACGGCTGATTAAAGAAGCCATCAACGGCATGTTGACCGGCTTGGACCCACATTCTGCTTTCTTGGATGCCGATGCGTTCAAAGAAATGCAATCAGTTACCACTGGGAAATTTGGCGGCTTAGGTATTGAAGTGGGATCGGAAGACGGCTTGGTCAAAGTGATTTCGCCGATTGACGACACGCCCGCATTTAAGGCCGGTATCAAATCTGGTGACTACATCATTAAAGTCGACGATACCAGCTTGCGTGGCTTGAATTTGAACGATGCCGTGAAAAAAATGCGCGGCGAAGCTGGCACCGAAGCCGTCATCACCATTTTGCGCAAAGGCGAAAATAAAGAATTAGTGTTTAACGTGCGCCGCGCAGAGATTCAGTTGCAAAGCGTGCGTGCCCGCGATATAGAGCCGGGTATTGCCTATATTCGTCTTGCGCAATTTGAAGACGCGACGGCCGACAAAATGGTGAAATACATCAACGAAGCCTACAAACAAAACAATGGTAGCCTCAAGGGCATGGTGCTTGATTTGCGCAACGATCCGGGCGGATTGCTGCACGCTTCCGTCGCGGTGTCTGCGGCTTTTTTGCCTAAAGATGCGCTGGTGGTTTACACCGAAGGCCGGGTTGAAGACGCCAAACTCCGCTTCAGCGCTCGCAAAGAAGACTACGTGCGCGGCTCGAAACGTGAAGACCCGATTGCAAAACTAAACCCGGCTACTAAAAATGTACCATTGGTCGTGTTGGTCAACAATGGCTCAGCATCGGCTTCGGAAATTGTTGCCGGCGCCTTGCAAGACCATAAGCGGGCGACCATCATCGGCACTCGTTCATTCGGTAAGGGCTCGGTGCAAACAATTTTGCCGCTGACCAAGGACACTGCGATCAAGCTCACCACTGCGCGCTACCTCACGCCTAATGGTCGCGCGATTCAAGCCAAAGGCATCACGCCTGACATGATTGTCGATGATGGTTTGCAGCGGTTGTCGATGTATGAATCAGATCTGGAGCATCATTTGTCGAGCGACGAAGAACGCAAAGCGGCGGAAGACGCAAAGCGGAAAGCGGGAGCGCCAGCGTCAGCGCTGACACCAGCCGATCTGGATAAACTTAAAGGCTCCGCGAAATCGAGTGCGAATATTGCCGATGCCAAAAACCGCGCCAGCTTGGCCGGATTGGCATTGAACGCAAGGGCAACGGCAAATCAAGGCGAAGTCATTAAGCTGGCTGATGACGACAAACCGATTGAGTACAAGCCGTTAAATGGTGCGGACGGCAAGCCGGTTGATTTTGTGTTGCAACAGGCCTTGAACTATTTGAACGGTACGCCCGTTGCCGCCAACCCGCGCGAACTGCTGGTCGCGGCAAATCCAGGTGTGCTTAATAAACAGGGTGAAGCGATTGCAAAGATGGATGCAAAAATCGGCGCCAAGATTGAAGGGAAGATTGGACCAAAGACTGACACAAAGACCGATGCAAAAGTGTTGGCAAAATAGTGTCGGTTCAGGCGGGATTCATTCAACGAACTTTCGTGCGGATTTGTGCACGACATTACTTTGAACGATCAGCAACTACTCCGCTATAGCCGCCACATTCTCCTCAATGAATTCGGCGTTGAGGCGCAGGAAAAACTAAGTCAGAGCCATGCGCTGGTAGTCGGCGCGGGCGGACTCGGCTCTGCAGCACTGCTCTATCTCGCCACTGCCGGTGTGGGGCGGATCACCGTGTCCGATGGCGATACCGTAGAGCTGAGTAATTTGCAGCGGCAAATCGTGCATCGTGAAGCCGCCATCGGCGTCAATAAGGCTCAGTCCGCGGTCGAGACGCTACGCGGCATCAACGCTTCTATTACGCTTGAAGCTATCGCCGAAAAACTTTCGTCCGCCGATCTAATCGCGCAAGTTGCGCACGCCGATGTGGTGCTCGATTGCACCGATAACTTTGCCACGCGCCACGCTATTAATCGCGCCTGCGTGGTGCACCATAAGCCGTTGGTCTCAGGGGCAGGGATTCGTTTTGATGGTCAAATCACCAGTTTCGATCTGCGCCTTGGCGATAGCGCCTGCTATCACTGCCTTTTCCCACAGCAAGATCCCGATCAACCAAATGAGGCTGAAGAGCGTTGTGCGGTGATGGGTGTGTTCGCGCCAGTGGTTGGCATCATCGGTGCAATGCAGGCGGCCGAGGCAATTCGGCTGCTGACTGGCGTGGGTGAGCCGCTCAACGGGCGGCTTTCAATGCTTGATGCCCGTACAATGGAATGGCAGACAGTGAAATATCGGCCCGACCCGGCTTGTTTGGTTTGTGGCGCGTTGGCGAAATAATTCAATGCTAGGGAAGCCCTGATTAAGTCTAGATCTAAACCAGACTAGGCGTGGGTGTAAACATTTCGACGCCGTCTATGTTTGATATACAAGGAGAAACTTTTACACTCCTCGCAACGTATGGTGACGAAATAGACTTAACCAGCGCTTCCCTAGTTGCAGCAACACATTCCTGCAATACGACCCCGCAACACAATTGAGGTGCAGTATGAAATTTAAGTCCATTTTTTTAGCAGCTAGCCTGACGCTCATCGCGCTCCAAGTTGGCAATAGCCTCAGCGTAAACGCGCAAACGCTCTACAAATATGTCGATGCCGACGGTAAGGTCACTTACTCTGACAAAGCGCCCAAGCCCGGCGAAAAAGCTGAAGCCGTCAAGACGGACGTCCAGGCGAATGTTGTCGCCGCACCCAAAAATACCATTAATGGGGTCAAGCAAACTATCACCGGCATCAACGCGCGCGGCAAACAACTTGAAGTGGATCGCGCCGCGCTGCAAAAAAATGTTGATGACGCCCGTGCGGCGATGGAAAAAGCCAAAAAAGCACTCGACGATGGGCAAGAAGTTTTGCTTGAGGAAAAGCAAATTGTGGCCAAAGAGGGCGGCAAAAATACAATGATTATCAAAGAGTCCTACTACGCCCGTATCGCCGGACTAGAGGCTGCCGTGAAGGCGGCGGAAGCCAACTACGAGAGGGCCGAGCAGCAGTATCGCCGCAAGGCACCATAGAACTTGGTGTTTGGGATCGGCGATCAACCGATTTAGCGCGTTGTGCTAGCCCGTGTAACGGCCTAAACGGTTTCCAAATTCCAACGTGGTCGAATACTAAAATCTTTGCGGGGCGATCGTAGGATCGACGGATTTGCTTGAATACGTAGCGCCGCCGCAAAGGCGATCATCGCGCCGTTATCGGTGCACAACGCCAGCGGCGGATAAAATACTTCGGCACCTTGTCTAGCAGCTTCCAGCGTAAGCTTTTCACGCAGCGATTTATTTGCCCCCACGCCGCCCGAGACAACCAAACGATGCATTCCGTTTTGTTTCAAAGCTGCAAGTGATTTGGCAACGAGCACATCGACAATCGCAGCTTGGAACGAGGCGGCGATGTTAGCGGAGATCGCTGCAGAAATCGGCGCGGAAATCAAGGCAGGGGTCGTCGAAGCTGGTGATGATTCCGACACAGGAAAAGCCGAAGCTTGGCGGGGCTCTTCAGGCAAAAGTGGCTGGAGAGGCGCATTTAGCCTAGATTTTAGTGTCAATACTGCCGTTTTTAAGCCGCTGAAACTAAAATCCAAGTCGCCTGAATGCAGCATCGGGCGCGGCAATTTGTAGGCATTGGGATCGCCCTGGTCGGCGAGGTTGGCCAGCGACGGGCCGCCCGGGTATGGCAAGCCAAGCAATGAGGCCGTTTTATCGAATGCTTCCCCCGCCGCATCATCGACTGTTTCGCCCAGCAGCCGGTAGCGGCCGACGCCCTCAACCGCCATCAACTGCGTATGCCCGCCGGAAACTAACAGCGCGATGAACGGAAAGGGCAAATCGGGCGCATCAAGGAGTGGCGACAACAAATGCCCCTCCAGATGATGAATGCCGATCACTGGCTTGTCCAACGCAAAACCCAGTCCAGCCGCTACCGAATTGCCCACCATTAATGCGCCACCCAACCCAGGCCCTTCGGTCACAGCGATGGCATCAAGATCAGAGAGTGAGCGTTTGCCCTCTTGGAGAACTTCTTCGATCAAGGGGATTAGACGGCGAATGTGGTCGCGCGAGGCGAGCTCCGGCACTACGCCGCCATAGGCTGCATGCATTGCGATTTGCGAATGGAGGCGGTGCGCCAGTAACCCCTTTGTTGCGTTTGATGTGGTGTTGGCGTTTGCCTTTACCGCATAGAGCGCAACCCCGGTCTCGTCGCAGGAAGATTCGATACCTAAAATGAGCAAAATGGTTCCAAAAAAGGGAAGTCGGCCAGGGATTGATTTGGCTTCGATTGGCTAATTCGAGATTTATTTCAGACTTCGAAAGCTCGTCAACAACCAGTTAACATTGCAAAAATGCACGTAAGTCGTTATTATATTGAGCCTTTCGCGTCAGACGGAAGGAATTGAGAAATATCTTCAGACCCACAATCTTAGTTTAAATACGGGTTGGGCGGGCATAACTAGAAAGTAGAAAGGTTTTTGAAATGCCATTGATTCGCTTGAAAGAAAATGAGCCGTTTGACGTCGCGCTGCGCCGCTTCAAACGTGCGGTTGAAAAAACGGGTCTATTAACCGATTTGCGTGCCCGCGAGTTTTACGAAAAGCCAACCGCTGAACGTAAACGCAAACACGCCGCTGCCGTAAAACGCCGCTACAAACGCCTGCGCAGCCAAATGCTGCCGCCGAAATTGTACTAAGCAATTTCGCGAGCAAAGATTTTTTTGAGGCGGAGTGCGAACTCCGCCTTTTTTATTTTGAGGCTACTCTTTCGTTCTCGACCCTTCTTCTATTTCGAACCCATTTCCGACTGCCTATCTTCTGGAGCACACCATGACATTACGTGACCGCATCAACGACGACATGAAAGCCGCCATGAAAGCGCGTGAGAGCGAAAAGCTCAACGCGATTCGCTTGCTCACCTCTGCCATCAAGCAAAAAGAAGTCGATGAACGCATTGAAATCACCGACGATATCGTGCTCAACATTGTTGAAAAAATGTTGAAGCAACGCAACGACTCCATCGAGCAATTTACCGCGGGCAATCGGTTGGATTTAGTCGCGATCGAGGAATTTGAAGTCAGTATTTTGCAAGTTTATATGCCCGCGCAATTGACCGATTCCGAGCTTGCCACAGTGCTTGATGAAGTGATTGCCGAGACCGGTGCCACCAGCGCCAAAGATATGGGCAAAGTGATGAATGCCCTGCGCCCGCGTGTGGCCGGGCGTGCGGATATGGGCAAGCTGTCTGGCGTAGTGAAGGTGCGGCTGGGGTGATTTTAAAGTAGGCGGAGTCAACAAATTCCCAGCGTAAATCCCCTCCAATCGCTCTTTTTCGAAGAGTGAGGCGCCTTGGACTTATTCCGGTGGCATTTATTTTTGTGCAATGCTACACGACGTTTCTCAGGTCGGGAAAGCGGATTTGGAAGGATTTCCAGCGTTCAATTAGCGCTAGGCCGCGCGGAGAAAATCTCTCGATTCAAGCATCGCCTATAATCAACATGCCATGATCCCCGCCGATTTTATCCAGCAACTACTCGCCCGCGTCGACATCGTCGATGTCGTGGACAAGCACGTGAAGCTCAAAAAGACCGGGCAAAATTACTCGGCTTGCTGCCCATTTCATAACGAAAAAACCCCCAGCTTTTCGGTGAGTCCACTCAAGCAGTTCTACCACTGCTTCGGCTGCGGCGTGAGCGGAAATGCGGTCGGATTTTTGATGGAATATTCGGGCATGGATTTTCGCGATGCCGTCAAAGATTTGGCTGAAACCGTTGGCATGACCATGCCCATTGAAGCCAGCTCTGAAGAATCGATTGAACGTGCCAAAGAAGCCGCCAGCTTGGGCGAAGTCATGATGGCCGCGAAGGAGTTTTACCGCCGCGAGTTAAAGACATCTGATAAAGCCAAAGACTATTTCCGAAGCCGGGGCGTAAGCGGCGAAATCGCCGCCAAATTCGGGCTGGGCTACGCGCCCGACGACTGGCAAGGATTGAAAGGCGCAGTAGAAGATTACACTGCCGCCGCGCTCAGCGAATGCGGCCTGGTGATCGACAACGAAGAGGGCCGCCGCTACGACCGCTTTCGGGACCGCGTGATGTTCCCGATTCTCGACCAACGCGGTGGCGTGATCGGCTTTGGTGGTCGCATTATCGGTGCGGGCGAGCCGAAGTATTTAAATTCCCCGGAAACACCGCTATTCGAAAAAGGCCGCGAACTCTATGGCCTCTTCCAGGCCAAACGCACCATCCGCGATTCGCAAACCGCCATCATCGTTGAAGGCTATATGGATGTGGTGGCGCTTGTGCAATCAGGCGTGGAGAACGCGGTGGCCACACTTGGTACTGCCACCACGCCCACCCACATCCAGAAGCTGTTGCGCATGGCCGATAACCTGGTGTTTTGTTTTGATGGCGATAAAGCCGGCCGTAAAGCCGCATGGCGTGCGCTAGAGCAATCGCTGCCGGTGGTCATGGACGGCAAAGATATTCGCTTTTTATTTTTACCCGTTGAGGACGACCCAGACACCTTCGTTCGTCGCTTGGGCAAAGACGCGTTCATGGCCGAGCTTAAAAATGCAAAGCCGTTATCGACCGTGTTGTTCGATGAACTGGCTGGCCAAGTCGATCTCGACAGCGAAGAAGGCCGCGCAAGACTGTTGGCGAACGCAAAGCCGCTGATTCAACAAGTGTCACCCCAAACCGCACCCGGATTAGCGCTGATGTTACGCCGCCGATTGGCGGATACGGTGGGATTGGGCGCAGTAGAGATTGAGCGGCTGGTGCCGATGACGGTTGGCGGAAACACGAGTGCTGGGGCGGGGTTTGAGCCTTCTGGTGGTTTTGAAGGTTACGGCAATGAGAGTTATGGTGGTGGAAGTTTTTCACCCAGTGGCCATGGTGGCCAAGGCCGCAACGGCAGCAAAGGCACACGCCCGCCACCCGAACTCTACCGCGATGGCTCGCCCAAACCGCGCATATTTCCGCCGGGCGACAAACGCGCCAATTGGGAAAAAAAGAACCGTCGCGAACCTGCACTTGCAGCGAGCGCCAAAAAAATCGCGAAGCTTACCCCCGCCGAACAACTCATTATCGACATGCTGGCCAAACCGATATTAGCAGGCCGTTTTGATCTCGCCGTAGATCCTGAAAGCCGCACCATCGTCGGCACCGCCAATCGAATGGCCGCCTTCATCCGTGACCATGATTTCGAGGTTCACATGGGGTCGATCATCGCGAATTTTCAAGAGTCCGGTGATGGCGATGTCATTGCGCGATTAACCAACCATCCGCTACTTACCGATAACGATATGGCATCGCGTGATATTGACGCTGATTTTGATGCGGCGTTGCAGAAGCTGCATGAAGATACGGTGGCAGCGGCCAAGCGGGCTGAGATTGATCGACGGGCTAGGGAGATGGGGTTGGGTTAGCGGTGACGTGTGTGGGATGCTTTGCGTTTATGCGTTTAACGCCAAAATCAAGCGACTGACCGGCGGTTAGTGATTGAGTGAGCGTATACCCCGGCCTGCTATAACCGCGAACGATTTTTGCGCCAACCCCCGCGCCAACGCTAGATTTTATTTATCACCACTTGAATTTCCAAAAACTGTCTACAAATCAATTATCTAACGAATCCCTAGTCGAGAATTGACGGTTTTGGTATAATCCAAGGTTCCCCGCAATATTTTCATCAGTTTCGGCCGGTTTTGTCAGGTTTTCGTGAGTTTCTAGCGCGTCTTTATGCTCACGAAATGACGCTGACGAGATCGCTTAATTGATGGAACTCGGCCCCTACCGCAAAAAACGCAAACGGATACCCAACACATGGCACGCAAACCCAAGAGCGCACGCGATCACGACGAATTTCCGATCCCGAATTTCAAGGCAGCCAAACAAGAAGCCGCGAAAGTCGATATCGAAGCGCAAAAAACACGCCTTAAAACCCTCATTAATTTGGGTAAAGAGCGCGGCTTTTTGACTTACGCCGAGATCAACGATCACTTGCCTGATATGGTCGATGCGGAGCAGATTGATTCGATCACCACGACGTTTAACGAGATGGGCATTCAAGTCTACGACGTTGCGCCCGATGCTGAGACATTGCTGCTGACAGATGCGTCGCCTGCCGCTTCCGACGATGATGATGCCGAAGAAGAAGCCGCTGCTGCGCTCTCGACAGTTGATTCTGAATTTGGCCGCACCACCGATCCGGTTCGAATGTACATGCGTGAAATGGGTTCGGTTGAACTCTTGACACGCGAAGGCGAAATCGAAATCGCCAAGCGGATCGAAGATGGTTTGAAGCACATGATTCACGCCATCTCTTCTTGCCCAACGACCATTGAGGCAATTCTCGAATTGGCTGACAAAGTCGAAGCGGATGAGATGCGGATCGATGAAGTGGTTGACGGTTTGATTGACCCGAACGAGGCTGAGGTCGCCGCCGAAGCCGCTTTAGCCGAAGCTGAGATGGAAGAATCAGACGAAGTTGAAGAAGAGGAAGAAGACGAAGACGGCTCGATTGCCGCCGCAAATTTGGAACTTCTAAAACAAGCCTCGCTCGTCAAATTCAACGCGATCCGCAAGATCTATAAAAAGATGAAAAAAGCGTTGGCCGAAAAAGGTGGCCATCGTGCACGTGCGTACAAAGATTTGCAGGAAGAATTATCGGCTGAATTGATGTTGATCCGCTTCTCGGCCAAACAGGTTGAGGCCTTGTGTAACGGCCTCCGCGGGCTGGTGGATGGCATTCGTAAACGCGAGCGTGAAATCCAAGAATTATGCGTTAAAAATTCTGCCATGCCGCGCCCGCATTTCATCAAGTCGTTCCCCGGCAATGAAACCAATCTCAAGTGGATTGCCGATGAAATCACCAACGGCAAAGGTTATGCCGCCGCGCTGGTGCGCTTCAAGCCCTCGATCATCGAGCAACAAGAAGCGCTGATTGAAGTGCAAAAAAATGTCGGTCTGCCGATTAAAGATTTAAAAGAAATCGCGCGTCAGATGAGCACCGGTGAGGCCAAAGCTCGCCGTGCCAAACGCGAAATGATTGAGGCCAACTTACGCCTCGTAATCTCGATTGCGAAAAAATACACCAACCGTGGTTTGCAATTTTTGGATTTAATTCAAGAGGGCAACATCGGCTTGATGAAGGCGGTTGATAAGTTTGAATATCGCCGGGGCTATAAGTTTTCAACCTATGCGACTTGGTGGATCCGCCAGGCTATTACCCGTTCGATTGCTGACCAGGCCCGCACAATTCGTATCCCGGTTCATATGATCGAGACGATCAACAAAATGAACCGTATCTCGCGCCAAATCTTGCAGGAGACCGGGCTTGAGCCTGATCCGGCGACATTGGCCGTGAAGATGGAAATGCCGGAAGATAAGATCCGGAAAATCATGAAAATTTCCAAAGAACCGATCTCAATGGAAACCCCGATTGGTGACGACGATGATTCGCACTTGGGTGATTTTATTGAGGACACGAATTCCTTGGCGCCGCTCGATGCGGCGCAATATGGCTCGTTACGCGATGTGACTAAAGACGTACTGGATTCGCTCACACCGCGCGAAGCCAAAGTGTTACGGATGCGCTTCGGTATTGAAATGAATACCGATCACACCTTGGAAGAAGTCGGTAAACAATTTGATGTAACACGCGAGCGGATTCGTCAAATAGAAGCCAAAGCGTTGCGCAAACTGCGCCATCCAAGTCGCAGCGAAAAGCTGAAGAGTTTCTTGGAAACTGACAGTTAATCGTTATTTAATTTAAGCAGTACTGAGACGGGCGGCGGGGAAACCCTACTGCCCGTTTTTTTGCGTTCGTTGCGCGTCCGTCGTACGTTTTTGCGTGGCGTTTATTGTGACACCCACTCAGATTTTTAGTCCCGCCTACCCAACCAGGCCGCCGCGAATATCTGCCGCACGTTTGGCAATATTGTGCCGCTCGTCGACTGACAACCGAATCAGATTTTTTACTTGCAATGCCATGCGCGGATTTTTACTTAGACGAGCTTCGTGCTGGCCAAGAAAATCCCAGTAAAGCGTCGTGAAGGGGCAGGCATCATCGCCCAGTCGATTGGCTGGGTTATAGCCGCAACCTTTGCAGTAATTGCTCATGCGGTCGATATATTTGCCAGTCGCGGCATAGGGCTTGCTGGCCATGATGCCGTCATCTGCAAATTGGCTCATGCCCAAGACGTTGGGAAGCTCAACCCATTCCACTGCGTCAACATAAACGGCCAGATACCAGGCATGGACTTCTTGTGGGTTCACGCCGTATAGCAAGGCAAACAACCCCGTTACCATCAGCCGTTGAATATGGTGCGAATAGCCGTGTTCCAGTGTTTGGGTGATGGCATCTCGCATGCAAGCCATATCGGTTTGGCCTGTCCAATAAAAAGCGGGCAACGCAGCTTGTGCATTCAGCGCATTGCGGCCGACATAATCGGGCATATGCGTCCAGTAAATACCGCGCACATATTCACGCCATCCTAATATTTGGCGGATAAATCCCTCAACCGCAGCGAGCGGTGCGGCGCCTGCTGCATAAGCCGTCTCGGCGGCCTGCACCACCTCGCGCGCGGTGATGAGCTTTAAATTAAGCGAAGACGATAGGTGCGAATGATAAAGCCATGCTTCGCCCTGCCACATCGCATCTTCATATTTACCAAACAGTGGGAGGCGCTCCGCAATGAACGCGGCAAGGGATGCCAACGCTTCGGCGCGCGTTACCGGCCAGCCGAACGTATCGAGCGTGCCGGGATGATCCGCAAAGCGGGTGTTTACCAGCGCGATAACTTGGCGTGTTATCGCATCGGGCTCAAACATGACGCGTGGGGGCAAATTTTGCGGACCTGATTTGCCGAATGATTCGCGGTTATCCTCATCGAAATTCCATTGCCCGCCGGTTGGTTTATCACCGTCCATCAACACATTGTGGGCAATCCGCAATTCGCGGTACCAATATTCCAAGCGTAATTGTTTGCGCCCTTTGGCATGCGCTGCAAACTCGCGCACGGTGCTAAAAAAGTGGCGATCATCGCAGATGTCTAGGTTTTTACCAGCCGCTTCAGCAGTAGTGCGCATTGCTTGCAGCACCCGCCAATCGCCGGGTGCTGTCATCACCAAGGCGGTAGGTTTGTGGGCGGCAATATCGGCTGTCAATTGTGCGGCTAGCGTACCGTTATTCTTTGCATCATCGAGTTGCTTGTAATGCACCGTCCAGCTACGGGTGCGTAGATGTTCCGCAAAATGTCGCATCGCGCTCAAAAAAACTGCGGTCCGTTGTTTTGCTGACCATACATGGGTCGATTCTTCAGCCACTTCTGCCATCCAAACCGCATCAAGGGCTGCGTCAAAGCCATCGAATGCGGCGGCGTTTTCGTCAAGTTGATCGCCTAAAACGATAATCAAATGTCGCAGTTGGGATGTTTTTTTCATGAGGTTCTTTTCATGGTTTTTGCTGGGCCCTATTTTGTGTTGATCGAGATTTTTGGGTACGTTGTCTACGACAGGCATCCGAGCAGTAAAGCACCTCAGCCCAGTTTTTTGCCCAAGCTTTGCGCCATGTCATGGTGCGGCCACAGACTGCGCAGGGCTTGCTGAGTAAGTGGCTTTTATTGCCCTTAAAATCGTGACTTTTATTACCTTTGAGGTCGCGCATTAAAACATTTCCAATTGTGGGCTGGGCTCGGTTACGCGTGGTTTGGGTGGTTTGCGTTGTTGATTAGTATTTTTAATACGTCCTTGCGCGGGTAAGCCGCTTTTGCGTGAGCCGTGGCGCTCTTGCACAGTGTTGGCGCTAGCACGCGCTTCGTTTGTGCCGCGCACGCCATAGAGCTGATCTTTGGCAAATTTAACGGCGATTCGCTCATCAACAATCGGCGACGGATAGGCGGCGGTGCCAAACTCAGGCACCCAGCGATTTATAAAAACACCTTGCGGGTCATGATCTTCGGCTTGCTTGCGCGGCGAATAAATCCGGAAGGTGTTGATCCCTGTTGTGCCCGACTGCATTTGCATTTGGCTCCAGTGAATGCCGGGCTCAAAATCTAAAAATTGTCGCGCTAAAAATTGCCCGGTTTCCCGCCAATGCAGCCACAAATGATTAGACGCAAAACTCACCAACATGGCGCGCATCCGAAAGTTAAGCCAGCCGGTGGCGCGTAGTGACCGCATACAGGCATCGACCATCGGGTAGCCGGTTTGCCCCTCGCACCATGCATCAAAATAGTCACGATTAAAGTGCGCTTCGCGCAGGCCGTCATAAGCGCGTGAAAAATTTTGAAATTCAATCGCGGGTTCGTCTTCGAGCTTTTGCATAAAGTGGCAATGCCAGCGCAGCCGCCCGGCGAAGCCGCGTAAACCAAACGCTAAATCACGCTCGGTTGTTTGGGCAATTGCCGCCTCTGTAGACTGATGCACGCAGCGCATTGACACGGTGCCGTAGGCCAGATGCGCACTCAAGCGACTACAACCAGTTTCAGCCGTGAGCGGGCTAGAGAGCGCTCGGCGATAGCCCATCGCGCCGCCCTGCACAAACGCGTTGAGCACCTCCCACGCAGCGCGTTCGCCGCCAGCTTGGATAGGCCTGCTCGGGCTGTTAATCCCGCAGTTAGAACAACCAAGCGCTTTTAGTGTCGGTAAATCGCTGATATCAAGTGCTGCACCGGCAAATCCTTTCGGTGCGGCTAAGCGCGGCGAGTCCATGAAAGACTGCCAACGTTTTGCCCACCCGCCACGCTGTTGCAGCCTGCGCACCACGCCGGTCTGCGCCCACTCTTGCCATTGCACCTGATGTGCCTTGCACCAGCGAGCAACGGCGATATCGCGTTGATACGTCCAGCCAGAGCCCGTTTCCTCATGGCTCAGCAAATGCGTAAAATGGAATTCGCGCTGTAATGATTCCAGCACCGGCAACGTCGAACCCGCTCGCACCAATAGCGGCAAGCCGCGCTCAGCGAGCGCCGTCCGTAGCGGCAGCAAGCTCTGCAACACAAAATCGAGGTGCTGCGAATCAAACTCGGGGCAAGCCAACCATTCAGGCTCGATAATATAAACACCTGCGCAGGCATCAAACATGGCGGCGTGCACCAATGGTTGGTGATCTCGCAGCCGAAGATCGCGTTTAAACCAAACGAGCGCGTTGCGGGGCATGCTACTGCTGACGGGCATGGGCTGCGCGGTGTCTTGTGACATCCGTTGAACGTAGCGCTTTGTGTTTGGTGGCGCGAGCGTGAGTGCGTTTGCGCCACATTTTGAACGAACTCGCTTTTAGGCGACTGCGCATCAGCGCCACCACTGCGGATTCGTTTAAATTAAACTGAAGCTCGATTGCCTCAAACGGCGTGCGGTCCTCCCACGCCATTTCAATAATGCGGGAAATATCAGGCTCGGTAAGGGCTGGATCGTGCATGGTGTGGCGAGTAAACTGAAATGCAATATAGCGAGTGAATAGTACCACTTGAAGATTCGAAAATAAATCAAACCCCCATCAATTTCCATCAAATTCGCCTGGATGGGATGCCAACACCCGGTAATTTCACGCAGCGGCGCTGGCAAAACATCCGAAGGAAGTGTCGGCGCGTGGTAAGGCTGGTCAGACGGGTGTTGGGGCGACGACGTAGGCGACAACCACGTTTTTATCGTTCGGTGTGATGTGTCGCCCATCGGTAGTGATAAACGACAACTGGTTAATGTTGGCCGAGGCCCAAGTCATTGCGCGGGAAATAGATAGGCTAGGGCGCTCCAACATCAGGCGCAACGCCTCATCGGCAATCGATTCGCTCGCAGAGAGACGCTCAAACGAGCGCAAGAAGCCGCGTGTGGGTTCGTGTAGTGCGCGCGGGCAGTTTGACATCACTTCGAGCCAGGTGACAGCGCTAATAGAGCGAAGTTTGCAACGCGCCAGTGCATCGGCCGCCCGCACGTCGCCGTTCAAATAATCGAGCAGCAAACCAGTATCAATCAGCGCATTCATTTGCTGCGACTTTCAATCTTTTTAAGGCCGTCGCTATTTTCGCAATTTGCATTTTTTGGATCATGATGATCTTTCCATAGACCGAAACCATCAGTTTTTACGGCTTCATTTTGTTCTACAAAATGCTGTAACCCGCGCCGAACGGCTTCAGCACGCGAGATGCCGAGCAATTGGCACAACCGGTCGACGTCGCGCAGTTGGCTATCGGGAATATCAATGATGGTGCGTGGCATGTTCTTTTGCTTATCGATATAAAGAAAATAAAGACTCAAGCATTGGTCGCTAAAAAATCCGGCTGGCGAAATTTCGATTCAAGAAATTTGCCGTTCGCCAGCAACGCCTGCGCATCACTGGCGGAAACATTGGCAACAATTTCACGCAGCTTTCCTTCAAGCAAACTCAACTGCTCGGCCAACAGTTGTCGTGCGGTTTTGCCGTCTTTTAGCGGATGCGAAAGTCTAAACGCGGGCGGTAACGCTACGTAATTGGCAAGCGTTTCCGGTAAATAACGCAGCACCGTCTCACGTACGGTAAAAAGATCATTCTCATTGGTGCGTTCGTTCACCAAACGTGGCAATACCTCAGCTACCGAGGTGCGAACCCCGTCCAAGCTAAGACCCATCTCTGCCGTGAGATGCGGCCTTGCTTGCGCCACAATTCGGTCAAGTTGCTCGATGGTTTGATCTACTGTAAGGCTGTCTTCAATTTGGCGTTCAAGTTCCGGTGGCTTCTGCCCGAGTAACCATCCCGCGCCGTAAAGCCCCGCCGTAATCAGCAGCCAACCCTTGCCAACGACGCCCACAAACAACAGCAAAGGGCCAAGCAGCGCAACGCTGCAACCGACAATATTCGCTGTACTGTAGAGGAACAGTAATGCGCGGAGTTTTAATGAGCGTTCAGGCATCTCGAAAATTTCCAACTACTATTGATAACCGCGAATTTCGCGGAACACCGCTGCCAGCTTGGCTTTTCGGCCATCGAAGTCGCGTCCACCAGTGAATTGTGCAAGTTGTTTCATCTCGCTGACTTTGCCCTCACCAAATAAAATCGGGAACACACGAACCGGCGTCCCGTTCGGGAATTTCGCTTGGAAATCCTTAAACGACGCGCCGACGTTGCTCTCGCCGTCTGTGAGCAGAACGATGCTGACGAATCGATCTGGATCGCTCTTCAATTCTTGCGTCGCCACATCTTGCGCAGACAGCAGCGCATCGTAAATCGCCGTCCCGCCCTTCGCGATCATGGCATCAGCCTGGGTACGCAATGCCGTGCGGCTTTCCTCAATTTTGTTGCCATCGAATTTCACCCAGACGGGCTCGGCCACTTTATTAGAGAAGGTAATCAGCACCACACGTTCACGGTTCTGGAACGCCGCATAACGTGCGCTGGCCGAGGCGGTGTCGGCGCCGGCCAACACTTTTAACGCGTCGCGCATGCCATTGATTCGCTCGCCTTCCATCGAGCCTGAAACATCAAGCACAAAAATCGATGTGGAAGGCTTGCGCCATTGTGACTGATATGACGCTAGCACAGCATCAATAACCTCTAGACGGTTTGGAAACGATAGTTCTGCGATTGCGGCGCTCGGCAACGCAGATGAGGCGGCAACTTCGGGGTTCGCCGGGCGCAAGAAGGCGGCACTGACCGCATCGCGCTGGAACGATTCCGCCTTCAGCGCAGTCGTTATTTTTTGATAAGCCTCGCGTTTGTCCGCGTTAAGCAACATCAGCGGGTAATCTGCCGAGATCATTCCGTCGCGCGGATAAATCAATGTGAGCTTGTCGGCAGCACTCAGTTTTTCATTTGTTCGCAAAATCATTGCTTCGTAGTTGACCATTCCATCCACGCCGACCGCTTCCTTCACATACGAATCTGCCAACCAGCCAGAACTTCCGGCTGTCAATTTTTGGCCGGACAAAAATGCTTTCAAAATCTTGGCATCCACATCTTGCGCTGATAAATCTTCAGACTTGCCTGCCGATGCTGACGCGACTGCAAACAACGCACTCATCCCTGTGTTCGAGCTGGTGGCGTTTGTCATCCCATAGCGTAGTTTTCCCGATTCGGCGGCCTTGGCAATCTCTGCCCAGCTCGGCGATTTTCTATCCCAGCCGAGCGACTGCGCTTTGGCCGATTTGATACCGAACGCGATCCGCGAATAAAATAATTTCTCGCGCGCTGCCGGTTTGGCTTGTAACGCCAATGATGGATACGCCCCGTTCGGCGGCAAGATCGCATCAAACTTTTCACCAGCGTTAATGCGTTCTACGATGTCTAAGGTGCCCGCATAAGACAATTTAATTTCTACTCCCGCTTTTCGCGAGGCATCGACAATGGCTGCTTCCAAATCCTTTAATTCCGAACCGGCGAGGATCGTGAACGTGTTGGCAGAGATATTACCGCTAGCCGCCGGCAGGGACGTTGACGAAGACGGCGCGTCCTCCTTGCCGCAGCCAGACAGCGCTGTTGCGGCGATCGCCGCTACGACTGCAATGGCTGAGGTCAGAAAGCTTCGCATACTTATTTTCGCGCTAACGTCAACCCGGCCTTTCACAATGCAACCTCGCCGCGCGGTAGCAGCGCATCGGATGATTCTTGGCGACGCGCACGATCCAGATAAGTGCGGCTTTTATCGATTTCCGCGCTCAACGTGTTGACCGAGGTTTGCATCGACTCCAGCGCCTTGGTTTTGAAGTCCGCAATCGCGTCCATCGTCTGATAAATATTAGCAAACGCCTGCTGCAGCTTGGCAATTTCAATCGTGCTTGAAGCTGCTTGTTGATGAATTGCGCCGCTTTGGTCGCGCAACATTTCTGAGGTTGATGCGATCAGATTGCCGGTGGTTGTGTTGAGCGCATTGATTTGATCGAGTACCAATTTTTGGTTCGATAGCGCTTGCGCCACGATTACTGCGGTGCGCAATGCAGCTACGGTGGTGGTGGTGGCACGATCCACACCTTTCATGAGCTCTAAATTATTTTTGCGAATCATATCTAGTGCCAAATAGCCCTGGATATTGACCGCCATTTGCGTCAATAAATCGGTTACTTTTTGGCGGGTGTAGAACAGCATTTCCTCGCGAACCACTCGCGCTTTTTCGGGGTCGCTTGCTTCCAATTCGCGGGCCTTAACATCAAGCTGTGCGTCAAGTTTTTTGCCGATATGAATATATTTTTCCAAACGTTCCATCAGCGTCCACATGTTGACCTTTTCTTGCTCGATCGCTGCGTTGTCGCGCAGCAATTCGTCCTTACCGCGCTTGAGCGCCTCGATGATGCCATTCAAATGGGTCTGTGAAGATTGGTAGCGATCAAAATAACCAGCCAGCTTGTTGCCCATTGGGATCAGCCCCAACAGCTTGCGGGTTGAGAATAAATCGCCTTGGCGTGACGGGTCTAAATCCTCAATCTGGCGGCGCAGATCAATCAGCGATTGGCCAATCTGGGCGCCTTTATCAAACAAGCCATTTTTGATCGAACCAACCGGCCGATCCAACATGCGGTTCGAAACTGAAGCTGAGGCTTCAATATCTTTCGTGCCCATGGTGTGAATTCGCTCAAGCGCTTCTTTGAATTTCGGATCCTGGCTGTCGTATTGCGTAATGTCATCAATAAAGCCGCGCACCTGCTCGTCCAATACGACCACATCTTCAGGCTTCAACTTAACCTTGCCACTAGCCGATTCAATCGGCAATTGTTGAATTGGTTGCGGTGCATCTAGCACAAACGCTTGCGGTGGCTGGAGTTCGGTCCCTGTTGTCGGTGCTGCTGAAGCGGTGGATTCGTTCATAAAAACTCCTGTTTATGTGGGTGCACTTACGTTAATGAGTGCCAATGAGGAAAATTTAATAGGGCGAATTTATTTAAAGCGAACTTCGATATCTTTAATCATGCGTTCCAACCATTCGTAGCTTGGCGGATCAATTACTTCAACCAAAGTCTCGGGCACTTTCACCCCGCGCTTGGCCCATGTTTCCGGGCCTTTTGTGTCGCCGCCAGTGCGGAAACCGTACTCATGCGCCAATTCACGCAGCGTTGGATCAGTTTCTAAGGCGGCACCGAGGCGCTCGCCAGCGGGCGTGTAGGGCACCAGCACATGCTTGGAAAAGACGGTGGGCTTTGGATACAGGATCACCATTTCGTTTTGCTTATCCGGGGTCTTGAGTTTTTCCGGGTGTTTCAACAAGAATTCCACCATTTGTGATTCGTACACGACCAACAGCGGCGCTTTTCCCATGCCGAGGGCTAGATAATCTTCAAACGGTCCAGCTGACGATTGTTCTTGGAATCCTTGACGCAGGAACAGCGGTGCGACTAAGGGCATCACGCGATCGACATCCTCTTGGCTTTGCACCATCTGTTGGTTATTCGCCAAATAACTCGCCATCGCCAAATACATTGCTGCCGAATTTGAGGTGCGGACATCGGTAGAATTTACCAACACTGCCTTGCCGCTAGCGAAAGCCTCACTTCCTTTCAGTTCTCGCCAGCGTTTTCCTTGTTCAGCCATTTTCATGAGCGCGGGCAAATCGACCAAGTAATACACATCGCCCAATTTGGTGGCAATATTGTTGGCAATCAAAATATCGGCAATTGGTCGCCAGCTAGCGAAGACGATTGGTGTGTAGAACGGGTTGAATACGTTGGCTGCCTTTGCCTGCGATTTGAGTTGCTGGGCGGCCGGCGCACCGGATGGGAACCCGAAATCGTATTGCTTGGCATCGTAGCGATTGGCAATGCTGCGAGAGCCGGCTTTGTCTACGGTCGCGGTTATGCCCTGTGCTGCTAACGCCTTTTGCACGCGTGGATCGGCAAAAAACGCTTCCTTTTCCGAGCCAATCAAACCACGTACAGCCACTTGTTTTTGTTGGTCTAGCTGCAACTGGGCCTTGGTTGCAGTATCAGCACCTAGTTGGGTATTTGAGTACCAGACGCCGCCGGCAACAGCCGCCAGCAACAGTGCTGCGAGTGCGGGTGCAATCAACTTGCGAGTTTCCAAGCAGCCTCCTTGGGCGTAAAAATGAATATACGGTTTTAACACGACAAACGAATGATATCGTCATATGATGACGATATTGTGACGGCAGTCGTGATTTCAAGCCAAGCGCATTTCTACCAAATCAAACAAGCTGCGCCAGTGTCATCGCAAAAGCGGCGTCGTAGAAGGAATGCAAAACCCCGAAAGCAAACGGGAAAAGCTGCGATATGCGGAATGCGGAATGCGGAATGATTGACTGAGCTACTTGATACTTAAGATTATTGGTCTTAAGCTACCATCCCGTCGAATTAAAACTAATTGTCTATCTCTCTATTCACATTTACCTTCGGGTTTTTCATCCACCACTGAACTCAACAAAGGAAGTAACTATGAACCATCGTTCCCATAAAAGCGTTATTCTTCGCGCCCTCGTAGTTAGCGTAGCAATGGCCACCGCCACGTTTGCGTCGTTGTCTACGTTGCCAGCCAGCGCCGCCGCGCCGATGGTCAAAAAATCGGCCCCCGGTTATTTCCGGATTATGTTGGGCGATTTTGAAGTCACCGCATTGTCTGACGGCACTGTTAATTTGCCGATGGACAAGCTGCTCAAAAACTCCAGCGCCGAGGCGACCACCAAAGCGTTTGCAAAATATTATTTAAAAAGTCCGATCGAAACTTCGGTCAACACCTACCTCATCAATACCGGGACCAAGTTGGTGATGATCGACACCGGCGCAGCGGGATTGTTTGGACCGACGTTGGGCAATCTGATCGCCAACTTAAAAGCATCCGGCTATCAGCCAGAGCAGATTGATGAAATTTATATCACTCACATGCACGGTGATCACATCGGTGGCCTGATGGCCGGTGATAAATTGGCGTTCGCTAATGCCATCGTGCGTGCCGACAAACGCGATGCAGATTATTGGTTAAGCCAGGCAAATATGGACAAAGCCAGCGCGGACGACAAGGGCGGTTTCCAAGGGGCGATGGCATCAATTAATCCGTACGTAAAAGCGGGAAAGTTTTCACCGTTCCAAGGCAACACCGATCTGGTTCCTGGCGTGAAAGCGATGTCGAGCTATGGTCACACCGCAGGCCACACCACCTATATCGTCGAGAGTAAAGGCGAGAAGCTGGCGCTATGGGGCGATTTAATGCACGCCGC
Source organism: Burkholderiales bacterium (assembly GCA_025360815.1). GTDB lineage: Bacteria > Pseudomonadota > Gammaproteobacteria > Burkholderiales > Usitatibacteraceae > UKL13-2. The sequence continues at coordinate 27,370 of JANYBL010000028.1, forward strand.
CGCTGTGCAGTTTGATAAACCCAGCGTCACCATTGCATTTGATAGCGATCATAAAGCGGCAGCCGCAGAGCGCGCAAAAGCCTATGCCGACGCCGCTAAACACGGCTACATTGTCGGTGCCACGCATTTGGCGTTCCCCGGCATGGGTCGCCTTCGCGCGAATGCAAGTGGCACTGGCTACGTCTGGGTGCCGGTGAATTACACTGTGTTGCGATAGCCTATAAAATAGACGAAGTCCTTATTTGGCGGGTGTTTTCAGGCAAAAATGGCTGAAAACGCCCGCCGATAAACGAATTTTGTGATTAAGACCTGCGCGAATTTAAAGCGCCAACGTAATCTTGATCGTGTTCACCGCATCGCCAGCCGGTTCAATCGTAAAGCCAATCACCGCAGCGAGTTTCAGCATACCCCTGTTGCCGGGCAGCACACTGCCCTCGATTTGCCGATAGCCGGCATCGCGGGCACAGCTGACGAGCGCTTTCATCAATTGCTCGCCGAGCCCTTTACCTTGCCACGCATCAGCAATGGCAATCGCAAATTCAACCGTTTCACGGTCTGGGTTAGGGTGGTATCTGGCCACTCCAGCGATTTTTTCACGAGGGGTTTCAACAACGGTTTTAGCGCTTGTATCTGCGTCGGTTTTCGCGCCCGTTTTGCTGCCTGTTTTGTTGGCTGTTTCTGTGCCGGTGGTGGTGTCCGGCGAGAGCGCCACCAGCGCCACCAGCGCCATTTCTCGGGCGTAATCAAGCTGCGTGAAACGCGCCAGCATATCATCTGACAACGCTGATATCGGATGCAAAAAGCGATAGTAACGTGAGGTGTCCGACATTGCGGCCACGAACGCCTGCTCGCGTTCGGCATCGTCGGGGCGAATCGCACGGAGCTTCAGCGTTGATTTATCTTTGAGCTTGATTTCCCGCTCAAGCTCAATCGGATACGGGAATATCGCCATGTGTTGGTAACGCGGCTGATGCGCAATGCCTGCCAATGGCGCCGTGGTGGTAATGGCATCAATCACGATCCGCGCGTCGACCACGGCCGCCCCGCTGGGATGGGCCAACACCGGGTTCAAATCCATCTCGGCAATCCACGGCAATTGACAGACAATGGTGGAGACCCGCACCAGCACATCGAGCAATGCCGCGTGGTCAATGCCGGGTACATTGCGGTAGCTATCGAGCAGACGGCTCACGCGTGTGCGCGAGATGAGCTCAGTCGCCAGCACGGCATTGAGTGGCGGCAACGCAAGTGCGGTATCACGCACTGCTTCGACCGCAACGCCGCCCGCGCCAAACGCAATGACCGGGCCGAACGCCGCATCGCGCGAAACGCCGACCAACACCTCCCGCGCAAATGGAAATTTCAACATTGGCTGGATGTTTACACCTTCGATACCCGTCGCTACGCCAGCGTCAGTAACAGTCCCAAGCATCGCATCAGGAGCCGGACTTGGCGCGGACTTTACGCGTTTTGCCGGGGCTTTCTTTGCAGGATACTTAGCCAGATGGGCCGTTACCGCTTCCATCATTTCATCAAACGCATGGCCGACTTGCCGCGTCGTGGCGAGGTTCAAACGAACCCCGCCGATATCGCTTTTGTGACTCACCTGCTGGCCAAGCCTCGGCGCATGAATTTTCATCACAACCGGAAAGCCCATTCGCTTGGCGATTGCCTCTGCTTCCTCGCGGGTCGCCGCGATTTCACCAGTCGCCACTGGCAAACCGAATGCGGCTAACAATTGTTTTGCCTCAGTTTCGCTCAGCAAGGTGCGTTGTTCGGCGACCACGGTTGCGCGAATCGCGTTGGCGCGTGCGACAGCCGCGGCGCATTCTGCCAAGCTAAGCGTCGCGCTAGGTGATTCCGTGGCCGAATCCATCGCCGCGGGTGATTGCAACAAAAATGCTTGGTGCGCCCGGAAGCGGGCAAGGTATGAGAACGCTTCAACTGCGTTTTCAGGCGTTAAGAAATTTGGAATGTGGGCAGCATCTAACCGTGCACGTCCCGCCACCACTGACGTACCGCCCAGCATCGCCGTGAACACCGGTTTGCTATGCAATACCATCGCCTGTTGCGCGGCTACAATCACGGCGTCTGCTGCGTCTTCAGCGGTGGTAACGGTTTGTGGGCAAAACAACACCAGAAGCGCATCGACACCGGCATCGGCTGCGACCGCCTGAATTGCATCACCAAAGCGCTTCGATGTGGCATCGCCGATCAAATCAATTGGATTGCCATGCGACCAATGTGCGGGCAGGCTTGCGTCCAAGGATTTTATTGTCGCAGTCGATAAGCTGGCGAGCACTAAGCCGTTATCCGCCGCACAATCGGCGGCCACCACGCCGGGTCCGCCACCGTTGGTAATGATCGCCAAACGTGAGCCGCGCAAACTCTTCGCCAAGGTCGGTTCCGCCAGCAAACGGGCGGCCGCAAATAGTTGCAGGGATGTCATCACCCGCAAAGCGCCGCTACGGGCGAGTGCGGCATCAAACACCGCGTCGTTGCCGGTTAACGCGCCGGTGTGACTACTGGCCGCTTTGCTGCTCGCGGCATGGCGTCCCGCTTTGAGCACCACCACCGGTTTTATCCGGGCGGCCGCTCGCAAGGCAGACAAAAATCCGCGTGCATCCTGAATGCCTTCCACATACAGCAAAATACTCTTGGTCTCGGCGTCATTCACCAAAAAATCCAGCACTTCGCCAAAGTCCACGTCCAGCGCGCCGCCCAGCGAGATGACGCTGGAAAATCCAATCTCTGTCGTCGCTGCCCAATCTAGAATCGCCGTGCAAACCGCACCGGATTGCGACACCAGCGCGAGTGAGCCGGGCCTGCCCGCTGTATTGGCAAACGTGGCATTGAGGCCAATGGCGGGACGCATCATGCCCACGCAATTGGGGCCGAGCAAGCGAATGCGGTAGCGTTTGGCGATTTCTTCAATAGCCTCGGCCAGTACCTTGCCTTCTGCGCCAATCTCAGCAAATCCAGCCGATAGAATCAAGGCCTCATGGATGCCGGCTTCCCCAGCGTCGCGCAAGATATTTGCGACTGTCTGTGCCGGCGTGGCGATCACGAGCAAATCCGGAGGAGCGGGTAAATCATTGAGTCTGGCATAGCAAACTTCGCCAAACACGGTGTCGTGTTTTGGATTGACGGCATAAATGGGGCCACGAAATTTGGCTGCCTGCATGTTTAGCCAAACGAATCGACCCAACGCGCCCTCGCGTTCGGTCGCGCCAATCAGCGCAACGGATTTCGGTAAAAATAGGCGCGATAGATAATGTTTCGACATCCTAACAATCTACCTCATCCTCGTGAACGTTGTGTGAAGAAGTGATCGCGCTGTTATAAATTGGTAAAACTAGCGCTTTAGGCTCCAACAAGCTACACCCAATAAACTTCAACGATACAAAAGTTATTCGCTAAAAACCCGCCGATAACTCGTGTAATTGCAAATTACAAACAATGGCGTCCAAAGGATCAACCCTAGTAACGGGATTGCCGCGATGAAAAATGTGCCCAACATTACTGTGCTGAAGACGATCATCGGCAGCAGATTGCTGAGGAATGCAAAGAAACTCCACCGCAACGCATGCGAAGCGGGCATCGGCTTAAACGCTAGTAACGCTGCGGCAAACCAGAAAATGCCCAGCTGTAGCAGCGAGAGGAAAACGCCAAAAAACATCAACCATTCTTTGCCATCGAAAATGCTGCGCAGCGCTTCCATATCTGGCATGCCGTTGGCATCGCGGGGTAGATTGTTGGGTAGCCCTAAGCCAACCAGCGCGAAGTTACTCACCGTCCCAATCAATAGCCCAATGGCGCCAATCATGAGCAATGCCCGCACCGTCGTATGATCCAGCCGAAATGCCGCAACGAGATGCGCTACTGCTACCGGCTTGCCGGCATCCTGATCGCGGCATGCGAGCATAAATCCCGCAAAAAATGCCGGCTGCAAAAGATGCATGATGCTCAAACCAATATACGGAATCAGTACCAGAAAAAATGAAACGAAAAGCCATGTCGCAATCAAGCCCAGCCACGCAAAGGGTTGACGGCGAAACAATATAAATGCGCTTTTTATCCAGCTAAGGCTATCTAGGACGGGGGTATCGATCACTTGCATATTGGCTGTCTAGTTTGTTTGGATTCAAGTCGCTAAATTTTTAGCGAATCTGTGCGGGTCGGGGATGCGAAAAAATTTAACGAATGGCTGAACGATGAGCGGTTGGAGAAATGACGCAAAGCATTAAGGCAGCAACGCAAAATTTTCCGCTTCATGCGCCACGTGATAGGCCAATAAGCGCTCTGAAAAAGGATGATCTTTCGGGTGCGTCAGTTCCGAATCACGCGGGAAGTGGTGGTAACCCAGCCGCCCCAACCATGATCGCATGGCCGCTGCGCGCAGCATTTGTGGCCATGCGGCGCGCTCGGCTGGTGTGAAAGCGCGGACGCTGACATAACCTGAGAGCAACGCCAGCGTGTTGCTTGGATCTAATTTGGCAACTGGATACGCGCCAATATCGAGGCACCAATCGTTTACAGTAATAGCCACATCGAGCAACAATTTTTCTTCTGCTGCGAAATAAAAATCAATCATTTGCGGCACGTGAAGCTCCAAATGATCGTCCCACAAAATGTTATCGCGAAATAAATCGCCATGGATCACGCCGCGCGGCAAATCGAGCACATCAAAATTTGCCTGATGCCTTAATTCTGCGTCAAGGGCCGTATTTTCACGTGCGGATAAATGTTCTTTTAAGGCTGCCGAATAACGGTGCCACCACGAAGCTCCGCGCCAGTTGGGCATCTTCAGGGAGAAGCTCGCAGTGGCGACATGCATCTTTGCCAACGCGATACCAACTGCAAAACAATCCCCCGAAGTTGGATGGCTGATATCGCCACCGCTTAATCGCGATACTAGCGCCGCCGACTTGCCTTTCAGGGTTTGCAGCACCAAGCCATTTTTATCGGCGAGCGGTGTGGCACAAGGTATTGCTGCATGACTTAAATGCAGCATCAACCCCATATAAAAATCGAGGTCCGCACGCGGAATTTTTTCGAAGATTGTCAGTACATAGCGGCCAACGGTGGTGGTCACAAAAAAGTTGGAATTTTCCACCCCAGCCGCGATGTTTTGAAAATCAATAATGTCGCCGATGTTGTAAGGCCCGACGAAAGTGCGGGCTTCGCCAATGGTGATAGGGGTGAATACGCTCATGGGGCTTTTATTGGATAAGAAGTGAAAAACGCAGTATTGGCTCAGCGGGTGTTCATTGCAGTTTGTTGCAGTATTTTGCAACTCGTTGCATTCCCCCATTTGAAAATGGGGGAGGTTCTCCCGAAAAATTTCCGGAATATCCTGCGATAAAAATATAAAGGGTTAAATCGACCCGAACACAACCTAAACCAACCCGATCGCAATACCGGTACAAACTACCATTCCAACAAGACCCAAGTCGGCGTCGCGATTTTTTGCTCGGGGCCGTCCGCGCGAATAAAATTGCCGTCGCCTTTTGGATCAACCAAAAAATACGATGGGCCTTTTGCTGGCGTAATGCGCATCTTAAAAAGTTTGCCATTCATGCGGTACTCATCGACGGTGTCAGCGCCTTTTTTAACGGTTGTCACTTTCGACTCAAGCGTTGCTTTTTCTTTAGGCGGAATCAATTCCTTTGAGGCGACCGGTGCGTCTTCAACCGGCACCGCATCTTTGGGTTTTGCACGCTCGGTCGATTGCGCCGATGCACCGGTGGCAAGGGTGGCAATGGTCGCGAATGCCGACGAAACAACCAGCGCCACAGTGGCGGAAATCAAAGGGTTCTTTTTCATGTTCGCTTCCAATACTAAAACATCATCAAACTGCGGGAACTAACAGATCAACCGGAAAAACTAGAGCGACATCTCCAGCGCTTTTTCATGCGCATTGGGCGTAATGCTGCGCGTCGCATAATGCTCAAAAATAATATCGACCGCCTGCTGCGCATCGTCAGTTAGTTTGAATAAATCCAAATCTTTCGCGCTGATCACACCTTCGGCAAGCATCGTATCTTTAATCCAATCTAGCAGGCCTGCCCAAAAGGAGCTTCCCACCAGCACCACCGGGAACCGGCGAATCTTGCCTGTTTGTATGAGTGTCATCGCTTCAAACAGTTCATCAAGTGTGCCGAATCCGCCGGGCATCACCACATAAGCCACGGCATGTTTCACGAACATCGTTTTACGCGCAAAGAAGTGCTGGAACGACATTGATACATCTTGATAGCCGTTCCCACCCTGCTCGAAAGGCAATACGATATTTAGACCGATGCTGGGGCTTTTGCCTGCCAACGCCCCTTTGTTTGCCGCTTCCATAATGCCGGGACCGCCGCCCGAGAGGACGCCAAAGCCTGAATCAGACAATTTGCGGGCAATGTCCTCAGTCAACGCATAGTAAGGGTTGCTTTCCTTCAAGCGAGCGCTGCCAAAGATGGCGACGGCTGGCGAGATGTTTTCTAACTTATCAGTGGCCGAAACCATTTCGGCGATAATGTTAAACATCCACCACGATTCCCGCGCCGCCGTGAGCGATTGCAGCGTCAACGCCGGGTCAGCCCGTTGCGGAATCTTTAACGCCGATCTATTTTTAGCTTGTGTCGCATCCAACATTATTTCTCCAATCACCAAGTCATTTCCGCTAACTTTACCATTCGAGCGATCAACCGTATGAGTCATGAATTAAAAGACGATATCGAACATGTCGATGTCAAACATCTACTACTCGTTGATATTTCGAGCTATTTTTATCGCGCCTTCCATGCCATGCCTGATTTGCGCAGCCCTTCTGGCGCGCCAACGGGCGCGATTCGCGGTGTGGTCAATATGTTGAACACATTGCGCAAAGATCATCCACACGATTATAGCGCGTGCGTGTTTGACCCCAAAGGCAAAACCTTTCGCGATGATATTTACGCCGACTACAAGGCCACCAGAACCTCAATGCCCGAAGACTTGGTCGCACAGCTTGCACCGATGCGCGAAACCATTGAAGCCCTCGGCTGGCCATGCGTCGTCGTGAGCGGCATGGAAGCCGATGATGTCATCGGCACGCTTGCCGCACACGCCAGTGCGCGGGGCGTGAAAACCATGGTGTCAACCGGCGATAAAGATCTGGCGCAGTTGGTGAACGACCAGGTGACGCTGGTGAACACAATGTCGAATGAACGCCTCGACATCGCCGGCGTAACAGAAAAGTTTGGCGTGCCGCCGGATCGCATCATCGATTATTTAGCGCTGATGGGCGACACGGTTGATAACGTGCCCGGCGTGGAAAAAGTGGGCCCCAAAACGGCAGCCAAATGGATTGCAGAATACGGCTCGCTCGACGGCGTGATGGCGAATGCGGCTAATATTAAAGGCGTGGTGGGTGAAAATTTACGCAAAGCCTTAGATTGGCTGCCGACTGGCCGCACGCTGGTCACGGTGAGATGCGATGTACCGCTGCCGCCGGAGTTTGAGTTTGATTCGCTGCTATATAAGCCAGCCGACACCGAAAAACTGAACGCGCTTTACAATCAGTTTGGCTTCAAAAGCTTGCGTGCGCCTAGTGTTGGCGCTGGAAATGACACTCAAACACATGGCGCAAGCGACGCCGCACCGGTGTTTAAACAAGCTGACAAAGATGCCACGGCTTCTCGTTGGTCATCTGGCGAAGCGGCAGCCATTCAAACACCATTTGTTGATACCAAAAAATACGAATGCATTTCGACTGAGTCGCAGTTGGACGCGTGGGTGGAAAAGCTCGACGCCACATCATTGGTGGCCCTCGATACCGAAACCACCAGCCTGGATCCAATGACAGCGCAAATCGTCGGTCTATCGTTCGCCTGCGTTGCGGGCGAGGCTGCGTATTTGCCGCTGCGCCATATCTATCCAGGCGTGCCAGACCAATTGGATTTTGAGTTGGCGATGAGCAAATTACGCCCATGGCTTGAGGATGCATCGAAACACAAGCTCGGCCAAAACATCAAATACGATCTACATGTGTTTGCCAACCACGACATTCAAGTGCAGGGCTATACGCATGACACACTGCTCGAGAGCTACGTACTCGAATCACACCAGCGCCACGATATGGAATCGCTTGCTACACGCCACTTGAATGCCAAAACAATTTCGTTTGAAGATGTTGCCGGGAAGGGTGCATCGCAAATCTGCTTCGATCAAGTGTCAGTCGAAACGGCTACCGAATATTCATCTGAGGATTCCGATGTCACTTTGCAATTGCACGGCGCTTTAAACGGGCAAATCGCAACTGACGCGAAGCTAAATTTCGTCTACCAAGAAATAGAAATGCCCACCACGCACGTGCTACTCATTATCGAGCGCAACGGCGTGTTAATTGACGGTGCATTGCTCGAAAAGCAAAGTGGCGAACTTGGGCTAAAGATGATGGAGCTTGAAGCCAAGGCACACCTTGAGGCAGGCCAGCCGTTTAACTTGGGCTCGCCCAAACAATTAGCCGACATTTTGTTCGAGAAAAAAGGTATCAAGCCGCTGAAAAAAACGCCCGGCGGCGCGCCCTCAACAGACGAAGAAACCCTCGCCAAATTGGCCGAAGATCACCCGCTGCCCAAGATCATTCTGGAATATCGCAGCATGGCCAAACTTAAAAGCACTTACACCGATAAACTGCCGCGTATGGTTAACGCCAAAACCGGCCGCGTCCATACCAACTATGGGCAGGCCGTTGCCGTCACAGGCCGTTTATCGAGCAACGATCCTAATTTGCAAAATATTCCGGTGCGTACGGCCGAGGGCAGGCGCATCCGCGAAGCCTTTATCGCCGCACCCGGCAGTATGATTTTGTCGGCTGATTATTCGCAGATTGAGTTGCGTATCATGGCGCATTTATCATCTGATCCCGGCCTGTTAAAAGCTTTTGCGGAAGGGATGGATGTACACCGCGCCACCGCCGCTGAAATTTTTAGCGTGCATGCCAATGATGTCACTAGCGAGCAACGCCGCTACGCCAAAGTGATAAATTTTGGACTTATTTACGGCATGAGCGCATTCGGCTTGGCTGCGAATTTAGGCATCGAGCGCGGTGCAGCGGCGAGCTATATCGAAAAATATTTCGCCCGCTACCCCGGTGTGAAGCAATACATGGAGCGCACCAGAGCCGAGGCCAGCGAGCAAGGTTATGTGGAGACCGTATTTGGTAGACGACTATGGCTCCCCGATATCCGCTCCAGCAACCAGGGGCGCCGCCAGGGCGCGGAGCGTGCCGCGATCAATGCACCCATGCAAGGCACTGCCGCCGATTTAATCAAGCTGGCGATGATTGCGGTGCAAGGCTGGATTGAGCGTGAGAAATTAGCCACGCGTATGGTCATGCAGGTGCATGATGAGCTGGTACTGGAAGTGCCGGAAAGCGAACTGGAATTAGTAAAGGCCAACGTGCCGGGGCTGATGACGAATGTGGCAAAGCTCAATGTGCCGCTGGTGGCTGAGCCTGGCGTGGGACGCAATTGGGACGAGGCACATTGAACGTTTTTATTGAGATACGTGATCAATTTTAATGAGATAAAAGACTTATGCAATGTTAGCTGCATGCTCCTTGCTGCGTTTTTATCTCTGCCTGCATCATATTCGTGTCGTGAGTAGTTACTCTGCTGAAATGACTAGTACTGAAAGTTTATCTGACACCAATGCGGGCAAATAAAGGCGTTTTGACGATGCATCATAAGCCATCGTCTTGGCGCTTTTTTCGGTTGGAATATTAGCGGTTACTGTGTAATGGTCGGCATTATTTTGATGAATAATCGTTACAGTGCCGTCTTTACCATTTGACGTAAAAATGGTTTGAGTAGCTTCGTCATAGGCTGCACCGTCCGGCCCCAGGCCAATCACAACACTCGAAACCTGTTGGCCATTTTTTGAGTTCGTGACAATCATTTTTTTGTTATCACAGGCTGAAAACAGGCGAGCATGTTTCGCATCAAATGCAAGGCCCGTAGGATTACTGCAGCCAGCTAGTGGCCACGTCGCGGTCAACTTGCCGCTCGACATATTGATTACCGCTATCGCAGACTTATCTTCAAGATTTACAAATAAATGACGACCATCGGTTGCGGGTAATTCTGGCTTACCGCCAACATCAATGGTCTGAACGACTTCAAAAGTTTTGGCATCAATCACGCTCATATTTGCAGTTTTGCCGTTGAACGTATAGAGCCTTTGGGTGGGCGGATGGTAGAGCATTGCATCAGGATTGGAGCCTGATACTTTTACCGTGCGTAACGGCTTCAATGTATCAAGATCAAACACGGTGACTGAATCGTTTTTACCGTTGCTGGTAAAGCCGACGTTAAGATCTTGCGCAAATGCAACGCCGTGTACACCCGGGGTGTCAGCAATAGTGCCAAGAAGTTTGCCTGTACTGGCGTCCAGTACCTCCACTCGATCAGCGCGGGTAACAAATAATCGATTGCGCACTTGATCGATAGAAATAAAATCCCATTTACCTGCGCCTTCAAGTGCATAACGAGCGATGACCGCGTATCCAGGCGCTGGCGCTGCGTTTGCGACAAATGGAACAGCGAAAGTGGTGATACATAGCGTCAGTGCAATACGCTCTGCAGTCTTAAAAAATGTCATGTCAATGCGTCTTTCAGTCGAGTTGAAACGATTAAAAATCAAAGCGTAAACCGGCCTGATAAGTCCGTCCGTAGAATTCCCGCTGGATTGGGCGGTCGCTGGTACCTTCAGAAAATTTAAGTGGTGTGTCGCTTAAGTTTTTAGCGTTGAAATAAACCGAAAGATTTTTATCAAATGCATAGGTGCTGCCGAAATCGACATAACCGCGAGGCTCAGAAAACACATCTGGAATGCCTGCGTTATTGGTGGTCGGGCCGCCAATTGCCCACAAATTGCGTGAGGTGTAGTAGTAGCCAAGCCGGAGTGTCAGACCATATTTTTCATAAAAGACGGTGGCATTCACGGTGTTTTTAGATGTCGACGGCAATGCTGAAAATTCATTCGGGCGAATTTCAAATCGTGAATTCACGATTGTCCAGTTAACACCTGCACCAAGACCGCCGAGCGCACCAGGCAATTCTCGAAAACGTTGTTCATAGCTAAACTCCAGCCCACGTGCATGCGCTTTGCTGACGTTGGTGTAGGTGAACACCCGTGCCGCGCCCACAAAGCCCGCAAACAAGCCGTTGTTCGGGAATGTTTGGCTGGTCAAGATATTCGCAATGTAGTTGCTGATTTCTTTATCGAATAATCCGAGCGAAAGAATGCCTGCGTGCGGAAGATATTTTTCTATTGATACGTCGAGGTTATAGGCAGTGGTGGGCTTCAAACCTGGGTTACCTTGCGCAACCGTTCCGGCACCGGGGTTGATATTGAGCGAGGGATTGATTTGAATAAATCCTGGCCGCGCGATGGTGGATGAAAATGATGCCCGTGCAATCAGCGAAGAATTAATTTCATATCGACCCTGCAAGCTAGGGAAAAAATTGAGATAGCTGTTGTTGGCAGATACCGGCGCAATAAAGGCGCTACCCGCTGCGTCTACGCCCTTCGCGTTGGCATCGTAATTTGCCCTAGTGTCTTCAATTCGCAACCCGCCAATGATGCCCAAACGACCCAATGTCGCCTGATATTGACCATAGGCCGCGTAAACATCTTCTTTGTCATGCTGAAACTGCAATGCAGAATTGGTGCGATTGCTCGCTGAAATTAGTTGCGCACCCACCACACTTTGCAAGTAGCCGGTATTGATGTTTTGGCCACTCTGGTAGTTGCCTTCATAAAATATCACGTTGCCGCCAGAGGTAGCGCTGGTGAGAGCTAGTGGATTGGCAGCAAATGAGTAAGGCTGGCCGTTCACGGTGCGTTCACGAAGCCGGGCGGTTACGCCGACTTTAAGACTTTCGTTTTCCAAACCACCCCAGTTTACGGGTAGCTGCAAATTCGCGGCAGGTGACCATTCGTGGTCATCAATATCAGATGTACTGTTCTGAAAGCGGCTCAATTTATAGGTCGCAGAATCAAGATAGTTTGGTGCAGAAATATCAAAGTGCGGTGTGCTCCCCGGGCCGCTATTGTTATAGCGGATAGTACCGGTTACGCTGGAATCAAACGTGGAATTGTAGTCATAGTATTTTTTGAAACCGCCTTTGGTGTAGCCCAGGCGATAGTCGAATGTTTGCACGCCAAAAATATTTTTCCCGCCAATAACAAAAACCTGATTCGATATTTTTTCCTTCTCATCGCGCAGTGTCTTTTGAAAGCTAACGCCATCAACGATCTTGTTACCCGCTACCACAGGTGAACCATCCAGATTAATGGTCAGTCGGTTGCGATGCACGGTTTCGGTATAACCAGCATCGAAGCCACGCAAATAATAGCTGTTGTTGGCATCAGGCTGGTAGCCCAAGTCAATGCCGAAACCATGCCGTTTTCGGTTGTATTGGTATAAGCGCTGATCGATTGAGCCCAACGCGTTGGCAGGGCTTGCCCCATCGTCTAAAAACGAGGGTTCGACATCATCAATTCCGCGCTTGTCTTCGTAGTAAGCGGCAGTGACCACAATAGAAAATGGCCGATCCTGGTACGCCACGATGCCTGAATCGCTCGGGGCCGATCCGCCCCAGCGCCCTCCGGCAGTAACGGAAATATCCGTGATATTGGTGCCGCGTAAATCTTCACGACCCGTGCCGACATTTCCTTGAATGAAGGGTGCGCCGTTGCGTGGCGCTGTTTTTGGCGTGATTTCGATGGTGCCACCTAGTGCCTCCGCGTCTTGCTCCGGCAGATTGGTTTTAGTCACTGTTAATGCGCCGACCAACCCTGTCGGAATTGCATCCAGTGCCACGGCACGGCCGCCACTGAAAGGCGTGGCGTTGTTCGATGGTGGGAGACGCAGGCCACCAAAGGTGGTGCTGTTCAAGTCCGCATCTAGTCCACGAATATTGATGAAACGACCTTCGCCTGTATCGGTCTCCAGCGAGATGCCGGGCAATCGACGCACTGTTTCCGCAGTGCTCACATCGGGCAATTTACGCATCTCGTCTGCGGTGGTGATGTTAACCAGATTAGGTGCTTCTTGCTGCGCAGCTCGCGCAATTGCATAGGGTGCAAATTGCGCCAACACCGTAATCGTTTCCAATGCCTTCATTGCGATCCCGATTTCGAGGTTTTGACGTGATGTTTTGTCAGCCGTAATCGTGACTGTTTTTTCTAGCACCATCATGCCATCGGTTTTGACCACTAGCGTATAGGTTCCGGGTGCAATATCGCGAAAATTGTAACTGCCATTTGTAGAAGTGACTACCTTTACGCCCGACTCTTTAATTACAATTTCAGCTCCCACAACAGGGCGCTTGTCTTTCTCGCGTTGTAGCAGGCCTTCAAGGTTTCCAACATCGGCCGCAAAGGCTGCAAGCGGCATAGCCTGGGCAACGAGTATCGAAAGCAACGTGCGGCGTAGCTTGTATGGCCTCATGGTGACATCCTGATTTGAGCTTGAGAAAATTGCGAAAGTTATTACTTGTACTTTTGTTTTTCGACACTACTGAACAAATATAGATTACGAAATTCACAAGACCATTTCATGACATGGCGTCTGCGTTCTGAGTGAGTGGCGCTTGAATTGTTGACGTGCGAGTTGCTGCTGCTTTACCAACAATCTGGTAACAGAAATCACGAAGCGAATTCCCGCTTGGCGCCTTTTCCACTGAATTTGAAGCAGGAGCCATCAGACGCATTGCAGAGCAGAAACTCATCGATGCCGAGGCCAGCCGAAAGGTTGACATCGCCACCCACTCAGTCCGCACTTGGATAGATCAAATAGATCAAGCGGCCGGCACACGGCAAACTCGACCAGCCTCAATGCCAGCCCCAGCTCCAACGCCAGCCTCAATGCCAGCCTCAATGCAAGCCCCAGCCCCAGCCCCAGCCCCAGCGCCGCTCAACCACGCATCCACCACTTGAGCGCGAGTTTGTTATCGTTATAATGGAGCGAGATATATTAAAAAGGCGTAGCGCTTTGAAAAGCAGCTGATGCATGGCCTTGTACTTGTATAAGATTAAGCAGGTAAGGTACGCCATGATTAATCAGCTGCCACCTCATCTTGCGGACAAGCGGTGTGAGCGCGTGAAGTCGCTAAGAGCGACCATTAAACGTATTGCCGCGGTAAAGTCATGCCTGCGCACAGCAAATTGAGTCGGCGAGCCAAGATGTTGCCGCCGGGTTCAACCGCATTTTTGGTTGCGTAAGTTCAATGACACAACGCGTTGTGATTACAGCGTAGCTTAGCGCTAACGCATCTGCATTCTGGTTGAAAAAGTAGCGACAAAATTTATTGTTATGCCGCAATGAATTATGACGTTATTGCTAAGGCTATTGTCTCAAACGCCTCGCCAGTACTGGCGTTTCAGCCATTTAGATTAAGCCATCTACCCAACTAAACTCGCATCAGCCAACAAAATAAATTCCGCTAACGACAGTGTTTCGGCGCGGCGTTTGGGATCGATGCCGAGTGCTTCTATTTCGTTTGCGGGAATGTAGGGCTTTAGGGTGTTGCTGAGGGTTTTGCGGCGTTGGCCGAAACCGGCAGTGACGATTTTGGCTAGTTGGGCGTCGTCGATAGCGCGGAGACGGTCGGTGGCGAGCGGCACCATGCGCACGATGGCGGAATTGACTTTTGGCGGCGGGGTGAAAGATTCGGGTGGCACATCGAACAGCCGCTTCATTGCGAAGCGATATTGCAGCATCACGGATAGCCTGCCATAAGCTTCGGTGTCGGGAGCGGCGACCATGCGGTCGACTACTTCTTTTTGCAACATGAAAGTGGCGTCAATTAACGCGCTTTCATATTTTGCAAGATGGAATAAAAACGGTGTGGAAATGTTGTAAGGCAAATTGCCGACGCAGCGGAAGCGATCACCTAGTGGCGCGAAATCAAAATCAAGCACATCGGTTTCATGCAGCGTGAATTGGCTGGCGGCGAACCGGGCGCGTACCGTATTGACCAAAGCCGCCGCCAAATCGCGATCAATCTCCACCGCATGCAAATGGTTTAATTTACCCATCAGCGGCAGCGTCAGCGCGCCTGGGCCGGGACCAATTTCAATCATGACATCATCAACTTTAGGTGCGATGGCATTGACGATACGATCAATAATGAGTTGATCGGTTAAAAAATGTTGGCCGAATTTTTTTTTGGCTTTGGGCAGCATGCTATCTTTTGCGTCGATTCGCTAGATCAATAGCCAACTGAATCGCAGCTTTCATGCTGCCGGTATCGATTCCGTTGCCCGGTTTCCCAGCGAGATCCAGTGCGGTGCCGTGATCTACCGAGGTGCGAATGATTGGCAAGCCCAGCGTGATATTGACGCCTTGGCCGAAGCTGGCAAATTTGAGCACCGGCAAGCCTTGGTCGTGATACATCGCCAACACCGCATCGGCGTGTAGCAAGTGTTGGGGCGTGAACAGCGTATCCGCGGGCAAAGGCCCCGAAAGCCGCATGCCTTCTCGCTTTAGCGCTTCGACGACAGGTCTGATGACGTTGATTTCTTCCGAACCCAAATGCCCTGATTCGCCCGCATGCGGGTTCAAACCCGACACCAAAATACGCGGGTCGGTAAAGCCAAACTTATCACGCAAATCGCGGTGTAAAATTCGCAGCGTCGCGATGAGGCTAGCCGCGGTAATCGCGGCAGGAACATCTTTCAATGCCAAGTGGGTGGTGGCCAACGCGACGCGCA
This sequence comes from Burkholderiales bacterium, assembly GCA_025360815.1. Taxonomy (GTDB): domain Bacteria; phylum Pseudomonadota; class Gammaproteobacteria; order Burkholderiales; family Usitatibacteraceae; genus UKL13-2. Next base: position 43,123 of record JANYBL010000028.1, read on the forward strand.
GCATCGGTTTGCCACCGACCAACATCATCACCACCTGCGGTGTGGTCGTGCGCTCGGCGAAATATTCGGTATGCCCTAAAAATTTGCCGAGACCGGGAACAGCAGCATCGTTAATCACGCCTTTGTGAATCGGTGCTGTAACGACGGCATCGTATTGGCCGTTTTCGACACCTTGGCCGTATTTGCCGCTTTGGCAGCTCCCGCAGCCGCGGATAGCGCGATCAAGCAGGCTCAGAACATATGGGCTGTTGGCTGGGTTTAGAAACCCGGGAACAACTTCAGCCGCAACAGGAACGTCCTCAACGGCTAAGGCATCAATCGATACCTGATGCAGCGCGGCACGAGCGGCCAAGACATTTTTATCGCCAATAACGACCAGTCGAGCGGAAGGAAATAAATTACCTGCCGATGCTCCGATCAACACACAAAGATCAGGGCCGATGCCCGCCGGTTCTCCCGACGTGATGGCAATCGTTCGTATGTTATTTCTCTTCCAAACGATACTCAACAAACGCGCGATCGCGTGTCTGGCGGAGCCAATCTTGATAGGCTTCATCAGCCTTTCGGGCGCGAATGGTGTTGCGTGCCAAGGCGCGACGGCGCTCTTCGGAAACGCCCTCGGTGCGGCGTTCCGTCACCTGTACCAAATGCCAGCCGAACTGGGTTTGGATCGGGCTGCTGATTTCGTTATCGCGGAGTTGATTCATGGTGCGCTCGAACTCAGGCACGGTGTCGCCAGGCGACATCCAGCCTAAATCGCCACCCTTTGAGGATGATGGATCGTCGGAATGCACTTTTGCCAATTCGGCAAAATCAGCGCCGGCAATAATGCGTTCGCGCAGGCGCTTCAAACGATCGCGTGCATCGTCGTCGGTCACACCTTCTTTGGAGCGAATCAGAATGTGCCGGGCGTGAGTTTGCTGGATCGTCGGCGTCGCGTTGCGACCTCGCTTGTCGAGCAGCTTGACGATATGAAAGCCGTTTGCGCTGCGCAAAATATCGGTCACTTCACCGGCTTTAAGAGTTTTGAGCGCCTCCATAAAAATCGTTGGCACACGTCCTGAAGCTTGCCAACCCAAATCGCCGCCTTTTAGCGCGTCGGGCGCGTCGGAATATTGCGCGGAAATTTGCACGAACTCAGCCCCTTTACGAAGCTCGCTCAGCGCTTGCAGTGCGCGTTTGCGGCGGATTTCGATTTGCGCTGTCGTGGCTTGTTCAGGTACTTGAATTAAAATATGCGCCAAGCGGAATTCTTGGTCGGTATTGGCTTCGCGATTTTCCAGCAACAGCTGGGTATCGACTTCCGCTTCAGTGATGTTGATATTGCCTTCGACTTCACGTTCACGCAGACGCTGCATCAACACCTCGCCGCGAATTTCTTCGCGAAATTTTTGCCACACCACGCCGTCTTGCTCCAGCAAACGGCGGAATTCGGTCATCGACAAGCTATTTTCATCGGCGATCCGTTGTAGCGTTTTATCAAGCGTCGATTCGTCCACACGCACGCCAGTTTCTTTGGCTTCTTGCACTTGGATGAGATCGTTAATCATGCGTTCCAAAAGCTGCTTTTGCAGCGCCTCTTGCGGCGGCAACTGTGTGCCCTGCTTTTGCAACTGTTTGACGACAGTGCCAAGGCGATCGTTTAGATCATTCGCCGTGATGACTTCGTTATTGACCACGGCCACAATACGATCCAACGCAATAATGCCGTTGGCTTTGGCGGGCGCGGTCAGGCGCGTGTCGAGCTTCGGAAGTGATTGCGAGAATGACGGGACGACTGAAGGCACGCCAACGGGGGCGGCTGGTTGCGCGGGAGTCGCCAGTTGCGCCTGCACTGCGCTAGGAAGGCCAAACAACATCGGCAGCAGCAATATGCAAAGCACGGATCGGCCAGGCGCTGAAAATACGGAAAGTGGATAATTTGTCATCTAAATCTCGTCATCAATCGGAACATCGGATGCTGCATATGAGAGGGTGGCGGTGTTTGTTGTGCCGGGTGCGGCGTACCAAGGCCAAAAATGATCGTCAACCCGAAAATCAAGCTATTAAAGGGCGTCGCGTTCAACAGACCGTTTATAGCCTGAAATGTTCTGCCGCAATGTCTCAATGGGATTTACACCAACTCCCAAATTAGACAAGCCTTTTAACTCAAGCTGAAACTGGATCGAATTCGAGTACTGCTGTGTGGCGGTCGCGAAACGATGCACAATCAGCCGAAATTCCCAGCATCCTTGATTATACTCGACCCCAAGGAGTCCTTCGAGCAGGCGTTTATCGGCGAGTGAGTGATTGGCGCGCCCGAGGAGGGTCCAGCCGGGTGCAGTTGTGCCTAACGGCCATTGCGCGGCGATATCAATTTGTTTGATCGAATCGCGGGTAAAACGGTAACCCAAGTTGAACAAGCGCCCATCCACGGCGTTGTAGCGTGCCGCGATATTAGATTGCTGGAATTGGTGGCGCGACGCCGAGTACTGAAAGCCGGAATCAAGCGTCCAATTCTTCGCGATTTGCCCGGAGACGGCCATTAAAAAATCGGATCGGCTCACATCGCCCGAACTGGTTCCAGAAACGCCCAGCACGCCGCTCAAGGCGGTGTCAGGCAAGGTCACGCGCTGCGGACTGAAGTAATAGCGCTGCCCGATCGATAATCGAATGCGCTCAATGCCGGTTAAATCTTCAATGAACCGCGTGGTGACGGCGGCAGTGGCTTGCTTAGCATCGGCAATTCGATCGCCACCGATGAACAAATTTTCGTTAAAAAGCTGCGAAAAATTGAAATCGCTCACCGACGTTGAAAACACTGGGATTGTCGATTGATTTTTGAATGGCACATACAGCAAAAACAACCGTGGCTCGAGCGTCTGGGTGATGGCCTCACTCCCAAAATTAACAGGGCGCTCGAGGGCCAGCCCGCTGTCAACGCTGACAATCGGCAACGTCCGCGATTGGCTTTCATAGCCGATTTTATTGCTGGTAAGGTCATAGCGGGTGGCGTGAAAACCAATTTTCGGCATCACAAAACCGTACGGGCTTTTGAGCTGATATGCGACCGACGGATAAAGCATGATGCGGCGGCCACTGACGAGCGTCGGGTGCGTGAAATCGGTGAATTCGCCGACAGTATTAAATTCGAGTCCTTCGACACGCGCAGGCCTCGCGTTAAAGGTAATTTGCGGCGCTAAAAAATAAGGGCGGACGACTGGTGCCAAGGGGTCTTGAAGCGTTTGGAAACTCAAAAAATGAGTCGATAAATTGCCGAAATCGGAAACATAGTTGATGGCGAAGTCGCGCGGCAAGTTGGTCTGGGCGGTATTGGCGATGCGTGTGGAAAGATCGCGGAAATAAGCATCGTCGGATACTTTTAGGGTGTTCACGGTAGCGTTCCAGCCACGCGAGAACTTATCGCCAAAGAGCGGGCTTAAAAAATCCGACAGGTTTTGATAATGTCGCCATCCCAACAGATATCGATTCCGGTTCGCTTTACGGTCGTCTGGCAAAAATTCAGCATCAAGTTGCCCCAGCGTGGTTGGGGTCAAATAACGAAGCTCGTCCGCAATTTGCACGCCGCGTTTGGTTAATATTTTAGGCGTGATGGTGGTGTCGATATTGGGCGCAATGTTCCCATAATATGGAATTGAGAATTCCACGCCGCTGTTTGAAGAAGTCCCAAAGGTGGGGGATAAAAACCCTGACTTGCGATCGCTGTTAAGTGGAAAAGAAATATAAGGCAAATACAGGATTGGCACGCCTTTGAACTCGACATGGCTGTTGTAGCCTGTGCCGATATTGGTGGTGCGGTTCAGTTCCAGTTCGGAAACGCGCAGATACCACTCGTCCTGATTGGGTTTGCAGGTCGTATAGTTCGCGTTGAAAAGCCGTTCTTTATCAACACCTTCAAAATTCATTCGCTCGGCGCTGCCCCGCGCCTCATAGCGCTGGGTTGGACGTAAGGTACTTTTGCCGAAAAAATAATTGGGACTGAGCAGCGTACCAACTTCGGTATCGAGCTTAAAT
>JANYBL010000030.1 GCA_025360815.1 Burkholderiales bacterium
GTTAAAGTTGGTGGGGTTGAGCTGGTACGCACAAACTTGTATGTTGGTATTGGCCGATAGCGTGGTGGTGGCAAAACTACCGGTCGAAATCGCAAAACCAGTCGGACGCAAAATGCTGGTGCCCGTACCTGAGGTGTAGCCGGATGTGCTGGCGCTGACGACTACACTGCCATTGTCCTGCAAGGCTTGGTAGGTGAAGCTAGCGAAAGACTGGCCCGCCGGAATGGTCACGATGACGCTTGCACTGCCAATTGTAGTGGCGTTTGGCGCGACCAGTAAACGCGTGACATCACTGGATGATATCGTAATGTTAGCGCCACCAGCGGGAGCCGGCGCGCCCAAAGATATTGAGCCGCCCGCTTGTAAGTCTCGCCCAATGTTGCCAACGCTGACGGTGATGACCGGCGGTGGCGCCACGTTCACCACGGCTGTGGAAGTGGACACCTGAGGGCTGCTGGCGGTAACCGTATTGCCATTACCCGCTGCAACACCCGTCAAATTAAACACGACGGAAGCATTACCTTGTGGAACCGTTGCTGTTGCTGGCACCGTAAATTTGGTCGGGTCACTCGACGTCAAGTTAACGGTGAGGCCGCCTACTGGCGCTGGTTGGCTGAGCGTAATTGTCATCGGATCCGTGCGTCCGGCAAACAGATTAATGGGGTTTGGCGAGAGGGAGGCCGTGAGTGATACCGTGACCACACTGCTGCCACTGACGTAGCCCGGCGCGGTTGCGGTCAACGTCGTCGTGCCCAGCGTTGCGCCTGCTGTAACGGTTGGATTGATCGCTACCAACAGGCTACCTGCCGGCACGACTACTGTTGAAGGCGTGATGGTGGCAATGGCAGGGTTACTGCTCGTCAGCGTCACCGTTACGCCCCCTGCCGGTGCCACGGTGGACAGTGACACAGGCACGTTGCCGGTGGCAGTGGGCCCCAGTGTCAGATTACCAATCGTGATGGCATTGTTGGACACTGCCGCATTGTTGGTGGTCGGTAGCAATGGTGCTGATGTTGCGGTAATGGTGGTGCTACCCAAAGCAAGCCCGGTGATCGTGAACGTGACTGAAGTCTGCCCCGCTGGGACGACCACGCTCGCAGGTACTGTCAATATGCTGGTGTTCGCACTAACCAGTGTTACCGTCGTGCCGCCCGCGGGCGCTGGCGTTGGCAAAGTCACTGTACCGGTCGAGGTGCCCGCGAGCGGCGTGAGCGGAAGGGTCAAGGTGAGACTGGTGACACCATCGGCAATGGTGACCGTGTCCGTGGCAGGCGACCCAACACCATTGGATGCGCTGCCGACCACGGTCAAAATTACCGTCTCGTTTGGCTCAGGCACACCGTCGTTAATTGGGACAATGGTGAGCGTTACAGTAGTTTGCCCGGCCAAGAAGGCAATCGGACTCGCTATGGTGTTGTAGTCAAGTGTGTTATTGGCGGTTCCGCTGATGCTAAACGATGCGTTGAGCGGGGCGGAAATATCGCCACCGGTCCGTGTGAACGTAAATTGTCCATTGACCGGGCCGATCTCGACCGCGTTCGGCGTGGTGGCAACAACTGAGACCAACGGGGCATCGTCGGCGATGGTGACCGTGGCGGCAGCGGTACCGATTGTGTACGCGGGGCTGGCTTGGATAGTGAGAATTACCGTCTCATTCGGATCGACCACATTATCGATCAACACATTGACGGGAACGGTGACCGTCGTTTGCCCGGCCGCAAAGCTCACCGTCGTCGGGATGGTCGTGTAGTCAACGCCGTTGGTCGCCGTACCGGTTACCGTGTACGAGACACTGATTGCGGCCGTGGTGTCGCCGCCAGAACGGGTGAACGTGAACAGGCCGTTTACAGGCCCTACTTCGCTGGCATTGGCAATGGTTGCGTTGACGGAAACGACGGCTGGGTTGTCGGCGATATTAACCGTTGCTGCCGCAGTGCCGATGTTATAGGCTGCGTTCGGCTGGATTGTTAAGATTGCGGTTTCCGGACCTTCGACAATATTATCGGGCAATACGGTTATAGTCAGATTTACGAAGCCTTGCCCCGCGGCGATGACCGCTGTCGTACCGATGGCAGTGTAATCGGTTCCGTTGGTCGCGCTGCCACTGATGATGTAAGGGATATTTAATGGCGCTGCCGTACTGCCGGTGCGGGAAAAGGTGAATATTCCATTGACCGGACCTGATTCACTCGCGTTGGGCGTGACTGCTGAAATCGATACCAACGGCAAACTGCTGCCCGCGACGATGGTCACTGTCATCGGCGTGCTGTTAGCAATGCCATCAAAGACAATGAGCTGCGCCACATAAGTACCGGCTAAATCGGCGGTAAACGAGGGGTTGACCAAGGCAGTATTTGACAACACCGCCGTGCTGCTAAGCGGCACGCTCAACAGCGACCAGCTATACGTCAGTGATTGCCCATCGGGATCAGATGAAGCGCTTCCATCCAGCACCACAAGCGCACCGGTTGCAACGTTTTGTGCAATGCCCGCGTTGGCGGTTGGCGGCGTGTTGGCCGTGCTGATCGTTACGGTTGCGGGTGAACTCGATAACGAGCCGTCGCCGACAATGAGCTGCACGATATAGGTGCCGGGGACATCGATGGTGAAACTCGGGGTCGCGGTGGCAGCCCCTGTCAGCAGCGCAATGCTCGCGACGGGCTTACTGGCAAACGTCCATGAATAAGTCAGGGCACTCCCTTCCGGGTCAAACGATGCACTACCATTTAAATTTGCCGTTGCGTCCACGACCAAGGTTTGGTTCGTACCTGCGTTGGCGACTGGCGGCAAATTAGACGAGCCAACACTGATCACAACCGTGTCCGCAACGCTCGTCACAAAGGTGTCGTTCACCACTAACTGGATTACATAACTGCCGGCGACATTGGCCACAAACGTTGGCATTACGGCACTTTGATTACTGAGCACGGCCGTGCTGCCAATCGGCGCTGAAATAATCGACCAGTTGTAAGTAACGGGGTCGCCATCCACATCGGTAGAGCCGCTGCCGTTAAGTGTGACCGTTGTGCCAACCGACACGCTTTGGTCGGGCCCGGCGTTGGCCACAGCAGCGGTATTTGCGCCCGTGATGGCCACCGTGCTGGGGGCGCTGTTGGCAATGCCGTCGTTCACAATTAGCTGCGCCACATAATTTCCGGGCAAATCCAAAAAGACGCTAGGGCTGACTGCGCTGGCATTCGTCAGCACCGCGCCGCTGCCTGCCGGGCGACCAATGAGCGACCATTGATAGGTGAGCGGATCGCCATCGGCATCAAATGATTTCGATCCGTCCAAAACAATCGACAGGCCGTGATCTCGGGTTTGCGCGGGGCCAGCATCCGCTACCGGCACAGTATTGCCGGTCGTGACAATCACCGTCGACGGCAAGCTGGTAAAAAATTGGTCGCTAACCACCAATTCCAGCGCATAGTTTCCCGCTTTGTCCGCTACGAAGGTCGGCGATATGCTTGACGCATCGCTTAACTGTGCAAGGCTGCTTTTGGGTAGCGCGGTAAATCGCCAGAAGAACGTGATCTGGTCGCCATCTGGGTCGCTCGATGCGGAACCGTTCAGGAATACGGTTGCGCCAACGGCAACGGTTTGCCCTTTACCCGCATTGGCGCGCGGCCGAGAATTAACACTCGACACCACCACGTCATCAGGGTTGCCGTCGACGAGCCCATCATTGACAATCAAACGAATCACATACGATCCGGCAACATCCATCGTAATGGTAGGCGTCGATGTTGTGGGTCCTGTCAGGACAGCAGCACTGCCAACCGGACGGCTAATAATCGTCCAGCGGTATGTCAGCAAATGCCCTTCCGGGTCGGTCGATGCCGTGCCGTTGAGCCCCACGACCTCGCCCAAACCCGCCGTTAAGTCTGGTCCCGCCCGCGCGGTTGGGGGGATGTTGATCGTGCTGCACTGAGCCCGTGTGCAGCGTTTGGTACAAATATTAAAATCTTCAACGGTAATCCGGCCATCACTATTCGCATCGCGCGGATCATCTTTGCCTGTGACGGGGAGATTGCGGGAGGCTTTGATGATATTGATATCGAATTGATCAATGACTCCGTCGCCATTGGCGTCGCATTTCATCGGGACTTGCGCTAAGGCGCTGCCAGTGGACAATACGAGTGCAGCGATAAGCGCTACCGATAGTGTCGACAAAAACGCCAATCTTGTTTGGAAAATTGGCTGCGCGATGCGACCTATCATCGTTTGCAATGAGGACCTCATGAAACTCTCCCTTAACCACGATCACCGCCCGCACTTGCCTCGAGCGTTGCCAGAATATTGCGCCATGTTTTGGGTGTTCGAGCCACATTGAAATCATTGCCGCGTAGAGGCCGCTTCAACAAATGCCCCTCGGCTGCTCTTAAGCCTCTACTAAGCGCCTACTCCGCGCCATCGAAGACGTCTGAGCAGGCTCGCAACGGTTTCAAAATTAATAGCGTAGTGCAAACACATCCAATTAAACACCCGTATTAACGAATTTGTAGCGCGGGCTGTCTATACCCTAATCGGGTGATGCCGGAAAGGTTCGGCTTATTGAGGGCGAGCGTAGTGGCTATCAGCTATCGGGTACGGATAAGCATGGGGATAGCGATGGCGATAGGGATAGGGATAGGGAGAAACCATCTGTTCGGAATGGCCGCAGCCGCAGGTCGGGAAAATAAATCCGACCACACCGAGCCAGATACAAAAAAATACGACTATGAATAAAACTATTGCCGAAACTCAAGCACTGGCGCGGCGTTTAAAGGAATTGATCACTAATTGTCGACCCGCTTACCGTCAAAACGCCGCGCTTAGGATAGCCTACCGTGACAGCTTTATTGCTTCACCGCTTCCACCTGAATCAGCAAGCGAATACTGTCGGGAATGCCGGGCAAGCCGTAACTAACATCGTATTGGCTACGGATTATGGCTGTTTCAAAATCGCCACCACAGACTTCGCGTTTAATGTACGGGTGCTGGTAACAATTAAAGCTTGTTGCCTTTAAAACCACCGGGTTGGTTTTTCCGCGAAGGGTTAACGTTCCGGCAACTTCCGTCACCTTATCGCCATCAAATTTGAATTTATTACCGACAAATTTGGCTTCTGCAAACTTCGCGACACTGAAAAAATCATCGCTGCTCAAATGCTTATCCAACGGCACCACGCCCGTGCTGAGTGACGTCATATCAATGGTGATTTCTACGCTGCCCGTCTTGGCTGCGCGATCAATCGTGACTGAGCCCACTTTTTTGTCGAAGCGCCCGCGCAGTGTAGAAGTGCCAAAATGCTTTGCCTCGAAATTAACAAAGGTGTGCGTAGGTTCGATTGTGTAAGTGGCGCTTTGGGCAGACGCGACACCGCTGCCTGTACTGGATGCGACCGCAATGAAAGCAGTCGCCGCTGCCGCGGCTAAAGATAAACTTGGTGAAAATCGCTTCATGGTGAGTCCTTTTAGATGGTGGTGGTTGGTATTGGGTGATTCGTCGGGGTTTCGTGGGTGATTCGTGGGTGTTGGCTGGCAAACAAATAGAAACTAAAGTGCCGCGACGCCGCTGAGTTGCAATTTCACATTAACGATGACTTCATTGGCGACCAGTGACACATCGTTCCAATCACCATCACCGATTTTGAAATCAATTCGTTTGAGGTTAAAGCTACCTGCAGCTTTTGTCCCGTCCTTGGTCTGCGTGAGCGTGATGGGTACGACAATGTTTTGTGAAACACCTTTGATCGCCAGCTTACCCGCGAACTCAAATTTTCCGCCGCCGAGCGCTTTCACTGATGTCGAAGCGAACGTTGCCGCTGGCACGTTGGATGAATCAAACCAGCTCGGTTTTTTAAGCTCCTTTTCCGTCTCTGGATTACCCAAATCAGCGCTCAGCAAATCCACGCGAAAGCTTATCTTTGCGGCTTCAGGCTTCTTTGGATCAAATGCAATATCGGCAGTAAACTTTTTGAAACTGCCGCTCACTGGCACGCCCATTTGACGGCTGATGAAACTGATTTCGCTTTGCGCAGGAATCAATTTTTGTTGTCCGCCCGTTTGAGCGTTGGCGATTGGTAAAAAAAATGCGAGTGCACTAAAATTCGCAGCCGCTGTAAAGCTTAAAATTAATGCTTTCTTCAAGATGCCTCCTTATTTGATATTGATGTCGATGGTGAACTTAAAAATCTCGGTTGCATTCGCTTTAAAATGCCGTCCCGGTCCATAAAATGATGTCTCAACGCGGCCGCAATATGAAGCACAACGACGGCCGCCAGCACTTTCGCGGCGACGCCATGGAATGGCTTTATCAGTTCCGCCAACTCACGGTTTTTTTCCACCAAATCGGGCAGCGGTATTAACCCAAGCCAGACAATTGGGAACCCTGCTGCCGAGCTATAAATCCAGCCGGTAATGGGCACGGCAAAAAACAGAACATAAAGCAACATATGAACGCTGCGCGATGCATTTTTTTGCCACGTTGCCATCGTTTCCGGCAGCGCTGGTGCCGGCTTATAAAGCCGCCACAAGAGGCGAAATGCGGATAACGCCAGAATCGTGACGCCTGCCCATTTGTGCCAGTTGTAGAGCTTTAAACGTTGCGGCGAGAATGGCTGATCGACCATATAGAGCCCGACGCCAAACGAAACAAAAATCATCAGGGCGAGCAGCCAGTGAAATATCTTTGCGACTGCTGAATACTCATCCTTCATGTTTGCTTTCCCTTTCGTTTGCGCATCGGTGCTACCTCGCCAACGCATTGCGGTCCCACTGCAGGCACACTTCGCGCCTTATGCCGGTTCGGGCAATGAACCCATTGCACCGCTGTGATAGGCCTTTTCAGCCGCACGGATTTGCTCAACGGTATTCATCACAAACGGACCGTGAAACAACAGCGGTCCTTCCGCTGGCGCGCCGCCGAGGATCATCACATCCAATTTTGTAGAACCTGAATTACTAAACACAATATCGTCATAGGCATTGGCGTTCGTGTTTGTATTCGAGTTCCCGTAGACCACCAAACTGCCGGTCGTAACACGTTGCGCATTGTTCGAAAATTGGCCCACCCCATCGATCACATAGGCAGCCACTTCAAAGCCTGCGGGAATTTTTGCTGAAAACACTGCCCCTGCATTCAAGCCGACATGCCAGAGCAAGGTCGGCATCAGCACGTCGCCGGGCCCTTTAGTCGTGGTGCCGTTCTGTTCAAAGTCACCGGCCACCACGCGTACGGTGGCGCCACCAGACTCAATTTCGGGAATTTCGTCGCGGTCAATGCGTTGATATCGAGGCGGCATTAATTTCAACGCCCGGGGCAATGTCGTCCAGAGCTGAATACCGTGCTGCGTCATCTCGGCTTCATTTTCGGGACGCGGAAACTCGGCGTGAACAATGCCACGCCCGGAAGTCATCCATTGCGCGCCGCCAGGGCCGACAATCCCGCGGTGACCTGCTGAATCGAGATGTTCGTTACGACCAGACAATAAGTACGTCACCGTCTCAATACCGGCATGTGGGTGGGGCCCAACGCCGTCCTCGCCCGGTTTCACCCGGAATGGTCCAAAGTGATCCAGAAAGACCCAAGGTCCAACCGATTTCCGCGATTGATCCGGCAGGGCACGGCGCACGGTGAATGTTCCCACTGGGGCGACGTGCGCTTGAATGATGGTCTCGATATTTCTCATGATGGCTCCTTTGCGGTTGGTTCTGAGCTCGTTTCGATTGGCTTACTACAGCAAATCAAACACCAGTACTTCGGCCTGCTGACCTTGCGTAATCTTGATTTCGCGCACCGCTGTACTTCGCAACGCATCGCCAGCCGACAGCGCGTGTCCGTTCACCTTCACAGCGCCGCGAGCCACGTGGACATAGCTTCGTCGCCCTTCAGCAACCGGCAACGTCGCAGTCTCTTCGCCATCAAAAAGCCCTGCGTAAATTTCCGCATCGGCGTGAATTTTTACCGCGCCGTTATTTGCACCATGGCTTGCACCACCAAGGGCACTTGAGGATGCGATCAGCCGCAGCTGGCCACGCTTTTCGGCTGCTGAAAAATGCTTTTCTTCATACGAAGGTTTAATGCCAAGCTGATTCGGCTGAATCCAGATTTGTAGAAAATGCGTGGTTTGGTCTTTTTCGTGATTGAACTCGCTATGCTGCACGCCGGTTCCGGCGCTCATGCGTTGCACATCGCCCGGGCGGATCGACGAGCCGTTACCCATGCTATCTTGGTGCGCCAGCGCGCCCTCGAGAACATAGCTGATAATTTCCATATCGCGATGGCCATGCGTGCCGAAACCCATGCCGGCGGCTACACGGTCTTCGTTAATCACCCGCAACGCGCCGAACCCCATAAATTTGGGGTCGTAATAATCGGCAAACGAAAAGCTGTGAAAGCTTTTTAACCAACCGTGGTCTGCGTAACCACGCGCTTGGGATTTGCGAATTTCGATGTTTGATCCATGGGTGCTTCCGATTTTTAATTCAATCATTTTGAACCTCTTACTTTTTTGTACTCACGTGCATAAAGAATCTTCAATTTCGGCGCTGGCTCTATGTTGGGCTTGCGGATTGGGTTAGACAAGCGGATAATTTTCACATATTCATTCAAATAATTTGAACAAAGGAAAATGATTTGCGGCTATCACTTGATGCGCTACATGTATTGGATGCGATTGACCGTAACGGCTCATTCGCCGGTGCCGCAACCGAATTGTTTCGGGTGCCGTCCGCGATCACCTACACCGTGCAGCAGCTCGAACAAGATTTGAATGTGCTGCTATTTGATCGGAGCAAGCACCGCGCAAGGCTGACCGCTGCCGGGCATGCGTTACTGACCGAGGGACGGGTGTTGTTACGCGCCGCAGGGGATTTGGAATCAAGAATTCAACAGGTCGCCAAAGGCTGGGAAACCGAGCTGAAGATCGCGGTCGATACTGCAATCGGGCCTTCACGGCTCTTGCCCCTGCTTAAGCAATTTTATTCTGAACGAATTGGCACCCGTGTCAAGGTAACCGAAGAAGTATTGAACGGCACTTGGGATTCGCTGGTCGCTGGCCGCTGCGATATGGTTATCGGCGCTTCGGGAGATGGCCCGCCAGGCGGCGGCATTGCGTCCTTGCTGATCGGCCGCATCAACTTTGTGTTTGTGGCGGCTCCCCATCATCCCATCTGCGAGGAATCACTGCCGTTGACCGAGGCCACCATCCTAAAACATCGAGCCGTAAGCGTGGCTGACTCCTCACGTAATTTGCCGCCGCGCACAACGGGCCTGCTGTCGGGGCAAGATGTTTTTACGGTGCCGACGATGCAAATGAAAATTGATTCACATGTGGCCGGAATTGGCGTTGGCTATTTGCCGGCGCACCGGGCGGCGGCCGATGTCGCGGCGGGACGCTTGCGAGTGTTGGAGACCGCCAACCTCAAGGCTGGTGGCGATCTATACGCTGTTTGGAAACCCAATCGCACCGGCAAGGCGCTGCGCTGGTTTGCGAAGGCGCTAGAATCGCCGAATTTGTTGGGGATGTTACTTGCGGCTGAGCCGACAATTCAAAGCGCCGCAGGCAAAGAAAAATCGCCCATCCCATCCATTAAAAAATCAAAATGACGCTGAATTGCGGCGATTGGAATTGGCGCATAAACATGCGGATAGTATTCGCCTCGTCCCGTCAAATCTTCGCGACGCAGGTTAGCACCCATTAAAATATCATCAATCTCCAGCAATACCAGATCAGTTTTCCCCGCATAATATTTTGCTGCCGTATGCAAAATTTGCTGTTTTTCAGAACAATGAATAAACCCCTCCAACGACAAATCTGCACTGGTAAACTGGCGGTTTCGCAAGCACTGGAGCCAATCTTCGGACTCTGCTATTCGATAAATCATGTAGCATTCCCAAGAAACTTTAGAGCGTACAGCCTAACATGAGCACGCCATCCCGCGACCTTTATATTGGCCGCTTCGCACCGTCGCCCACTGGCCCGCTGCATCTCGGCTCGTTGGTGGCAGCACTCGCGAGCTACCTGGATGCGAGAGCTCACGGCGGTACGTGGCTGGTCCGGATGGAGGATGTCGACGAAACCCGCTGCAAACCTGAATTTGCCGATGATATTTTGCGCACGCTGCGCGCTTACGGCTTGCAGTGGGATGGTGAAGTAATGGTCCAATCAAGACGTAAACCGGCCTACCAACAAGCACTGGCGAGGCTCTTCAAAGATTCACATGTCTACCTCTGCCGCTGCTCACGTAAGGAAATTGCGGATTCGGTTGTCGGGATGGCCCGGGGAAATGAAGGCACGGAAGAGATTGAACGCATTTCGGGCGTTGATGGGATTCATGGAATTGACGGAATCGTTTATCCCGGCACCTGCCGACCCCGACAGAACCGGCATTTTAATGTTGAATTAAGCGCCCGCGATGTCCACGAGGCCGTGCGCGTGTTGACCATTGACACACTAATCACTTTTTCGGATCGTCTGCAAGGCATCTCAACACAAAACCTCGCGCAAGAAATCGGCGATTTTGTCGTGCGCCGCCGTGACGGCTTGTTCGCCTACCAGCTCGCGGTGGTAGTTGACGATGCCGAACAAGGCATAACTGATGTCGTACGCGGCGTAGATTTGATCGATTCAACCGCGCGGCAAATCTACTTGCAGCTGCGCCTAGGGTTACCAACGCCGCGCTATTTGCACATCCCTGTCTTGGCCAATAACAAAGGGCAAAAGCTATCCAAACAATCGTTGGCACCAGCGCTGTCATGCCCAGCGCCGCCGGTCTCGGCATCAGCAAAATCCGCAATTAACCAGACGCTCATTCAGGCCCTCGCTTTGCTCGGCCAATCCACGGAACTGATCGCCGCCAACGACTCTACCGCCACGTTATTGCAGCTAGCTGCTAGCCGCTGGCAAGCCGACAAAGTACCCAATGCGCGGATGATTACACTTGCGTAAAATGAGGCCCCGAAGCTAGCGCCAGTGCGCGTCAGCCCTGATCAGTCTGCCATTGCCCTTTTTACGGCTGACTCATGATCATCGAGCACATTGGCCAGGATAACGACATAAATCGGGTCAGCCGCTTCCCTTGCCTGCGCAATTCATCGCCGCTATACCCCCCAGATCAATCTATTTGTGCGCTTCATCGCATCTTAGGTGTCAGGTGCCCGCCAAGTTGCCATACTTAATGCTACTCTGCCGTCAAATTACGTTTAAATCACGTCCAACGCCATCTCAAAACGCATTTAAAAAAGCAACTATGACTTCTGCCTCGTCCTCCCCAAGCGCCGCCACCATTGCCCTACCGCCGGGATTGCGTAACCGGCGACGCAGCTGGATCAAATGGATTGTAATTTCGATCACCCTAGCTGCCGTCGTCGGCGGCTTGGTCGTCTGGAAAATCAGCGCGGCCAGCAAAGGAGCCGGAACTGACGGCAAAAAGCTGGATGCCGACAAAGTCTTCGAATTCGCGAAAAACGACATTGCGACCGTGCAATCGCAAAATCTCGGTTTGGTGATCCCCGTTTCAGGCTCAGTGCGCCCGGTCATGCAGGCAATGGTGAAATCAAAAGTTGCCGGCGAAGTCGCAAAGGTTTATGTGCGCGAAGGCGAGCGCGTGGCAGCAGGGCAAGTGCTCGTTTCGATTGATATCGCCGACCTCAAAGCACGTGACGACGCGCAACGGGCGATGGCCGCAGAGACCAAAGCGCGGCTAGATTTAGCCACAAAAAACGAAGCTAACAACCGTGTGTTGCTGTCCAAAAACTTCATCTCGCAAAACGCGTTTGATGGCGTTGCCAATAGCGTACAAGTCGCAGAGGCTAATCATCAATCGTCGCTGGCGCAAGCGGCAATCACGGCAAAAGCATTGGCCGATGCGCAGGTGCGGGCTCCATTCAAGGGCATTGTGGCGAAACGCACTGTAAACGTGGGCGAAAAAATTACCGCTGATGCGCCGCTGATGCAAATTGTCGATTTGTCGAAAATGGAGCTCGAGGCGCCGGTTCCAGTCGGCGATATTCCAAGTGTCAAAATCGGGCAAGAAATTGCGTTTACCGTCGATGGATTTACCGGCCGTGAATTCAAGGGAAAAGTTGAGCGGATCAACCCTGCGGCTGAAACAGGTTCTCGCTCGATTTCGATATTTGTCACCTTGCAGAATGCCGATGGCGCACTAAAAGGCGGCATGTTTGCGAACGGCACACTGGCTGCTGTGGGTCGCGGTGACGTCAACACCTTGCCGATTGCTACGCTAATCGAAGAGGGAGGCCAGACGTTTGTGTATGCGCTGCATGATGGATCAATTGAGCGCAAACCGATCACCATTGGCCCCAAAAACGTTGAGCGCGGCTTGGTTGAAGTGCTTGGCGGAATTGCCGCCGGTGCCGAGGTCGTCGCGGTGAAAGCGGACGGCTTGAAGCACGGTTCAAAAGCGGTAGTGCGATCGGGCATTGTAATATCCACTCCGCAGTCCGTGCAGCGCCTACCACCAACAGACAGCGCTGAAACGGCTAAGTCGGCTGCAAAAAGTTAGAAGCCTGTTCTGAATACGCACATGCTGCCTCCTAGGGTAAAAACACCAACAAATCAGCCGGAATAGGCCATGCAAATTACCAAAGTAAGCGTCAATAATCCAGTCTTTGCCACCATGATGATGGCGGCGTTGATGGTACTGGGAATTTTTTCCTACCAACGACTTTCGGTCGATCAACTGCCCGATATTTCATTCCCGTTTGTTTCGGTGGCGACCTCCTATCCGGGCGCCTCATCTGAAGCGGTGTTGCAGGAGGTAAGCCGCCCGATCGAGGAATCGGTCAACACCGTGCAGGGCGTGAAGAATATTCGCTCGTTCTCGCGTGAGGGGTTTTCGCGGGTCTCAATTGAATTTGAATTGAACGTTGATGTCAAATCGGCCGTGCAAGATGTGCGCGATAAAGTGGCCGGCGTGCGTCGAGGCTTCAATAAAGATGTGGGCGAACCGACCGTGACGCGGGCGGACAACGATAACGACCAGCCAATCATGTACCTCGCCATCGAGAGTCCGGCGCGTTCGCTGCGCGAGCTGTCCGACCTCACCGATCAGCTCGTTGTGAAGCGCTTGCAGGGCGCCACTGGTGTCGGCACGATTGATATTTCCGGGCAAGTGCAGCGCGAAATGGCGATTCAATTGAACCCCGACAAAATGTCCGCTTATGGCATCAGCGTTGATCAAGTGGTTGGACAAATCCGTGCGCAGAATCAAAATCAGGCCGCCGGATTTTTAATCGGTGATCGCACGGAGCGACTGGTTCGCGTGCAAGGGAAATTTAAGGACGCCAGCGATTTTGAACGCATGATTATCACGCGCGGCACGCAAAGCGCCTCCGGACGCAATGCGCCCGTCACGTTAGGCATGATTGCCACGGTGCGCGACACCGAGCGCGAGGAAAGTGGCTTAGCCACCAACAATGGCAAGCGCGGACTGTGGGTGGAGATTCGTAAAACTCGCGGCGCGAACTCGATTGAGGCTGCCGAATCAATCCGCGCCAATATCGAGAAATTAAAAAAGTCTTTGCCACCCGATTTTAGTCTGCAAATCACGTTCGATCAATCAAAGTTCGTCAAGCGCGGTGTAGACAATGTCAAACACACGATCCTCGAAGGTGCGCTGCTCACGATCATGATCGTGTTTTTGTTTTTGCATTCATGGCGCTCTACGGTCATCACTGGGTTAACGCTGCCGATCTCGGTCTTGGCGACGTTTATTGTGCTTTACGCGATGGGCTTCACGATTAATTTTATGACGCTGATGGCGTTGTCGCTCTCGATTGGTATTTTGATCGACGATGCGATTGTGGTGCGAGAAAATATTGTCAGGCATCTCGCGATGGGCAAGAGCCATTTTCAAGCCTCGCTCGATGCCACACAAGAAATCGGCATCGCCGTGATGGCGACCACTTTCACGATTGTTGCAGTGTTTTTGCCGGTCGCCTTTATGGGCGGCATTATCGGGAAATTCTTTTTCCAATTCGGCGTGGCGGTGAGTGTGGCAGTGTTGGTATCGTTGTTTGTCTCGTTCACGCTGGACCCAATGCTATCAGCGGTTTGGCGTGATTCGCCCTCACGGATCAATCAATTCAAGCCAATTGCTTGGCTGCTCACGAAGCAGGATACGTTCATGGTGTGGCTGCATGCCAAATACGATGTGGTGCTGCGTTGGACGCTAAAGCCCGATTATCGGCAGACATGGATTCCGAAGCCAACGATACTTAATTACATTTTTTCTGGTTTCAAAAAAAGTGAGCTGCGACTAGATCGCTGGAAAATTCGCAATCGCGGAATCGTGTTGTGGATTGCGGGTTGTATTTTCATTTCCAGCTTTGCGCTCATACCATTTATCGGCTCCGAGTTCGTCCCGGAAACCGATGAGAGCTGGGCGAATGCTTCGATTGAAACGCCGGTCGGCTCCACCCTCGCCTACACCCAAGGGAAGGCGGAACAAGTCCAGCAAGTATTGAGCGATAAAGGCGAATTCCCCGAGATTAACCGAATCGGCCTCAATGTCTGGAAAACAGGCGCTTGGTATAACCTGCAACTCGTCGATAAAAATCAACGCACCCGCAGCAAGAAACAGATTGACGACGCAATTCGAAAGCGGCTCTCCACCATCGCCGGTTTGGCGGTGCGCGTTGGCAACAATCGACCGATCCAAATTTTCGTGATGGGCCCCGATATTCGCGAACTTGATCGCATCTCAAAAGAGGCCGTCGCTAAAATCAAAGCGATTCCCGGTACCGTCGACGTAGAGACCTCGTACAAACCGACAAGCCCCACGTTGGACATCACGATCAATCGTGAATTAGCAAGTGATTTGGGCGTATCAATGTCGTCGATAGTCAGTACCACCCGCGCCATGATCGCCGGTGAAGATGCCGGCCAATGGGAGGGGCCCGACGGCGAGAATCATCAAATTTTAGTACGCCTGCCGAGCAGTGATCGAACCTCGGTGGCGGATCTGGACAAAATTTTTGTGCCCACTTCAACGCTAAATTCAGACGGAAGCCCGCGCATGGTGCCGTTGCGGCAGGTCGCCGAGTTCACGCCCGCCTTTGCGGAACGTCAGATTGAGCGCCGCAATTTACAGCGCTTGGTGCAGGTATGGTCTGGCGTGGCGTCAAACTACACTGCCGGGAAAATTTCCGAGCAGGTGCAGGCAACCTTAAAAGAGATTTCGCTGCCACCGGGCTATGTGTTTCAGTTTGGTGGCTCCACTCAGGAAATGGCAGATTCGCTTGGCTATCTAGGTGCGGCAGTCATCCTTGCTGTGATCTTCATTTATCTAATCTTGGCATCGCAATTCGGCAGCTTTTTACAGCCAATTGCGATCATGGCCTCGCTGCCGCTCTCGCTCATCGGCGTGTTTTTAGCGCTGCTGCTCTTCCGCTCCACACTGAATTTATTTTCAATGATCGGCTTCATCATGCTGATGGGTTTGGTGACCAAAAACGCAATTTTATTGGTCGATTTTACGAACCATGGCCGCCGCGAAGGGGTGCCGCGCGACGAGGCGATTTTGAATGCCGGCCAAGTGCGTTTGCGCCCGATCGTGATGACCACGGCTGCGATGATTGGCGGCATGCTGCCGCTTGCACTCGCGTTTGGCGATGGCTCCGAGCAACAATCGCCCATGGCCCACGCCGTGATCGGCGGCATCATCACCTCAACGATTATGACGCTGGTCGTTGTGCCTGTGCTCTACACCTATTTCGACACATGGGGCGAAAAGGCGAAGGCATGGTTCCTGGGCGATAAACAAGAGAAACGCGAAGCATCGGTTCAAGTGACGACGCCGGGGCCGACGGGCGATCCAGCAGTCAATCCGGTTGGTGTGGCAATCGCCGACAGTGCTGTTGGTGCGGTTGGTGTTGGTGGCAATCGCGGCGGAAGCAACGCGAAACCTGTTTTGTCCGATAAATTACAGGACGTTTCATGAGATTGTTTGTCGCAACAACGTTTTAATAACCCTGAATATCGAAAAACCGTCACCTGCGGTATAATTTCAATTTCTTATTCGGGGTAAATATCATGGCCTCCATGACCCAACTAACGCCCACGACCAAATACATTTTTGTCACCGGTGGCGTCGTTTCTTCGCTTGGCAAGGGGATCGCAGCAGCGTCTCTTGCGGCTATTCTTGAATCTCGCGGCATTACGGTTTCGATGGTGAAGCTTGATCCGTACATTAACGTCGATCCGGGCACGATGTCACCGTTCCAGCACGGCGAGGTTTTTGTAACGGAAGACGGTGCTGAAACCGATCTCGATCTAGGCCACTACGAACGCTTCGTCTCAATGAAGATGAAAAAGGCGAACAATTTCACCACCGGCCAAATTTACGAGCGCGTGATTAACAAAGAGCGACGCGGCGATTATTTGGGCGGCACGGTGCAAGTCATTCCGCACATCACGGATGAAATTAAGAACTCCATCCATGCGGCGACGGTCGGGGCTGAGGTGGGGATTATCGAAATCGGCGGAACGGTGGGCGATATTGAATCGCTGCCGTTTTTGGAGGCGATTCGCCAGATTGGCGTGGAGCTTGGCCGTGAAAACACCTGCTATATCCATCTAACGCTGGTACCTTACCTTGCCTCGGCTGGTGAAATCAAAACAAAGCCGACGCAACATAGTGTCAAAGAATTGCGCGAGATTGGCATTCAGCCGGATGTCGTGATGTGCCGCTCTGATCGCACCTTGCCAGAAGATGATCGCCGTAAAATCGCGCTATTCACCAATGTGCCGGTCGCTGCGGTTATCTCCTGCTACGACACGGATTCGATTTATAAAATCCCCGGCATGTTGCATGACCAAGGTTTGGATGAAATCGCCTGCCGCAAGCTCAACCTGACGCCGCGCCCTGCGGATTTGGATGTTTGGGAAAACATTGTCAACGCGCTTGAGAACCCCGACCACGTGGTTGATCTTGCGATGGTGGGTAAATATGTTGACTTAGCCGATTCGTATAAATCGCTAACCGAGGCCCTCACCCACGCGGGCATTCACACCCGCACCAAGGTTCGGATTCACTACCTTGATTCCGAAGATATCGAAAAAAATGGCGAGGCCGGCGTGGCCAAAGCGTTGCAGGGCATGGATGCGATTTTGGTGCCGGGCGGCTTTGGCAAACGCGGCACCGAAGGCAAAATCGCGGCAGTGAAATACGCCCGCGAAAACAAAATTCCGTATTTAGGAATTTGCTTAGGCATGCAGATCGCGACGATTGAATTTGCCCGCAACGTGGTGGGCTTGGCGCATGCTAACTCAACCGAGTTCAATGTCGACACGCCGCATCCGGTCATCGCGTTGATTACCGAATGGAAAAACAGCGATGGGCAAATTGAAAAACGTGATGCCTCGTCTAACTTAGGCGGCACCATGCGCTTGGGCGCGCAGCCTTGCACCGTGCAGGCCGGCACGCTGGCGCATCGCATTTACCAATCTGAACATGTGAGCGAGCGTCATCGTCATCGCTATGAGGTGAACAACCATTATGTGCCGCGTTTAGAAGCGGCAGGGTTGATTGTCTCGGCTCGCACCGATTCTGAATCATTGACTGAAATGGTCGAGCTAGATTTGGCTAAACACCAGCACCCGTGGTTCTACGGCTGCCAGTTCCATCCTGAATTTACCTCGACGCCGCGCAAAGGGCATCCGCTATTTATCTCGTACATCAAAGCAGCGTTGGAGCAGCATAAACGAGTGCATGGTGAAGCTGGGCTTCGTGTTGTGGCAGGTACCAACGTTGCGGCCGGCACCAAAGCAGCAAATCAAGCGTAGCCGCTTTCCTGCTCCATCATTCGCAATTTTTAGGAAAACACCGTGAAACTCTGTGGCTTTGAAGTTGGATTAGACAGACCCTTTTTTCTCATTGCGGGGCCTTGCGTGGTGGAATCCATGCAGTTGCAAATCGATACCGCCGGTGCGTTGAAAGAGATGACGACTGAGCTTGGCATTCCGTTTATTTTTAAATCGAGTTACGACAAAGCCAACCGTAGTTCCGGTAAAACCTTCCGCGGCCCAGGGATGGATGAAGGCTTGCGGATTTTGTCGGAAGTAAAAAAGCAGCTCGGTGTTTATATTTTGACCGACGTTCACACCGAAGCCGAAGTGCCAACGGTGGCCTCCGTTGTGGATGTTTTACAGACGCCGGCCTTCCTCTGCCGGCAAACTGATTTTATTCACGCGGTGGCACGTTCTGGCCGTCCGGTGAACATTAAAAAAGGCCAGTTCCTTGCCCCGACCGATATGAAAAACGTCGTCGATAAAGCCCGTGAGGCCAGCGGCGCTGACAACATCATGGTCTGCGAACGCGGCGCTTCGTTTGGCTATAACAATCTCGTTTCCGACATGCGTTCGTTGGCGATCATGCGCAACACCCTCTGTCCTGTTGTGTTCGATGCCACCCACTCCGTGCAATTGCCCGGCGGGCAAGGGTCAACATCAGGCGGCCAGCGCGAGTTCGTGCCGGTATTGGCGCGTGCTGCTGTCGCGGCGGGCGTATCGGGCGTGTTTATGGAAACGCATCCTGATCCGTCGAAGGCGATGTCGGACGGACCCAACGCTTGGCCGCTACACATGATGCGCGATCTGCTTTATGTGTTGAAAGAAATTGATGCGCTCGTTAAGAAGAACGGTTTTGCCGAAACAAAACTGATGTAAAAATCAAAGCAATTATTATTAATTTTAGGAAAATTCATGACCGCTATTGTTGACATCATCGCCCGCGAAATTTTGGATTCGCGTGGCAATCCGACGGTTGAAGCCGATGTGTTACTTGAATCAGGTGTCATAGGCCGCGCGGCTGTGCCGTCTGGCGCATCCACCGGCTCTCGCGAGGCGATTGAACTGCGCGATAAGGATATGAAACGCTACATGGGCAAAGGCGTCTTGCGTGCGGTCGAAAATATCAACACTGAAATTTGCGAATCCATCATTGGTCTGGATGCATCCGAGCAAGCGTTCATCGATAAAACGATGATCGAACTAGACGGTACTGAATCGAAATCTCGGTTGGGTGCGAATGCAATTTTGGCTGTTTCGATGGCGTGCGCAAAAGCGTCTGCCGATGAATCCGGGCTTTCGCTTTATCGTTATTTGGGTGGTGCTGCCCCGATGCAAATGCCAGTACCAATGATGAACATCATCAACGGCGGCGCGCATGCTGATAACCCGCTCGATATTCAAGAATTCATGATTATCCCGGCTGGCCTGCCAACTTTCCGCGAGGCCTTGCGCGCTGGTGTGGAAATTTTTCATACCCTGAAAAAAATCCTGCACGCTGAAGGCCACAACACCAATGTCGGCGATGAAGGCGGCTTTGCCCCCAATCTGCCGAATAATGAGGCTGCGATTCAGTATGCGGTAAAAGCGATTCAAGAAGCAGGCTACATCCCCGGCCAAGATGTATTGATCGGTTTGGACTGCGCTGCCAGCGAATTTTATAAAGACGGCAAATACCGCTTTGAAGCTGAAAAATTGTCGTTCACATCCGCACAATTCACCGATATTTTGGCGACGTGGGCAGACAAATATCCGATTGTCTCAATCGAAGACGGTATGGCCGAAAACGATTGGGATGGCTGGGCAACGCTCACCAATAAGCTCGGTAAAAAAGTGCAAATTGTTGGTGATGATTTGTTTGTCACCAACACTAAAATTTTGCGCGAAGGCATCAGCAAGGGCATCGCGAATTCGATCCTGATTAAATTGAACCAAATCGGCACATTAAGTGAGACCTTTGCCGCAATTGAAATGGCAAAGCGCGCGGGCTACACGGCCGTCATTTCGCATCGCTCAGGTGAAACCGAAGACACCACGATTGCCGATATCGCCGTGGCATCGAACGCGCTGCAAATTAAAACCGGCTCTGCATCACGCTCGGATCGCATGGCGAAATACAATCAGTTGCTGCGTATTGAAGAAGAGTTGGGCGACGCGGCAAGCTATCCGGGTAAATCGGCGTTTTATAATTTGCGATAATAAAATTTGGATTCTTGGAGACTGGCGCTATGATGCCAACGGAAGAATATGCGGTCGGCTGGATTACGCTGGCGATGATCAACGCCGGGCTTGCGCAATCAAAATCACGTCGCGGCGGAAACTGGTTCCTGCTTTCTTTACTGCTGGGGCCGATTGCAACCTTCATCATCGTGACAAATGATCCGCCCAGCAAGCCACCACGGTCGCAAGGGTAAGCATCTCTTGAAATACCTCACCCATATCCTTATCGGCTTCCTTATCGCCATCCAGTATCCACTCTGGATCGGCAAGGGAAGCTGGCTGCGGGTTTGGGATATGTCGAAACAAGTCGATGTCCAAAAAGAAAAAAACACCAAACTCATCGCCCGCAATGCTGGCCTTGATGCGGAGGTACGCGATTTGAAGCAAGGTATTGATGCTGTTGAAGAGCGCGCTCGCGTTGAGTTAGGGATGGTGAAATCGGATGAAATTTTTTATCAGATTATTGATAAAAACAAAACGCCAGGGCAGAGACGAGAAGAAATCAAACCCTAGTACTGGCGGGCGTTTCAAAGCAAAAATGGCTCAAAAAGCTCGCCAACGCTAGAGTTTCAAAAAAAATAGCAAGCGCAGCGTCAAAAAACATCGCAAAAAAAATCATTTTAGCGGTGATGCTCTTTTTGCCAATATCTGGTGACACGCGCCTATCATCAACTACCCCTTGCGATCATAACGTGCATACCTTTGTCACCGCATCGCATTTGTATTTCACGCCGCCATCGCCTTTTGCTTGGCGCGCCTCGCACGATAAGGCATCTATTTTTTTAAGCTCAGCAAGTGTCATGGCACCTTGATCAGCGATTTGATCATAAGCGATTCGCGCCGTGCCGCGAATCGCACCACGCGGGTCTTGGCATGCCAATGCTTTCTGTATCATGCGGTATGCCAGACGTTGCCCAGCAGCACTCGTTTCATAAGCGGACTCCTTGGTTGTGGCGGCCTCTTCCCAGACACGATCCAATGGCTGTTCCAGCGACGCCGTAGGTGTTGCTGCGTAAGTCAGCCCCAGCTCGACGGCGACCGTATGATTCAAAAGATATGCCATGGTCTCATTCGTTGCCACCGTATCAAACTGCCACCCGCGCATGAGTGCCAGTGCATGAAAGTATTCATGAACGACAGTGGGCACGCCAATCGCCATATTCACTTGCTTTACATGGTTCTCGGCATCGTCAACGGCAAGTGGCAGGCGCAACGCCAAGCGGGGTGAGGAGTTAGACGCAAACGTCGTTTGTGTGTGAACAAAACGTAACTGTGGAGGCACTAGAAACCAGTCATACTCGACTGGTCCTAATTCACGAAAAAACCGATTGACCGATGGCGTTTCCTCGACAATCCGCGAAAAAAACTTAACAACATGCTCGATCCATTTGCTTTCCTTCTCGCTTAGTCCGGAACCATTGCAGGTTTCTCGCACCACATGCAGGTTAGCGCGCAGGGTTGGATTAATCTGCAGCGGCACGGCAACACCGCACTCCGTGCCAGGCGTTCCATCGCCATTTGATTCGATCCCCGCAGTAACCTCCCAACCACCCTTTACTTGCCGGGGAGCCACATACGCAATCGCGACACCGTCAGGCAACTCTTCCGCTGTTGGCAACTGCCGAGTTGAGGAGCAACCGGTGAGATTAGCTAAAAAAAACATCGTGGCAATAAAAAACGCACACCGGATCATCTGGTGTGCGTTGCCACTATTAAATGCAGAGATTGCGTAGAAATTCATAGACTAATGATTGCCCTATTATTGGAGACGAGGTCCAGGGGTCGGCGTAATGATGCCGGGTTTAACGTATTCAGTGTGCGTCACAGTTGCAACGGTCAGGTTTGCATCATCGGCGATCACATCGACGTTGACTGAGTTTATCCCATCTTGTTTCGTAAATTGAAGCGCTTGAAGCGTTACGTCCACCGTGCCGATTGGCGAATAGGCATCAACAGACGCCAGCCAGCTTGCCACTGCGGAAGGGTTGGCAAAACGCGCGCTGTTGCCTTGCCTGACAATGGCGAACGTATTTTGCATGGTTCCGGATGCCGTATTCGCCCCCAGAAGCATGCCGGTACCGATTTTGCATGGTTCCGGATGCCGTATTAGCCCCCAGAAGCATGCCGGTACCGATAGAGTTTATTTGTACATTAGAACGTGAGACATCATAGCGCATAGCGGCCATTCGTCAATTTGATGTAGTCAGTGCTATCCCCGGGCGAAGGGCTTACATGTTTTAGTTCGATCCCCAAATAAAAATTACATTTTCCCCGGACTGGATTAGGAATTCCGCCTCCCCAACATCTGCCTCTTTAATAAGTTTAATCGCGGGTTTAATTTTTTGCGGCTCATTTCATGCGCTCAGCATCGTGACCAAAAATACAGAAGCTACGGCTGCTATTGTTTTGTATGACATTATTATTTCCCTTAATATACCCTCACATGAAGCAAATATAATATGTCACGAGGGGGGGGTGTCTTGTCAATCATATTTTTATGACACACACAAAATCACACTCAAACATTTAATAGGCCTGTCGCAATCTTCGTTTCATTTTTATGAACATCTCCTCAATCCGAAAATTTTGCCAATCACTACCGTGCGCCAAGAACGAAATCAAATGGGGTGCGGATCATGTCTACACCATCGGCGAAAAAATGTTTGCCGTCGCTTACGCAACCGCTAACGGCACGCCACATGTTTCATTCAAGGTTGATCATGATCTTTTTTTAACCATGTCGGATCGCCCCGGATTCACCCCAGCGCCTTATTTGGCGAGGGCAAAGTGGGTACGATTGCACGATTTTTCTAAAGTCGGCGATGCGGAATTGAAAACGATGATCCGGCGCTCGTACGCATTAGTCGCCTCGACGTTAACCAAAAAACGGCAGGCCGAACTTGGCATTGTCGCACCGCCATTGGCCAAAAAATGAGCAAAGCCTTTACCAAAGAAAGCGACGATGCAGAAGATGATGACCTAGAGTCAAGCGTGTCGCCGATCCCTGCCGGGGCCAAAAACTACATCACACCCGGGGGCCACAAGCGCCTCAAAGATGAATTCACTTACCTACTCAACAAAGAGCGTCCATCGGTCACATCGGCTGTGTCGTGGGCGGCCAAGAACGGTGACCGCAGCGAAAATGCTGATTACCAATACGGCAAAAAACGCTTGCGTGAGATCGATAAACGCCTCCGATTTTTAACCAAGCGGCTTGATAACGCGGAAGTCGTTGACCCTGCCGCACCGCGTGAAGAGGATGCTGCCGAACGTATATTTTTCGGTGCATCGGTGACGTTCGCCAATCAACGCGGCGATGAAAAAACCGTCACCATCGTTGGTATCGACGAGCTCGATTTATCGCGCGGCTACATTACTTGGATTTCGCCACTTGCCCGCACGCTGATAAAAGCCAAAGAAGGCGATACCGTCGTGCTAAACGCTCCGGGGGGCCGTGAGGAGCTCGAAATTATTGCGGTCGAATACCGCGCGATCCACACCGATGAATTCGTGCCAGATGCGCCAATCAGCTTGAATGTAGTGAAAGCTGGCGAGCAGCCTTTATAGCCATTGGGTGGCCATTGGGTGGCAATTACGCGCCAATTGCCTGGTAACGAAGCAGCAACGACGCGGGAACAAAACGGCAACGAAACGGCGGCGAAACGGCACCGAAACGGCAACGAAACGGCGATTAAGCGGCGATTAAGCGGCTAATGGGTGGCAGCAATTAAGTCTACCTCCACCGCTGCATTTTTAGGCAATTGAAATACGCCCACCGATGTCCGCGTATGGACACCAGCCGCGCCCAACACGGCGAACAATACTTCCGACGCACCATCCGCCACTTCGCTTTGCTGCGTAAAGTTTTGTGCCGACTGCACATAAACGGTAATGCGCAAAATTTTCTCCACCCGGTCCAACGATCCAAGGGATTGATTAAGTAGCGCCAGCGCACGCATTGCACATATCTTCGCCGCTAGTCGCGCTTCCGCGAGGGCAACATCGTCCCCCACACGCCCGGTGATCACCACCGTATCGCCCACGCGCGGAATTTGTCCGCTGACGTAAACGGCATTGCCGTGCTGAACCACCGAAGTGTAGTTCCCGCCAATTTTGATTTCGCCGTCGAAGCTGTAGTCAAGCGCAATAGCGACCTCATTGAATTTGGATTCTCGATCACTTTTCATCATTTTTCGCTTTACCATTCACAACAATTCAACCCCAAACCGCCGAACCGCGAACGCAAAGAGCGCGAAGCAAACAACAGTAATCACCACCGATGCCAGCATCGTCAGCCAAAAACCCAAGCGCGGTAACAGCAGCGGGAACGCCAGAAACATCGGCAACGTCGGCACCACATACCAAAACGTGTACCAAGCGTGGTTGGCAATTTTGTCTGATGGCTGCCCTTCGACATAAAGCCATATCAACGCGAGAAACGTGACTAGCGGAAGTGCCGCCACAAATCCGCCGAGTTTGTCGCTACGCTTTGCGAGTTCAGAAATGAGCACCACGACTGCGGCCGTGATGAGGTATTTTGTGATAAGCCAGGGCATGACAGTTGGTCGTTGGATATTGAGGGAGTAACGTTTTGTTAAATGGCAGTTATCAAATAGCGTTATATGAAATGATCGATTGCCTCAAAGGCCGCACCAGCGCTAGAGTTTGGCCGTTTTATCGGCCGCGTCGGGTGCAGCGACCAACGCATGTCCGCCGAATCCCTTGCGCATCATCGCCAATAACTTAGCGCTATATTCATCTTCGCCTTGGCTCGCGAATCGAGACATCAACGCTAACGACATGACTGGTGTGGGCACGCCTAGCTCGATCGCTTCTAGTGCCGTCCAGCGGCCTTCGCCCGAATCGGGGACGACGGGTGCAACGCCATCGAGTGCGCGATCTTTTTTGAGAAAATCGGCGGTAAGGTCGAGCAGCCATGAACGCAGCACGCTGCCGTGCCGCCAGGTCTCAGCGACCGCGCCGATATCGAGATCAAATTCGCGTTTGGCACTGAGCAGTGAGAAACCTTCGGAATAGGCTTGCATCATCCCGTATTCGATGCCGTTATGAACCATTTTGGTGAAGTGCCCTGCCCCGCTGGGCCCGCAATGCAGCCATTGGTTTGGGTTCGGTGCCAAACCGTTCAACACACGTTCAATCCGCTTGATCGCCACCGCCTCGCCGCCAAGCATCAGGCAATAGCCGCTCGCTCCTCCATGAACACCGCCAGACACGCCGGCGTCGATAAACGAAATACCGGCATCGCGGAATATCGTCGCACTCGCCATGCTTTCTTTATAAAAATTATTGCCACCGTTAACAATGGTATCGCCCACCGCGAGTTTGAAGCGTAGCTCATCGAGCACGGCCTGCGTAGGCTTGCCTGCAGGCAACATGAGCCACAGGATGCGCGGCGCAGGCATGGCATTGAGCAAAGAGTCGAGTGAGTACGCACCGTCGAATCCGGGCACATTATTGAGCGCATCAACCGAGGTCGAGTCCGCGTCGTAGCCAACAACATGAATATCAGCAAGGCAAAGTTTGGTTGCCATCGCGCCGCCCATACGACCTAATCCGATCATGCCGATTTGCATATTGTTTCCTTTGTGATTTGGGCGCTGGCTTGGAAGTTGGGTGGAAGTTGCGGTGGAAATTCGGGTGAACGGACCGGTGAAATAAATAATATGTGCTGCAACAGAGAAATACAGAACGAAAATTTCACTAGATTCGCAAGAGCCGCAAGAGCCGAAAGAGTCCCAAGAGTATTAAGCCTCAATACTAACCATTCTAGCGCCCTTGCGGCTATCAATACGACTTTGATTCAGCCGCTAGCCAAAAACTGAACCGCCGTTCCCAATCATGTCCGTCATCAAGTCGAGGATGAAGTCTGGGATAATGGTTGCCGATGCCAATTTGGCGGAAAATGCCACAAAATATTTATAGATTGGGTTCAAATGCAATTGTTTTTTTCTCGATTCCACGCGGCATTTTCGGCTGGTAAAGCCGTACAAAAAAGGTTTACGGCTTGGCGCTCCCGAGTTTTGTTGGCCACATTCATTGCGCTGATTATTTTTCCCGCCGCCGTTACCGCGCAAAATGTGTTGCCGTCGGCAACACCATCTGCATCAGCCGCTGCCAAAGCTGCCACCGCGCCCGACGCAAGCTACGACCCGACCAAACCGAATCCCAAGCAAGCAACCGAGGTCGTTAAGGTTGGCGATCAAAAATCATTTATTTGGGAAATAAAATCGGATAACAATACGGTGTACTTATTCGGCACCATTCACGTGGGTAAAAAAAGTTTTTACCCACTGCCCAGCACGGTTGAAAACGCGCTCAAGCGATCGACCAAACTTGTGCTGGAGGCTGATATTTCCAACACGACCGATGGCGTCGAGATTGGCAAATTGCTCACCTACGCGCCACCCGACTCGCTTGAGAAGCACATTCCGGCCGCACTCTATGAACGGGTTAAACAACAGGCTGTTCGGTTGAAACTGCAACCCAATAGTTTCAATAACATGAAGCCTTATATTGTTGTCGGTGCATTGTCGATCAACGAATATATGCGGCTCGGTTACGACATGAATGAAGGCGTCGAAAGCTATTTGCTCAAACGCGCCAAAGAAGAAAATAAAGCCGTGCTGGAGCTCGAATCCCAACTCGGACAAATGGCGATGTTCAACAACATGCCTGCCACATTGCAAGAGGCGATGCTCGACAATGCGCTGGCCACCATTGAATCGGGCAAAACACCGGATCAGATCACCGGCGTCGTCAACGCCTGGCAAAGCGGTGACGTCAAACTGATGCAAGATGTCACATCTGACGTAACCAAAGATGCACGGCAATCCGAGGCGCTCGACGAGATTTTATTGTTTGCGCGCAACGATGCGATGTTAAAAAAAATCCAAGGCTATTTGGCGGAGGACAAAACACACTTTATTGCGGTTGGCGCACTGCATTTAATGGGGCCTCGCGGCCTGGTTGAGCTATTAAAATCGAAGGGTTATCAGGTGAGACAGTTATGAACGGCGCGAGCAACATTAAAAATAATCAACACAATCCCCGGAACGGCGGACAGCTGTTAGTCGACCAGTTAAAAATTCACGGCGTTGATTTGGCATTTTGCGTGCCGGGCGAAAGCTATTTGCCGGTTCTTGATGCGCTCTACCAAAATCGTGATTCCATTAAGCTCATCACCACCCGCCACGAAGGCGGCGCCGTCAATATGGCCGAGGCTTACGGCAAGCTTACGGGTAAGCCGGGTATTTGCATGGTTACCCGCGGTCCAGGTGCCACCAATGCATCTATTGGCGTACACACCGCGTTTCAAGATTCGACGCCGATGATTTTATTTATCGGCCAAGTCGGCAACGATTTTGTAGAACGAGAGGCGTTTCAAGAAATTGATTACCGTCGCATGTTCGGGCCGATGGCAAAATGGGTGGCGCAGATTGATCGCGCGGATCGGATCCCAGAATACGTCGCACGGGCTTTCCAAGTGGCCACCACTGGCCGCATGGGGCCGGTCGTGTTGGCGCTGCCGGAAGATACATTATCGGCCATCGTGGCGGTAACGGATGCGATCAAATATCATCACGGTCAAGCCGATGCCACTGTTGGGCCATCACCTGGAACACCAGCACTGGCGGGGGTTTCCAGCCTATTAGCTGGGGCGAAAAATCCGTTCGTCATCTTGGGTGGAAGCGGCTGGAGCGTTGAATCCTGCGCCGATATTCAACGCTTCGCCGAGACGCAAAATTTACCAATCGGCTGCGCGTTTCGGTTTCAGGATTTGCTCGATAACAATCATCAAAATTATGCGGGCGATGTCGGCATTGGCATCAATCCCAAACTCGCCGCGCGGGTTAAAGAAGCCGACGTGGTCCTATGCATCGGCGCACGGCTGGGCGAGATGACGACCTCTGGCTACACCCTGTTTGATTCGCCAGTGCCCCGACAAAAGCTGATCCATGTGCACGCGGGTGCTGAAGAGCTAGGACGTGTTTATCAGGCAGAACTGATGATCAATTCCACGGTTGCCGCCTTCGCCAACGCGATAGCGGTACTGCCGCGCGTGACGTCAACCGATATCGATGCCGCAACCATCGAAGCGCGCCAGCAATACGCGGAATGGCAACGCAGACGCGAAACGCCGGGCCATCTGCAAATGTGGGATGTGATGCAGCATTTAAAATCAGTGTTGCCGCGCGATGCGATTGTGACCAACGGCGCCGGTAATTATGCGAGCTGGGTGCACCGCTTCTATCGCTATGGCAGCTTCCGCACGCAGCTTGCGCCGACATCGGGCGCAATGGGCTACGGTGTGCCTGCGGCGATTGCGGCAAAGGCTGTTGCACCCAAACGCACTGTCATCTGTTTTGCAGGGGATGGCTGCTTTTTAATGACTGGCCAAGAGCTGGCAACGGCGGTGCAATACCAACTGAACGTTATTTTTATTGTCGTCAATAACGGCATGTTCGGCACGATCCGAATGCACCAGGAGCGCGAGTTCCCGGGGCATGTCTACGGCACACAGCTGGTGAATCCTGATTTCGCCGCATTCGCAAAATCATTCGGCGCGCATGGTGAGGTGGTGGAAAGAACGTCCGACTTTGCGGGCGCGTTTGAACGTGCATCGACAGCGGGCAAACCCGCGCTGATCGAGGTCCGGATTGATGCTGAAGCGATCACGCCGAATATGTCATTGAGCGCGATTCGTGAGGCGGCCGAGGCGAACATTGCCCTCAGAGCGAGCAGCCCATAAAAAAAGCCCCAGTTTCCTAGGGCTTTAAAAACCACTACTCACTCCAACGGGACTTCCACTACAAAAACTTAACCTTCATGTTTTAGTAGCTGGCGAGGTGTAAAAGTTCAAAAAATAGTTAAAAAATCTGCTTATCTAGGGAAATTTGCTTGAAAAAACGCATTCCGCCCACAGATCAAAGCAGTTAATAAATATTACCGCGTATCTTTTCCGGCAAAGGTGTGCCCTCACACCAGTGAGCCGTTAGCAACATCAGCGCTATCAATGACACCAACGGCACCAATATTAAATACCGCAATCGAACTAGGAGAGAACATGACCACAGCGACCACAGCGACCACCGCAACCACCGCGCCCGAACAACAGCAAAAGGAAACGATGGGCTTTCAAACTGAAGTAAAGCAATTACTACAGTTAATGATCCATTCGCTTTATTCGAACCGTGAAATTTTTCTGCGCGAACTGATCTCAAATGCGTCGGACGCTTGCGATAAATTGCGTTTTGAGGCGTTGAGCAATGGTGCCCTGTTTGAAAACGATAGCGATCTAAAGATCCGCATCGGCGTCGATAAAGCCGCAGGCACGATCACCCTGACTGACAACGGTATCGGTATGTCACGCGATGAGGTAATTGCCAATATCGGCACTATTGCCAAATCCGGCACGAAAGAATTTTTCTCCAAGCTCACCGGCGATCAGCAAAAAGACGCGCATTTAATCGGCCAGTTCGGCGTCGGATTTTATTCGGCGTTTATTGTGGCCGATAAAGTCACGCTGACAACGCGCCGCGCGGGCGCTGCGGCAAATGAAGCAGTGCGTTGGGAATCCAAAGGCGATGGCGAATTCACGCTCGAGGCAGTTGAACAAACCGCACGCGGGACAGAAGTGGTTTTGCATTTGAAAGAAGACGCCAACGAGTTCTTGGAAGACTGGCAAATCAAATCCATCATTCGCAAATATTCAGATCATATTCAAATGCCGATTGTGATGAAGAAAACCGAATGGGATAAAGATAAATCTGAAAACGTCCTGACGGACGAAGATGAGACCGTGAACCGCGCCAGCGCATTGTGGACGCGCCCAAAAAGTGAAATAACCGACGAGCAATACGAAGAATTTTATAAACACGTTTCGCACGATTGGGAAAAACCGCTTGGCTGGACGCACGCACGCGTCGAAGGCAAACAGGAATACACCGAGCTGCTTTACGTACCCGCCAAAGCGCCGTTCGATATGTTTGATCGTGAACGCAAGCATGGCATCAAGCTTTATGTGCGCCGTGTTTTCATCATGGACGACGCCGAGCAATTGCTGCCCCGTTACCTGCGGTTTGTAAAAGGCGTGGTCGATTCCAACGACCTGCCGCTAAATGTCTCCCGCGAAATTTTGCAGCAATCCAAAGATGTGGATGCGATTAAAAACGGTTGTGTGAAAAAAGTGCTCGGCTTGTTGGATGATTTAGCGGAGAACCAAAACGAAAAATACGCAACCTTTTGGAGCCAGTTTGGCCGGGTATTCAAAGAAGGCATGGGTGAAGATTTTGCCAACAAAGATCGAATCGCCAAGCTATCGCGTTTCGCTTCAACGCATAATGAAACCGATGCACAAACGGTTTCATTTGCTGATTATGTTGGCCGCATGAAGCACGGCCAAGAGAAAATTTATTATGTGACGGGTGAGAGCTATATCGCCGCGAAAAACAGTCCGCATTTGGAAATTTTCAAGAAAAAAGGGATTGAAGTTTTGCTGCTAACTGAATCCGTTGATGAATGGTGGCTCGGTCAGTTTGAACAGTTCGAAGGCAAAAAATTGGTCTCTGTTGCTAAAGGTGATTTGGATTTGGGCGCACTGGCCGACGAGACTGAAACGAAAGCGCAGGAAGCCACCGCTGAAGCGTTAAAACCGTTGATCGAGAAGATTAAAGCCAGCTTGGGTGAGTTGGTCAAAGATGTCCGCGTCACGCATCGCTTAACCGATTCACCCGCGTGTTTGGTGGTGGACGAAAACGAACTTTCCGGCA
Source organism: Burkholderiales bacterium (assembly GCA_025360815.1). Taxonomy (GTDB): domain Bacteria; phylum Pseudomonadota; class Gammaproteobacteria; order Burkholderiales; family Usitatibacteraceae; genus UKL13-2. The sequence goes on from JANYBL010000030.1 coordinate 30,805, forward strand.
ATTTGGAACGCATGTTAAAAGCCGCTGGGCAAAAAATCAACGCCAGCAAACCGATCCTCGAAATCAATCCGACCCATCGGTTGTTAGAGAAATTAAAAGCAGGCGTTCCTGAGGATGAATTCAACGATTGGAGCCATTTGCTGTTTGAACAATCGATGCTGGCCGAAGGTGGCCAACTCGAAGACCCAGCCGGGTTTGTGAAGCGCTTGAATCACTTGATGTTGAAGTAATTAAAAATTGTAGGTTGGGTGGGATTTAGCGCCCAACCTACAACAATGGCACTGTAATTTTCCAAGCAACGAACTGGCTAAATACTGGGAAAATACCTCCAAACACTAGCACTGGCGCGGCTTTCCAAAGATTAACCATCCCAAGAAAGTGAACAAGAAATGAACAGAATTGTCATCATCGGCGGCAACAGCGGCATCGGCAAATCATTAGCAGAGCGGGTTTCTGCGCGTGGCATCCAGCCCTACCTCATTGGCCGCAACGCGGCCGGATTGGCAGAAGTTGCGGGCGCCAATAACGGCGAATTCGCGATTGCCGATGTGCTGGATGAAACCGCGTTCGCCGCTGCGGTCAAAGCTGCTTGCGAAGGCGCCGACGTGACCGGCGTGGCCTATTGCGTAGGATCAATTGATTTGAAACCGCTGCGCCAATTAACGGGCGATGCGATGGTCAATGCGTTCCGGTTGAATAGCGTCGGTGCCGCCATTGCCGCACGCGAAGCCGGAGCAGCATTGAAGGCAGCAAAAGGTGCGATGGTTATGTTCTCGACGATCGCAGTTGGACAAGGCTTTGTGAGCCACACTATTGTGTCGGCGGCCAAAGGCGCAGTAGAAGGCTTGACGCGCGCGCTCGCCGCCGAATGGGCCCCACATGTGCGCGTGAACGCGATTGCCCCAAGCCTCACCGAGACACCGCTTGCGTCCAAACTAACGTCGAATGCCGCCATGCGTGAGGCGATTGCCGCGATGCACGCCATCCCGCGTTTGGGACAAGCAACCGACCACGCGGCGCTGGCAGATTTTTTATTGTCGCCTGATGCCGGTTGGATTACCGGGCAGGTGTTTGCAGTGGATGGTGGACGGTCGAGGGTGCGCACCAAAGGTTGATCTGGTCGCTTGTGATTTGCGTTTGATGGTTTTCAACTAATTCATTCATTTTTAGCCGCCACCTTGGATCCGCAAACGGTTTTCATCATTGCAACGCTGATGATGCTGCTCAACGGTGGCTTGTTGGGACTGGTGCATCGCGATTTGCCCCATGATATTCGGCCCAGCGCGCTCGATTGGCGCGTCGGCACGTTGCTGATGGCTGGTGGCAGCGTGCTCGTCGCTTTTCAGCAATTCCTGCCGCCGGAATTTATGTTGCCGTTGGGCAATGGCTTCATGCTGGTTGGGCTAACCCTGTACTGGCGGTCGTTGCGCCGCTTCTACGGAAGGCGCGATATACCGTGGATATTTTTACCTGCCCTATTTGCGGTAATTGGTATCTATGGATTCGCGGCTATCCTACCCAGCTTTAGCGGCCGCGTTTTCATCGCGACCGTAGCGATGGTTTTTCTCAATAGCGCCGCAGCCTGGACGCTGCGCCGGTACGCGCTGGACGAAGTGTCGATGAGCCGTCGCGTGCTGTCCATTATTTTTATCGTGACCGGCACCTTCATGGCCTTACGCTGCGTCATTTTTTTTATGCTGCCTAGCACGCCGCCGAACTCGTTGGACAACACCAATTTAGTTAACGTGATCACGCCGATTGTCGTCGGCTTATTGCCCATCATCGGTACCACTGCATTTTTGTTGCTGTGCTCGGATCGCATTAAACGGCGATGGGAACGTGCGGCATCAACCGATTATTTGACAGGCCTAGCCAATCGCCGCACCATTGTTACAATCGGACAAGAGCGCTTTGCCGCGGCGCAGGCAAGCCGAGTCGGTTTTACGGTTGCTGTCATCGATATCGACCACTTTAAAGCGATCAACGACAAGCTGGGGCACGATATTGGCGACGAGGCGCTAAAACACATTGCACGCATTTTGGAGAAAAACTGTCGCGGCCCGAATATGGTTGGGCGACATGGCGGCGAGGAGTTTGTTGCGCTGTTTGACCGCGCCAGCGCCGAGTCCGCAAAGGCCGCTGCAGAACGACTGCGTGCGGCAGTGGACGCAGCGTCGCTCACGCTCGTCGGCCACGATCCGTTGCGTATCAAGATCTCAATCGGTATGGGTGTGATGCGAGCCGAAGACCGGACCTTTGATGATGTGCTGCGTCGTGCGGACCAGGCGCTTTATCAAGCCAAAAATAATGGGCGCAATCGGCTGGAATCGCTGGGTTAAAAAATAAAAAACGGATGCAAATCGGCATCCGCTTTTATGGAATGATGTAGCTAGCTGCCGCACTTAAGTTTCCCAACGATTTGAGAACACTAAAGAAATTAACGACATCAAAGCCGAAAAGTTACTTGTCTTTTTTCGGCATCGCTTCCTGCATACACTTGTGGTGCGCTTCTTTTTCCATGCCTTTGCATTTTTCCATAGCGGCTTGGTGCGCTTCGCACTTTGCCTTTTTAGTTGCATCTTCTACCTTGCTGCAATCATGCATTCTGTGGTGGCCGGGGCCATCACCTTTTTTTGGTGCGTCGGCTGGCGCATCAGCGAATGCGGCGATGCTGAAAAAACCGATTGAAACGGCGGCAATCAATTTGCGAATAATTTTCATCTTGTTCCTCTTGAGGTTGGAATTGAAAAATTCGTTAGGCTCAGCCCAACAACGGCCTAGTTGAGAACAAACTGAGAACAAACGAATAGATAGACTACGCTTCTATGACCGCGGTTCGTAGAATTCGTGTCAAACGGAGGCGGAGAAATTGTAACGAAATGCGATTGCTTTTATGTTTAAACGAGGCGAGCCTAAATATCGGGCAGATGTGCCCTAACCCTTCCACTCGCTCACCTCTGCGCGGCTCTATCGGCGTTGGATTTAGTGATCTCAAATGGGCAACCACCTCGGATTGGCTTCGCTTGTTGGGGCTCTGCGCTGCCCAACAGCGAAAAATTTCGGATATTCAGTTGTGCTGCACTTCAGCCAGCGCCCACTCAACATGTTCCCGCACCACCGCCGATATCGCGCCTTCCGAGCGCAACGATGCCTGAAGAACCGCACGGATACTGGCTTTCCGGGCACCGCTTGCTTCACCCTGCAATGCATTACCCATCGCCACGGCAATATTACGTTGCCATTGCTCAAAACCAATTCGCCTGATCGCGGAGCCTTCCATGCGGTCGTTGAATTGCTGCTCTGTCCACGAAAATAATTCAATCAGTGTCACGTCATCGAGCTGGTGGCGGATATGGAAATCGGGCTCGCTCGCAAGCTGCGCGTATTTGTTCCACGGGCAAACGAGCTGGCAATCGTCGCAGCCGTAGATGCGGTTGCCGATCGCCTTCCGGAACTCAATCGGAATGCTGCCTTTATGCTCAATGGTTAGATACGAAATGCAACGCCGCGCATCGAGTTGGTAGGGGGCGATGATCGCGCGGGTGGGGCAGATGTCGATGCACTTGGTGCAACTGCCGCAGTGGTCAGTGGTATCACCGTCTATTGGCAGCGGCAAATCGGTATAGATTTCGCCCAAGAAAAAGAGCGAGCCTGCCTCGCGGTTTAAGAGCAGCGTGTGTTTTCCACGCCAGCCCAGTCCCGCTTTGCGGGCGAGCGCGACTTCCATAACCGGCGCGGAATCGGTGAAGACGCGATAGGCGAAGGTGCCAATTTCTTGTTGAATCTGGTCGGCCAATTTTTGCAATTTGTGCCGCAGTACTTTGTGATAATCGCGCCCCAATGTGTAGCGGGAAATAAACGCGGCCCCGCTATCTTCGATCACACTCCAGCTTTCTTTGGCATCCGGCGCAGTGTAATTGAGGCGCACTGAGATTACGCGCACGGTGCCAGGCACCAATTCTTGCGGCCTGGCTCGCTTAACGCCGTGGCGAGCCATATAATCCATGCTGCCATGATGGTTGTTGTTGAGCCAGTTGAGGAGGCCGCTTTCCTCTACCGTTAATTCGGTGTCGCTGATGCCCAATTCTTGGAAGCCGAGATCGCGCCCCCAAGTTTTGATTTGCGCGGCGAGATTTTTTAATTGTTGTGGTTGAAATTCCATTTGATGAGTTTAGCTGATGCCTGAAGCAGAAAATACATTGCACCCAATGAGTACCGACGACGATGCACACGTTAAATTGGCGGACGAAACCGCTCGGGTTGAACTTGCCGACGAAGCGGCTCTGGTTGACCTTGCCGACGAAGCGGCAACGATGGCGCTGGGCGCAGCCTTGGCAGCTGATATTGAACGCCTGCCGGGCACTGTGATCTATTTATCGGGCGATCTGGGTGCAGGCAAGACGACCCTCACCCGCGGCTTTCTTCGGGCGCTCGGTTTTGCTGGCCGCGTCAAAAGCCCGACCTACACTTTAGTTGAACTTTATGTAATTTCTAAGTTAAACTTGTATCACTTTGATTTTTATCGTTTTAGTGACCCTGACGAATGGCAAGAAGCCGGATTTCGAGACCTGTTCAATCAGACCAACATTTGCTTGGTCGAGTGGCCGGAAAAGGCCGGGGAACTATTGCCTTTGCCGGACCTGCACATCACCTTAACAACGGCAATGGGGACCGCTCCACACGCAACACGGACAGCCACGCTAATGGCTCAAACACCGCGCGGGTTGGGCATCTTGAAGCATTTGGTGCTAACGCAGCCAGTGCTGAAACCGGCAAAATAAACCGCCGTTCGTTTCTCTCTCTTCCGCTATTGTTCACGCCGCTGTTGAGCGTGTCCGTGTTTGTAGCGCAACCGGCGCACGCTGCCAGCAAGGTCAATTCCACGCGCGTTTGGCCGGCCAACGAATACACTCGTGTCACGTTTGAATCACCCGCTGCGCTCAAATATCAAACATTTTTTGTTAAAGATCCTGAGCGGTTAGTGATCGATATCGAAAATATCGAAATGGGACCAGCGCTCAAAGAACTGGTCGATAAAATCGGTAAAGACGATCCGTTTATCCAAAGTGTGCGCGTCGGCATCAATCGCCCGAACGTCGTCCGGATCGTGCTTGATTTGAAAGCGGAAGTGAAGCCGCAGGTATTCGCTGTCCCGCCTGCGGGTGAGTTTCAGCATCGGCTGATGCTCGATATTTATCCCGCCAAGCCGGTTGACCCAATGCTGGCGCTGCTCAATGACGATGTCGCGGGATTTGGCCGCGATATTTCATCCAACAGCGCACCCAACAGCGCAACCAACAGCGCACCGGACAAGGCCAAACTCGCGCCACCAACCGGCACGACCAGTGGCGCACCAACCGCCTCGGAAGCCTCATCAGCGGCTAAGGACGGCAAGATCACAGTACCAGCCCCTAAGGTGCCCTACTCGCCCAAACCCTTACAACTGCGCCCCTTCACAGTGGTGCTCGATCCCGGTCACGGCGGTGAGGACCCCGGCGCTATTGGCCGACGCGGCACCCGCGAAAAAGACATCGTGCTCCTCATCGCCAAAAAACTCAAAGAAACGCTGGGTGAGGATGCGCAATATCGCGTTGCGCTCACCCGCGATGCCGATTTTTTCGTGCCGCTCCATATGCGCGTGCAACGTGCGCGAAAGTTGCGGGCAGATCTATTTGTCAGCCTGCACGCCGACGCATTCGTCACGCCGCAGGCGAATGGCTCCAGCGTGTTCGCGCTATCGGAAGGAGGTGCCACCTCCACGGCGGCCAAGTGGTTGGCGAATAAAGAAAATGATGCCGATTTAATCGGCGGCGTGAACTTAAATGTGCGCGACGGCAACTTAGCCCGTACGTTGCTCGATCTATCCCAAACCGCTCAGATTAACGACAGTTTAAAAGTTGGCAAGCTGGTGTTGGCAGAGCTGGGCGAATTTAGCCGGTTACATAAACCACATGTGGAGCAAGCTGGTTTCGCGGTACTAAAAGCGCCTGATATCCCGTCTATCCTGATCGAGACCGCATTTATTTCTAACCCTGATGAAGAAAACAAACTGCGTGATCCGAATTATCAGGATAAGTTAGCCGAAGCAATTGCCGATGGCGTGCGGGGCTACTTTAAGAAGAACCCAGCGTTGGCGCGGGCTTAGCCGTACACTTTCATGCTGAACACTTCGCGCCGTCTAAACACATCCGCTCGCATGGCGGCAAATGCAAAAAATGTCCGGTGGGAAAAGCCGATCTGCTTACGCTGCGCGGCGCTCGTTTCGCAAATTGTTCGAACGCAGCGCTAATTCTCAAACCGCTCCCCGAACGCTTTCGCATACTGCGACTCGCCGAACTCGAAATGTGAATCGGGATTTTCGCCTAGATAGGTCGCTTCGATGGTCACTTTGACATAGCGGTCCAATTGTTTCCAGATCGCATAACTCAACACACGTGCAATATCGGCGGGGCGCTCACCGGCGCGGATTTCGTGATCGGCAATGAGTACGAGTGCGGTCGCATCATTGACCTTGGCGCGATCCACTTCTTCAGGCTTGGTCCAGTTGGCGGTGAAGACTTCAACCACCGTGGGAATCTCGCGCGGCAAAAGTGGGGACACCGATACTTCGAGGCGGTATAGATTGCCCGCTTTGGCGAATTGCACTTGGATTTGGTTACTCATGTCTCTACGTTAATCGAAACAATGCCACCGCGCAATGCTATGCAAAAAAATTTATATCGATTAGGATAGTAAATTGGATGTTATAAATAAAAAACAATAAAAACGATCTGACAGTTAACAAAAAAAGGGCAGCTCATTGAGCCGCCCTTTTTTATTTGTGTGTTGCTCGGTATTTATTGCATCGCATTAGCCTAACCTTGATGAAGCCAAAGCGGCAATGAGCGAATTACTGACCAGAAATCGTGGCCTTTTCGCGCAAGCTTTTCACCAAGGCAGAAACCTGCTCTTGCTGGGCACGCTGGCGAATGTTTTCTTTGACTTCTTCAAATGTTGGCACTTTCAGATCGCGTACATCGTCCAAGCGAATCACGTGAAAACCGAATGCTGTTTTCACCGGCGTTGGTGTCAAGCCGCCTTTATTGAGTGCTTTCAACGCGTTGCCGAATTCTGGGACATAACGGCTCGCTGGGCTCCAATCGAGATCACCACCGTTTTCTTTGGAACCAGTATCTTTCGATTTTTCCTTGGCTAATTTTTCAAACGATTCGCCACGACCCAAGTTGGCGATGATGGTTTTGGCTTCATCTTCGGTTTCGACCAAGATGTGGCGCGCTTTGTATTCTTTGTTGCCCATCTGCACGGTCGCGGCGTCGTAGTTGGCTTTTAACTGCGCATCGGTCACGGGATTGGATTTGACGAAGTCATCAAAGTAAGCGCGGATCAACACAGCTTGGCGCGCCATATCCATTTGTGCTGCGACATTGGTATCGCGATCCAAACCTTTTTTGCGGGCAGCTTGCGACAGAATTTCACGGTTAATCAGTTCGTCGCGAATCGCGTTGGCGACTTCGGGTGTTGTAGGCTGACCGGAAGCCTCGCGCTCACGATTCATCGCATCTTGGTACGCTTTTGGAATCTGCACACCATTGACCGACAAGCCGGAGGCCGCACCAGGCGTTGCTTTTGTGGCTTTAGCTTTTTCAGCTTTGGTTTCTGCGAAGGTGATCGGCGCTGAGACGGCAAAGGCGAGCGCGGCCGCGGTGGTGATAGAAGCGGTGATGGTGTTCATTTTGAATTGCATGAGTTTTCCTTAACAAAAAATAAAACAAAGTGTGGTGCAAAGATTTAAAAACAAAAATAACGTAAAAATAAAACAAGGATTAAAGCAGAGACTAAAACAGAGATTAAACAAAGACGGTACGACGGTGCTTATTGTGAAACAGTTGATTTCGGTAAAAATTGGCAGACGAATAGAAGTTAAACGTTAGGTAAAAAACAAAGCATAAAATATTACGCTGCGCGGGCATCAATTTTTAAGGCATGGATTTTGGTTTTCATTAAATCACCGAGCAGTTCATAAATCATACGGTGACGGGCGAGCAAAGGCTTGCCTGCAAACGCGTTGGACACGATAGTGAGCACAAAGTGCGATTCAGCGGATTTTTCTGCTGCGGTGTCGATTTCGCCCTCGGCTAATCCTAAACTTGCCGCATGCTGCATCGCACCGGCATGCCCGGCATGCGCCGCGGAATCATCGATGACCTCAAGCAGCTCGGGCTGCAACGCTTGCAGGCGAATCTCAATTTGTTGACGAACGGTGGTCATTGCAGAAAATTGGCAGATTTAATTGGCGTTGGGATGGCGTTCGGTTGGCACGCAGTTTTCATTAAGCCGGAAATACTTTTTTAAACGGCTTCACCGTTACTTTGGCATACACATTGCCTAAGGCATAAGGGTCTTCGGAAGCCCAGGCAACTGCGGCGTCGAGCGAGGCGAATTCTGCCACGATTAACGATCCCGTGAATCCAGCAGGTCCTGGGTCGAGCGAATCAATCGCCGGATGCGGTCCGGCCAATACAACACGGCCCTCTGCCTGCAATGCCTCGAGGCGTTTCAGATGCGCTGGACGGTTGGCCATTCGGCGTTCCAAGGCCCCGGGAAGCTCTTCACAAATAATCGCGTACAGCATTAGGATTCTTTCGATTGGATATTGGTCACGCTGTCTGCGGGAATGGCAGCGGTGGCGACGGCCGGCGCGAGTGTTGGTTGATCACCTTCGTCTTTAGGCATGTAGGGAAACAGCCAAAACATTTGCCCGACAATAAAAATTGCCAGTAACGCCAAGCTGCCGAATGTATGAAAATATGCCCAATTATCGGTAGATTGGTAGTAGGCAAAATAGAGGTTTAGCGCAGAAATAAATAATAGAAATGAAATCCATGCGATCGACAGCTTTTTCCAGACAGCATCCGGCGCTTGAATTTGATCGTTAAACATGACCGCGACGGGGTTTTTCTTAAAAACAAACTGGGTGACAGCGATTGCAATTGCGCCGATTGAGAAGAGTATGGTCGGCTTAACTTTTATAAACATTTCGTTTTTAAAAATAATGGCCGCTCCGCCCGCAATCAAAATAGTGCCCAAACTAATCCACATCATCGTCTGCACTTTTTTACCGGCCCATTTTAAGTAACTTACCTGGAAAATGGTTGCGGCAATCGCGACGCCGGTGGCTACATAGATACCGAATACCTTATAGGCCACAAAAAACAAAACGATCGGGAAAATATCAAACAAAAGTTTCATGAAATAGCAAAAAATCTAAGCAAGGACATAATGATGCGCGTTGAAATGCGCGTTGAAAATCAGTAACTTAACATTATCGCATTTTTCAACCACCATCGCTAACGCCGTCATTTGTCCCATCCGGCGTTTAATGCAGCCGAGTCCATTTGGCGTGCTCAGCCTCAATCAAAGCGCGGGTTTCAAGCGGAAAGCCCGGCTGCGAGGCAACCGCGTAAGCTTCCTCGTAAAAGCCGGCGCGCTCATCCGGCAAATACTGATTGAGTCTATCGAAGGCGAATCGCATGAGAGCAGCATCACCAGTGCGAATCGCAGTAATCGCAAAATTGAGGTTCAGCAGCCGCCAGGGGCGTTCCGGGTTGGAGCGCTCCAAATCGGCTTCCAAAGTGGGAGCCAAATGCGCAATAAAGCCCTGCATCATCGCGTAGGCTGCGGCGGTTTCTTGCTTGCTGGTGGCGTCGTTTGAGCGAGCCGCGAGCGCATTCACAATCGGCTCGGGCGTGGAAATTGGTAAACCGTGGCGCATCGCCCATAAACCCACGCCCAGCATGACGGCGGACAGAACGGGACAGTAACTAGATAACTCAAACCGATCCAGCCATGGTTCAAGCTCGGTCGCAGCCCGTAGTGCCTCGTCAGCCGCATCGTCGGCGTCTGCGAGCGGCAAGCCAGCATCGGCGCCGTATTGCGCATCAAGTTGGTCGGCGACAGCCAAAAAATCGGCAATCGCGGCAATCAAAACAACCGGATCGCTCGCGCCCAACATCGCTGTGTTCGATTCGGCCAGCTGGTGCGTTAGTTGGGCAGAAGCGTGCTGATGAGAAACATCAGATGAAGAATTTACGCCCGAATTTCCACCCACCCCGCCCCCAAACCGCTGCCGGTACGCGCCGTTAACCGCCGCGGCTAACGGCAAAAATCGCTGACCTAGCGTCGCGGATTCCGGCTCGTTCACGAGGCTGGCGTCTTTAAGTGCCAGCCGGATGGGGATCGATTTCGTATTTGTCATGGGTCTTGTCGAATTAGGTGAAGGAAGGCGAAGAGTTGAGTTTGTTATGATGCTCGATTGCATCGATAAGTTTGATTGATAAAGCAAATAAAAGAAAATAGAAGACAATAAAGTGAATAATTTTGATCTCCACAACCATACCGTCGCTTCCGACGGCCTGCTCAGTTCGCATGAACTGATCGCATTAGCCGCGAAAAATGGTTGTGACGCAGTGGCGCTCACCGATCATGACACGACCGATGGCGTGGCAACTGCTCGGAAAGCCGCGTCGGGCCTAGGCCTTCGCTTTATTGCCGGGGTCGAGGTTTCGGTTTCGTGGGAACCCAATATCGACGCGAAGTCTACAACACTCCATATCGTGGGGCTAGGCATTGACGAACAAAACTCGGTTTTGTCGGCCGGTCTTCACAGCATTCGTGAAGGCCGCCTCAAGCGCGCCAAACTGATTGGTGATGATTTTGCGCGGATCGGGATGCCCGGCATGTTCGATGCGGCCTACGAATTTGCTGAAAATAAAACCATGATTGGTCGCACCCATTTTGCTCGCGCACTCGTGGCACGCGGTGTGGTGAGCGAGGTTGGTAAAGCGTTTAACCGGTATCTGAGCCCGGGGCGCCCGGGCTATGTGTCGCACCGCTGGGCGACGTTAGCGGATGCAATCAGCTGGATCAAAGCGGCTGGCGGCGTGGCTGTGCTGGCGCATCCGGGGCGCTATAAATTGCAAAAGGTTGAAATGACGCAGTTGCTCGGCGAGTTTAAGCAGTTGGGCGGGCAAAGCATTGAAGTCATGACCGGCAGCCATTCGCCGCCGCAGTTTAAGGAATATGCAGGTCGCGCGCGTGAGTTCGGCTTTTTGGCCTCCCGCGGAGCAGATTTTCACGGCCACGGTGAAAGCCATTACGAGCCGGGACACGTGCCGTTGCTGCCGGAAGATTTAACGCCGGTTTGGACTGCGTTGCCGTAAAGCGCGGCAAACTGACCAAAACGTGAGCTAATTTTATGAGTCAATTCTTTACGCTTCACCCGACCCATCCCGAAACTCGTCTGATCAAGCGGGCGGTAGACATCGTGCGCGCTGGCGGCGTGATCGCCTACCCCACCGATTCCTGCTATGCGCTGGGTTGCCATATTGGCGACAAGACCGCAATGGAGCGGATCCGGCGCATTCGCGATGTTGATGAGCGCCATCATTTCACGCTGGTGTGCCGGGACTTATCCGAGATCGGCACGTTTGCGAAGGTAAACAATGCGCAATATCGGTTACTCAAAGCGCATACACCGGGCAGCTACACCTTCATTTTACAAGCGACCCGTGAGCTACCGCGCCGCTTGGCACACCCGAAGCGCGCCACCATTGGCGTGCGCGTACCGGAACACACTGCAACACGGGCGCTGTTGACCGAGCTAAACGAGCCGTTGCTGTCGTCCACACTCATGTTGCCCGGTGATGATGATCCCCTTAACGATGCCGAGGAAATTCGCAAACGGCTCAACCACCAGCTTGATTTGATTCTCGACGGCGGTGCCTGCGGCATTGAGCCCACAACCGTTATTGATTTATCGGAAGAACAACCCATCTTAGTCAGACGGGGCAAGGGCGAGGTTGCTTCGTTTGGTTTTGACGAAAGCCAATAGCCACAACTGGCCACTTCTTGCTACTTTTAAACGCAACAAAAGCAACAAAAAACGAAAAAAGACAGAAAAAACATGGAATTCGCCTCAATCATTCAAAAAATTGCGATCTACGCTATTCCGCTGATTTTTGCTATTACGCTGCATGAAGCCGCCCATGCCTTTGCGGCACGCTACTTCGGCGACAGCACCGCCTACATGATGGGCCGCATGACCTTGAACCCGATCAAGCATATTGACCCGGTGTGGACGATTGCCGTCCCGCTCCTTCTCGTATTGACGTCAAGCCCGTTTATTTTCGGTTCGGCCAAGCCGGTTCCCGTTAATTTTGGCGCACTTAGAAATCCTAAACGCGATTCAATTTGGGTGGCATTGGCCGGCCCTGCGGCAAACCTTGCGATGATGATTACTTGGGCGGTTATCGGAAAAATTGCGATCATGTCTGGTGCCCGTCCAGACGCTGCCGGCCCACTCGAATACATCGCCATCGTGGCAGGCGCGGGCATTTTTGTGAATGCGCTTCTCATGGTTTTTAATATGTTCCCCATATTACCGCTTGACGGCGGTCGAGTAGTGGCGGGGCTATTACCAAATAAACTGGCCTATTCTTATTCACGCTTAGAGCCATACGGCATGTTTATTTTAATTGCCTTGATGCTGTCGGGCGTTTTTAACAGTTTCCTTGCTCCGCTAGTAGACATCAGCATGAAAGCGGTATATTCTCTGATCGGTATTTTCTGAAAGCGCTTAAATTTAACTATCCGCCTCCCGGCGACGTGTAGAAGGCGCAAGGAATCAAACCTAATTTTTGTCGCGCGTTTTTGTGACCCCAATGCTGCATTTAGGTTGCCATTTTCCGCACAACCCGATGCACAAATAGGTTTGTAGAATCACAAAAGTAAATTGCAAACTGCAAAATCAAACGCAAACTATTGAACGATTGTTGCTGAATTTAAAATTGTACTAACCATCCCGCCGCGCAATTGATGGAAATTTAAGCGCGTGCCATTCATCAATTCCATGCGCTACTGTGCATAAGGGTTTGACCCCTCACTATGTTTGCTGATCGCGTTTTATCTGGCATGCGTCCAACTGGGCGCTTGCACATCGGCCATTATCATGGCGCACTCAAAAACTGGGCAAAGTTGCAGCATGAGCACCCGTGCTACTTCTTCGTCGCTGATTGGCACGCGCTGACCACACATTACGAGAGCCCAGAGGTCATTGAGCAATATACCTATGACACCGTGATTGATTGGATTGCGGGCGGGCTTGATCCGTCCCAATGCACCATGTTTGTACAGTCGAAAGTGCCGCAACATGCGGAACTGACGTTGTTACTATCCTTTTTTACACCAATTTCGTGGTTGGAGCGGGTTCCGACCTACAAAGACCAAGTTGAAAAGCAGGCGCAGTTTGGCCGCGATTTAACCACTTATGGTTTTCTAGGCTACCCGCTTATGCAGGCCGCCGATATTTTGATCTACCGTGCCAACCAGGTGCCGGTGGGTGAAGACCAGGTCTCTCATATCGAGCTGACCCGCGAAATCGCACGGCGCTTCAATCATCTCTTTGGCCGCGAAAAAGGCTTCGAAGAAAAAGCCGAAGCGGCAATCAAAAAACTCGGCTCGAAAAAAGCCAAGCGCTATAACGAATTGCGCACCAACTACCAACAAGACGGCGATGCCGAAGCACTAGAGGCTGCGCGCGACTTGTTGGGTGATGTGCAAAATTTATCGATGGGCGACAAAGAGCGATTGTTCGGCTACCTCGAAGGTGGCGGAAAAGTGATATTGCCAGAGCCGCAGGCGCTGCTCACCGCCACCTCCCGTCTGGTCGGTACTGATGGCGAAAAAATGTCGAAAAGCTACGGCAACACGATTGATATCCGTGAATCCGAAGAAGGTGTCACCAAAAAAATCCGCACCATGCCAACCGACCCCGCCCGCGTGCGCCGCACAGATCCAGGCGATCCGGAAAAATGCCCGGTCTGGACGTTCCACCAGGTCTACTCAGACCAGCCCACCCGCGATTGGGTCGTGCAAGGTTGCAAGAGTGCAGGCATCGGTTGCCTTGAATGCAAGCAGCCAGTGATTGACGCCATCATCAAAGAATTAATGCCAATGCGTGAACGCGCGGCGCCGTTTGAAGAAGATCCAACACTGGTAAAAAACATCATCGCCGACGGTTGCGAAAAGGCGCGTGATACCGCTGAAGAGACGATGCGCGATGTGCGTGATGCGATGGGATTGAATTACCGATGAAGGTTGGGTTTATTGGTTTAAGCTTGATCGTGCTGCTGTTAAGCCGGAATGCAGTTTGGGCATTGAGTCCACCTGCATCCAACCCGCCATCCCGGCCCCTTCTCCAGACAACGGCGGCGCTTGCTGCTGGAAAAACCCAATTCAATTTCGTCGATGAACAAGGCGACCCAACACGTCCCGTCACTGTTTGGATGTTTGTCCCAGAGGCCTGTTCTGGCGTAAATAGTACATGCCCCCTGCAAGTTGTGATGCACGGCGTGCAGCGCAACGGCGAAACCTATCTTGATAGCTGGGTGGAATTTGCGAAGGATAAAAAATTTATTGTCATCGCACCCGAATTCAGCCGTCAATATTTTCCGCGTGATGACGATTACAGTTTGGGGCGCTCGACCACTGAGCCGGATGCCAAAAAATGGGCATTCGCGGTGCCCGATCATTTGTTTGACGAATTGAAATTGCGTTACGGCCTATCGGCAGCGAGTTATCGGTTGTTCGGCCACTCCGCAGGCGGGCAATTTGTGCATCGCTTGCAACTTTTCTTTCCCGAACACCGCGCCAGTCCTGTCATTGCAGCCAATCCGGGTTGGTACACCGAGTTTGAATGGGGCATGGCTGATGCAGTCAACACCAAGTTTAAATTTCCTTACAACACGATTGGTTCACGCGTTGACGAAGCCCGCGCCAAAACCGCGCTTCGCCGCCCATTCGTGCTGATGTTGGGCGACAGAGACACAGACGCAAACGATACCAGCTTGAACAAAAGTGCTGGCGCGAATTCCCAGGGCTTGTTTCGTTTTGCGAGAGGACAACATTTTTTAACGAATGCCAAAGCCGCTGCCCAAAAGTTAGGGGTGATGTGGAATTGGCAATCGATCACGGTAGCCGGTGTGGCGCATGATCAGGCCGCAATGGCGAAGGCTGCGATTGCGTTTATGTATCCGTCAACTCCGCCCACATCGGACAAGAAATTGGAAAAACAATGACGGTTGAATTAGTCGTAAACAACAGCTCGGCGGCCACCAGCAACACCGTCGCGGCTCAAGGATCACTTGATATGTCATTGCCCATCGCCCGCATCAAAGGCGAGGTGATGACTGAAATGCCAGCCGATTTATTTATTCCACCAGATGCCCTGTCGATTATTTTGGAGCAATTTGAAGGACCACTTGATTTATTGTTGTACCTGATTCGTCGCCATTCGCTGGATATTTTAGACATCCCGATGGCGAGCCTGACGCGCCAATATATGAGCTACATCGAAGCGATGCGCGATACGCAACTGGAGTTGGCAGGCGACTATTTGCTCATGGCTGCGATGTTGATTGAGATTAAAACCCGCATGCTGTTGCCGCGTCCGCCGAAAGAAGCCGACCAAGAAGCCGAAGATCCGCGGGCCGAGCTGGTACGGCGTTTGTTGGAATATGAACAAATGAAGGCTGCGGCACAGGCGATCGAGAATTTGCCACGCATCCACCGTGATTTTTCAGTTGTCGATGTGCTGGTGGAAACCAGTTTAGTGAAGCGCGTGCCGACGGTTTTAATGGCCGATTTAACCGAGGCGTGGCGCGTCATTTTGAACCGCGCAAAAGCGACGCAAAAGCATCGGATTGGCCGCGAAGAATTATCAGTACGCGCACAAATGAGCCGTATTATGCGGAGTCTCGCGGGCAAAGGTTTTATGCCGTTCGAAGAATTATTTACACCGGAAGAAGGTGTTGCAATGGTGGTGGTCACGTTTTTAGCCGTACTTGAAATGGCCCGTGAATCGTTGCTCGACATCACCCAAACTGCGCCGTTTGAGCCGATCTACGTGAAGCTGCGCGACGCTGAAATGCCGGCTTTGGTTTCTTGAAAATTTGAACAATCCGCAATGTTGCTCAGGTCGATTTCTACGCGGTGCAATTCAGTTGCGTATCAACATAATCTCCACCTGAAATTGAAATGCCTGACAAAGGCCGAAAATGCATCGGCTGTTTTTAATAAGTGATGAACGCCATGTCGAACGAACAAACAAACACGAATTCCCTGAACATCGAACCAGCCGAAATGACGGGCGCAGCCGATGCCGCCCTGCCCGTAGCGCCAACTAGCGAGCATCTCGCCGCATTGTCGCCAATTTTAACCAATGCGGCCGCCCAGAATATTGATGTTGCGGCTGACGTTTCTAAACCGGCGGCAGTACCGGTCGACTCAACGCAAAACGAATCAACGGCAGAGCCTTCCCTGCCGGCGACCACCGACGCATTTGCGGTGGACGCTGTAATTGATATTGCTGAAGCCAAGCGGGCACTTGAAGCCGTCTTGTTAGCGGCGTCCGAGCCGATGCCATTGCAAGAATTAAAGAAAATATTTGACGGCGGCTTAAGCGCCGACATCATCCGCAATCTGCTGGATGAATTGCGCGATGAATGGGCGGGGCGCAGCGTTGAATTGGCGCTGGTAGCGAGCGGATATCGTTTTCGTATTAAGCCCGATTATCAAAAATATTTGGATCGTTTGTCGAACGAAAAGCCACCGCGCTATTCACGCGCCGTGTTGGAAACTCTGGCCATCATCGCCTACCGTCAGCCGGTGACCCGCGCCGATATTGAAGACATTCGCGGAGTAGCGGTGTCGCCGCACATTCTCAAGACGTTGGAAGATCGTGGCTGGGTCGATGAAATCGGCCATAAGGACGCGCCCGGCCGGCCGGCTCTGTTTGCCACCACCGATCACTTTTTGAACGACCTCAATTTGCGCTCGCTCGAACAATTGCCCCCATTGCACGAACTGCAAGCGACGCTCGATATGTCGCAAGTCGGCGTGATCCCGGTCAGCGATACGCCGTCGCTACCCGGCGTTGCCGAGAGCGATCACGCGTTCAATGATGCGTCCAACGATGGGGCCGATACGGCGCTAGGCGATTCCCAGTTTGTCAATCAAAGCCAAAATGCGGACAGTGATCGTGCACATCTCCAGCCCGAAAGCGAACCGCCCTCGCACCCCGCCCCCATTGAATATAACGGAGTTCCATCATGATTAAACGAATCGTCGTAAGCCAGCCTGCAAGAGGCTATGTCGATGGACGTTTCATCGGTGAAGAAAAAGAACCACGCGGCGGTACAGGCGGTGGACGTGGCCGCAATGGGCGCGGCAAAGCAAATGCGAATGCAGACAGTATTCTTGGCAGTATCGTAGGCGCAGGCCGCAACCGTAGTAACCGTGGCAACGCGGGCGATGTTGGCAACGCGAAAGGACGCGGTAAGGCACGTAGCAACGGCGGTACACAACCACGCGGGGCTGGAGCCGCGTCTGACAATTTCGGCAATACTACCGGCAATAGCAATGCAAAGCCCCGTGGCCGCTCAGGGGCGCCGCGAACGGCTGGTGCAGGCAGTGCCCAAGCGCCACGCGGACGTGGCCGTAAGCCGGCTGGCGGCGTGGCTCAGGCTGGCGACCAAGGTCAACGCGCCGAGGGGCGCACGGGAGCGCGCACGAATCAACCGCGCGGCCGAGGTCAAAGCCGCCCTCGCGCGGACGGACTCGGTAACGGCCAAGGCATTGCCGGTACCGGTATCGGCGGTGCTGGTGGTGTATCAAGTCTTGGCGGCCGCACGCCAATCCGCAAAAGCCGCGGCGCAAAAAAAACGCCGTTCCGATCATCACCGAATCAACATAGCCAGCAAAATCAGATTCCCACCATGTCGCCCACACAGGGCGCTGATATTCGCCGTTTTGGCGATGAATCAAAATCGGGGCAATTCGCCGAGGCTTTAGCCGCGAGCGCCAATGTAAAACGCGAACGGCTTCATAAAATTTTGGCGCAATCAGGCCATGGCTCGCGCCGCGATATGGAGATTCTTATTTCATCTGGCCGCTTGATGGTCAATGGCATCGTGGCCACCGCCGGCACGCAAGTGGCGCAAGGCGACAATGTGCTACTGGATCTGCGTCCGATCAAATTGAAATTCAGCGAAGACTTGCCGCGTGTGCTGCTCTATCACAAGCCGGAAGGCGAGATCGTGACCACCAGCGATCCCGGTAACCGGATCACGGTATTTGATAATTTACCCAAAGTTGAAAACGGGAAATGGACATCGATCGGTCGGCTTGACATCAACACATCGGGTTTGCTGATTTTCACCACTAGCGGTGAATTGGCGAATCGCTTTATGCATCCGCGCTACGAAGTCGAGCGTGAATATGCCGTGCGAATTTTGGGCGAACTAACTGAAGAACAAGGCCAGCGCTTGTTGTCCGGCGTTGAGATCGCCCAAGACGAGTCCAAAAAATCGGCGGGCCGAAATGTCGATGATGGCGACGACTTCGACGACCATGATGACGAATTCGCGCCAATGGACTACGCCGACCTTGACCATCGACACGACGATGGCGGCGACCACGAGGACCACTCGCACAATGCTGAAGCGAGCACCACTGGCGAACAGAGTGCGGGCAACATTGATAACGCATATATTGGGAATCTCAATTCATCACCCGCTACTGAGATTGATCCCGATGCGCAGCCAGCCTACTTGGCGAATGCGCCGATCACGAGCCATGACGACCACCCAGATGACGGCAACGGCAATCATGATGGGAATAGAATCGGCAATGGTCATCGCAACGTCATTTCGCCAAGCGCAAGACTGCCCGGAGCCAAAGCTGCAGTATCCGCAAAACCGCTTCACGACGGCTTGGCGCGATTTGACTCGATTGAAAAGCGCGGCGGCGAGGGCGTAAACCAGTGGTATCACGTGGTGATTAAAGAAGGCCGCAACCGCGAAGTACGCAAAATGTTTGACGCTATTGGCCTAACGGTATCGCGCCTGATTCGTATACGTTTTGGCAAGATCGAATTGCCGCAGCGCTTGGCGCGCGGCAAAATGATGGAACTCGATATTGCGCAGGTTAAAAACGTGTTGGTCGCGGCGGGGATGTCAATTGAAGGTGCAACCGCGCCGTTACTCGGCCGTGCCGGCGCTGCGCCGGGCGGAAAGCAGGATCGAAACCCAAAACGCAACGGGCGCAAGCAGGAGCAGCGCGACGCGGACGGGCAGCGCCATGGATCAGCACAGGGACAAGGACAGGGACAGGGACAAGGGCAAGGACAAGGAAAAAAAGCGCGTCCACCGAAAGAAGGCCGCGACGCCCGCCCGCAGCGCAATCCACGCACACCACCGCGCGGTCAGCGGGTGCCGCGGGAGGCCAACGAATTTGTTCCCAACGCAGAAACCGTTGTTGCCTTCGGAGAACACGGCGTGCCAATTGTCTCTGTGTCTCGCAGTCTTGAGGCGGATGGCCGCCCTCAGGGACAGCGCGACGGGCAAAGAGAAGCGCAGCACAATGGTCGCCCCGTACGTAACGGGCGCGGTGGACGCGGCACCCGCGGCTCGCGCGGCGCACGCGATATCCGTGGTAGTAATTTGCAACCTGATGGTCAAACAGGCGGGCAAACGGGCAGCAATGTTGACGGTGGCAGCGGTGCTAGCAGCGGCACTGGTGAATCGTTTGCATCACAACTCGCTGGTAACGCCAACGATTCTTCGGGGACAAATGACAATGCGGGCAACGCAGCCATTTCGGACAATAGTGGAGCGCCGCGAGGACCATCGAAGGGAGCGCCACGAAACCAGACCCGCGGCCGCTCGCGCCGCAATTTACGCAACCGCTCGCCACGGGAACCACGCGGATCATCTGAGCCGCGTGATGCGAGTGCCAGCGATTCAGCGACGCCACCACCGAAGGAAAGTAGCGGCAACGAATAGGATTTTTTACAGCATTTAGCGCAGCCGTTGGCATCGGGGAGCAAGGAGTTGGCGCCGTAGGGGAGGCCATCGTGGCGACAGAATTGACGAGAAAATTGGCGAGCGGGTCTGGGCTTCTGTATTATTGCGCCCTAGCGACGAACAGTCTCCCGACCATTATTCCGCCCGAGGTCTTGCGCTAAGCAATTCTTCACCCGTCACCAAAAATACAACGCCATCGCCGGCGCTGGTTTCTAGCCATGTTAGCGGAAGATGTGGAAATGCCGCTTCCATTGCCTCGCGGTTAAAGCCAACCTCTACCAACAGCAAGCCACCCGGCTTCAAATGCTGCGGCGCATCGCGGAGAATCACCCGCACATGATCCAGACCATCCACGCCGCTAGCCAGCGCCATCTCAGGCTCACGGTGATACTCATCGGGCAGCGTATTCATCGAGGCGGCGGTGACGTAAGGTGGATTGGTGATAATGATGTCGTATTGTTGACGTTTCAGCCCGGCAAATAAATCGGATTGCGTAACCGTCACGCGATCTGCGAATGCATATTCAGCCACATTGCGTTTCGCAACATCTAGTGCATCAGATGATAAATCTGTAGCGTCGACGTGGGCGTTCGGGAAGGTCAGCGCCGCTAAAATTGCCAGGCAACCTGAACCGGTGCACAAATCAAGCACCGAGGACACGCTGTCCGGGTCGTCAACCCAGGGCGACAATTGGTCACGCAGCAGTTCGGCAATAAACGAACGCGGCACGATCACCCGCTCATCGACGTAAAATCGATACGGTCCCAAAAACGCCTCGTTGGTTAAATAGGCAGCCGGGATGCGTTCATCGACACGGCGGTGAATGAGCTGCAACACAGCCGCCCGCTCAGTGGTGTTGACGCGGCGATTCCACACGCTGTCTAACTCGTCGAGCGGCAGTTTTAAGGCGCTCAGGACTAAGTAGACAGCCTCATCAAAAGCCTCAAACGAGCCGTGACCAAAATACAAATCGGCGTCGGTGAATAGTTGCTCTGCATACTCAACAAAATGTCCAAGCGCGACGAGTTCAACATTTAAACGCGCCCGATGCTGCTCAATCTCACTCGTCATACGCTATCGCCGACGTTGCCTTTGGTGCTGCGAACAACGGGGCCAATCAACGCCCCATCTCGGGCTGCCAAAACCGGGCCAACACGGTCTTCAACATATTGCTTGAGTTCTCGCCGCGCGCCGAGAATGAAAAAAAACTCGGTCACGATAAACAGCGGGGCGATGACTAAGCCCATGATGTCGTCGGTAAACGCGGGCTTCACTCCCTCAAAGCGATGACCGATGAATTGAATGATCCAACCGACCACAAAAAATACGGCGGCAATGCCGAACCCCCCGCCAATACTGGTCTTTGCGGAAACCACTGAGGCCACAATCACATTCACCAACAAGTAAGCCACCATCGCAATCCCGAGCGGCCGGTCCAGAATTAAAAAATAGACTGAGGCAACCAATATGCCAATCCAGCCCAGATGCACGGGGCCAACTAAAATTTGTGCGAGCGCCAACACCACACCAAACACAATCATCGGCACACCGACAAAATGCGTGGCGATATTGCGGCGATCACGATGATAGGCAGCATATTGGGTAATTTGTTCTTCAAGGTTGCGCATGACGGCTTTCTCATTTCTTTCTCTTTTGCATCGTGAAATTAGCGAAGTTAGTTTATCAAATACCGACTTGGTGCGGCACTTTGGGTATCTGTTGACCGGCGCTTCCGTTTATGAATAAGAAGCCCCCGCATTATTTTCGCATCACCAGTGCCACGCCCATCGCCGTAACCGCTAAACCGCCAATCGCCAAAATCGACATGGTTTCCCCAAACAAAATCCACGCCATTACCGCCGTTACTGAAGGCGTCAAGAAAAACAGGCTGGCTACCTTGGAGGCGGCCCCCAGCCGAATCATCAAATACAGCAAGCCGATGGCGCCAATTGACAACACAATCGCGAGCCAAAATAATGCGCCGATAAACTGCCCTGTCCATGCCACTTGCCGCGTTTCAAACGCCAGTGCCAAAATACCGAGAGCAATGGCAGTGGCGCTATATTGGATGACCCCTCCAGTCCGTAAATCCATGTGTTGGCAAAACCGCTTTTGGTACAACGTGCCTGCCGTAATCCCGGCCAATGCAACGC
Source organism: Burkholderiales bacterium (assembly GCA_025360815.1). GTDB lineage: Bacteria > Pseudomonadota > Gammaproteobacteria > Burkholderiales > Usitatibacteraceae > UKL13-2. Next base: position 52,877 of record JANYBL010000030.1, read on the forward strand.
CCGCAGCAGAAAGCCCGACAACATTTACGCTACCCAAATTAAATTTGCTGGCAATCACCAAACCCACGCCCGCCAAGCCGAGCAACATCCCAAACCATTGCTTGGCGTTCAGGCGCTCGCCCAATAAGAGATGGGCGAACACGGCAGTCACCACCGGTTGTAAACCCGCAATCATCGCCACAAATCCAAGCGGCAATGCATGCACAATTGCGTATAACACCCCGGATAAATAAGTCGCATGAACCAATAATCCAGCGACGGCGATATGCAGCGCTTCAATGGGGCGACGCGGCCACGGCGCGCGGGTGGCAAATGAAATCACCAATAAAATACTCACCACCAACGTCATCCGTAGGACTGTCAACGTAAACGGCTCGGCGTACGGGATGCCATATTTGGACCCGATAAAACCGGTGCTCCATAGCAGGACGAAAGCGACGGGAGCAGCGGCGATCCAGCCCGGCGTTGTGATTGCACGCAATGGCTCTGGATTTGGAGTTTGGGTATTCATCATTTCGATGCGATAAACGACGTGGAATTAACGACGCGGAATTAACGACGGGGGATAAGCGACAGGCGATAGACTAAACGCAATAATGACAGTGACAAATGACAAGCAATAAATGACGGGGACAAACAACAAGCGGTGGAGAGATTATGGCTTACATCATCCCAGCGGCTTCCTACAATTTGCTGCGCGCGAACGTTGCCAATGGTCGAGCGCCGAGCAAGGGTAAGAAAGTATGGAGCATAAGCCGTTTGCCGATTTTGATTCACGTCAACCGCTAAATTGCGCATCCTACTGCCTCAGTTCAGCATGGTCTGCTACAGTATAGATCGTTACGGTTTTATGAAGTACCTTTCGGCGGTGTCGCCGGCGCTGAATCGATCCACTAAATCGGTTCGGTCGATCGGTCGACAAACATTGTCGATAGATTCGCTAAAGAATTTTATCTAAAGAATTTCCAAAAAAATAATGGGAGGGGCGTTTCGTGAAACTCAAAAATCCGAAAGACTTTTGGTCTGGCGTGATGTTTACGATCTTTGGACTGGCGTTTGCGATTATCGTTAAAGTACATGACTATCCGATGGGTACAGCGAGCCGGATGGGTGCTGGTTATTTTCCGTTTGTGCTGGGATGCGTCATGGCTGCACTGGGCGCGGTGATTATCGCCCAATCGGTGGTGACATCGGGCACACCCGTCAGCAAATTTGCATGGCGCCCACTCGTCTGGGTGTTGGGAGGGTTTGTCGTATTCGGTCTGACGGCAAAGTTGCTCGGGCTGGTGATTGCGATTTTTCTATTGGTCATGATTTCGGCTTACGGGGGGCATGAATTTAAGCTTAGGGAATCTTTGATTTCTAGCGTCGTGTTGGCGGCAAGCTCGGTCTTGGTATTTATTGTTGGCTTGAAGTTGGCGTTTCCCATTTGGCCTGAATTTTTGGGATGGGGCTAGTCATGGATCAACTCATTGCCAATCTTTCGTTGGGCTTCGGTGTTGCGCTAACCATCAATAATTTGATGTATTGCCTCATTGGTTGCCTATTGGGCACCCTGATCGGGGTGTTACCTGGCATTGGTCCCGTTGCCACGATCGCGATGCTACTGCCAGCGACATTCACCCTACCGCCAGAATCCTCACTCATAATGCTCGCCGGCATTTACTATGGCGCGCAATATGGCGGTTCGACAACCGCGATTTTGATCAACATTCCCGGCGAATCTTCTTCGGTGGTGACCGCACTTGATGGCTACCAAATGGCACGCCAAGGCCGTGCTGGTACAGCCTTGGCGGTAGCAGCATTGGGTTCATTTTTTGCCGGCACAGTGGCAACTGTTTTATTAGCCGTTGCCGCGCCGCCGCTGGCACAGCTTGCCTTTCAATTTGGCGCTGCTGAATATTTTTCGTTAATGACGTTAGGGTTGATCGCTGCCGTCGTGTTAGCGCATGGCTCCGTAATTAAAGCCGTCGCGATGATCATGTTGGGGCTGTTACTAGGCTTGGTGGGAACGGACGTGAATTCTGGCATGGCACGATTTAGTTTTGGCGTGCCTGAGCTCTCGGACGGGATTGGTTTTGTGGCCGTCGCGATGGGGGTGTTTGGCCTAGCAGAAATCTTGAAAAATCTTGAGCAAACCGAAGAAGAACGAGAGGTGTTTTTAAACAAAGTCACCAACCTTTGGCCAACCAAGCAGGACTTCAAGGATTCATGGGGTGCGGTGCTGCGCGGCACCGGCTTGGGTTCCTTGCTTGGCATATTGCCGGGCGGTGGTGCGGTACTCGCCTCGTTTGCGGCCTACACACTTGAAAAAAAGCTGGCCAAAGATTCATCGAAATTTGGTAAGGGCGATATTCGCGGAGTTGCATCACCTGAATCTGCCAACAACGCGGCTGCACAAACCTCATTCATCCCTCTGCTCACGCTCGGCATTCCACCCAATCCAGTGATGGCGCTGATGGTGGGCGCAATGATTATTCAGGGCATTCAACCGGGACCACAAGTGATGGTGGAACGCCCCCAATTATTTTGGGGAATGGTCGCGTCAATGTGGGTCGGCAACTTAATGCTGGTGGTGCTCAACTTGCCGCTAATTGGTATGTGGATTAAGTTACTTACCGTGCCCTATCGTTTGCTATATCCCGCCATTCTGGTGTTTTGTGCTATCGGCGTTTATTCGCTTTCCAATAGTCCGCTTGATGTGGTGATTACTGCCGCCTTTGGCTTGTTGGGCTATGTGTTTGTCAAGCTCGAATGCGAACCAGCACCGCTGTTGTTGGGCTTCATCCTCGGGCCGATGATGGAAGAAAATTTACGCCGCGCCATGTTGCTCTCGCGCGGTGATGCCACCACCTTTTTCACGCGCCCTTTGTCGGCAACACTGTTGGCGATTTCAGTATTGCTGCTGATTGTGATTATGGTACCGGCGATTCGCAAAAAACGTGAAGAGACTTTCCAAGAAGATTGATGAAAGTGCCAGCATCACCCAAAAGCCCCGAATTTAGGGGCTTTTGGGTGTGCGATATCCGAAACTGCATCCGAAGCGCGCATCCGAAATGATCTGGCTCGCGTAAAATGAAAATGACTTTTTTCTCATTTCTTTATTAACTTTATGAACGACCACGCCCCCATCTCTCTTTCTGCATCCGCGTCGCCGACCATGCCGGCGGCCGTATCTATTGCCAATCCAGCCCCTTTTCCGCCCCGTAAGCCCGAGCCGCACGAGTGCTGCGGGACGGGCTGCATTCCCTGCGTGATGGATATTTACGAAGAAGAATTGTGGCAATACGAAAAGGACTTGAAAGTTTGGGAAGCGGCGAATATCGCTAAAGCGCCGGCGGATAAAAGTCCACCCAATCGGACCTGACGTCTGCATGACATTCCACTTCGATTTCCCTGCCGAGGCGATCTATCCATCTCAACGCAGTCCGGTGATGGCAAAAAATATGGTTGCTACCTCCCAACCACTGGCCGCGCAGGCGGGTTTACAAATGTTGTGGTTGGGCGGAAACGCGGTCGATGCAGCCATTGCCGCAGCGATAACGCTAACAGTGGTAGAACCGACCAGCAATGGCATCGGCTCTGATGCATTCGCGATTGTATGGGACGGGGGCAGGGGCAGTGACAGTGACAATGACAGGGCGGCGCTGCACGGCCTAAACGCATCTGGCCGCTCGCCTGCAGCATGGACACCCGATTACTTCGCCCAAAAATATCCGGGGGCCATGGCGCTCCCGATACGCGGGTGGGATAGCGTGACGGTCCCGGGCGCAGTTTCGCAGTGGGTTGCACTCTCAAAAAAGTTCGGCAAGCTACCGTTTGAAAAACTGTTTGAGCCCGCGATTCGCTATGCCCGCGAAGGGCATTTGGTCTCGCCTATTACCGCCACGAGCTGGGCGCGGCAAACAGAATTGCTGCGAGATCAGCCTGATTTTTATCGTGATTTTTTAATCGACTCCTCATCTGGTCGTCGTGCACCCCGCGCGGGTGAAAAATGGATTTTGCGCGGCCAGGCGGAAACCTTGGAAGATATTGCGGCAACGAATGGCGAATCGTTTTATCGCGGGAAACTGGCGGAAAAAATGGCTGCACATGCTCAAACCCTAGGCGGGGCAATGAGTTTGGCCGATCTGGCCAATCACCAAGCCGATTGGGTCGGCACCATTCATCAGGATTACCGCGAGGTGAGGCTACATGAAATTCCGCCTAACGGGCAGGGATTGGCAGCCTTACTATGCTTGGGAATATTGGAAAATTTCGATTTGCGCTCGTTAAAAGTTGATTCCGTAGAAAGCGTGCATTTACAAATTGAGGCCATGAAATTGGCATTTGCGGATGCCTATCGTTACATCGCGGATCCGGCGTTCATGGACATGCCGGTGGCCGCACTACTAAACCGCGAATACCTAAAAAAACGGTCAGCGCTGATCAATATGAAACACGCATCCGCGCCAACCTTTGGCATCCCGCAGCAAGGCGGCACAGTGTATTTAACAACGGCTGACGCGAACGGCATGATGGTGAGTTTTATCCAGTCCAACTATATGGGCTTTGGCTCAGGCATTGTCGTGCCCAACACCGGTATTTCGCTGCAAAATCGCGGTTATGGGTTTGTCTTAGAAAACGGTCACCCCAACCAAGTAGCGCCCAACAAACGTCCGTATCAAACCATCATTCCCGGATTCTTGACTGACCGCAAAAACAATCCGCTCATGAGTTTCGGCGTGATGGGCGGACACATGCAGCCGCAAGGCCATGTGCAGATGGTGACGCGGATTTGCGACTATGAACAAAACCCGCAAACAGCATCGGACGCACCGCGCTGGGTTGTGAATAACGACGGCACCGTTGGCTTGGAGGAAAGCGCAAACGCCAGCATTGATATCCCAAAGGTATCTCGCAGCGCCACCGCCGGCAGCGCGTTGAAGGACGGCCTTCAGGCACTGGGACATCATTTGGCCTCGGCCGAAGCCGTCAATTTTGCGTTCGGCGGCGCGCAACTAATCTGGCGGCTCGATGATGGAATTACAGTAGATTATTGCGCGGGCAGTGACCACCGCAAAGACGGGATGGCGGTCGGATATTAACTGATTTATACTGGGGAGTTGTTTGAAAAATGTAAGTTTTTACCTTCTCAAATTCTGTCGCTTTGGTGGCAGCACAGTTACCACCAAACAGCGTTGCAAATATCGTGATTTGATTCATTGCATCAAAACGAAACCATGCTCGACGTAAAAACCATGTTCTTTTCAATGATTGCGACCAGCATTGTGTTGGCCGCATCATTGATCATTGCGCTTGGCAATCGCCTTCATGACGGCTTGGGGAAATGGGCGCTCTCGTTGTGTTTGCAGGGCCTCATGTTTGGATTGTTGTTAGCGCGGGGACACATTCCCGAATTCTTTTCGGTGGTCTTGCCGAACGCACTTTTTATGTTGGGCATCACGCTGCACGCTAGCGCATTATTGGAGTTTTACGGCCGACGTTTGAGCATTTGGTGGCACGTCATCCCGACACTGGTCATGTTGTTTTGTTTTTCGGCGCTAATCAATGCCTTCGCAGCGCGAAACATTTTCCATGGAATCGTCTATGGCTCCGCTCTCATGGGTTTGGGCGTAATTGCCAACCGTCTGCATGATGGAGACAAGCAATCCGCGCGCTGGCTGATCGCAGGCGGGTATTTAATGACAGCAATCGCGCTCTATGTCCGCGCCATTGCCTTGCTCTTAAACCCGACGAGCTATAACAATTTGTTTGCGCCTGATATTCTTCTGAACGTGGGCTATTTCGTGGGTAATTCAGTGATCCTGATGACCTCGGTCGGCTTTCTCGTACTCCACAAAGATCGTGCCGAACAATATGCGCAGCGCCTCGCCATGACCGACCCGTTGACCGGGACCTTCAACCGGCGCATTTTTCTGGAACTGGCTGAGAAAGAAGTCGCTCGTAGCCGTCGATCCGGCACACCGCTGTCTATCATCATGCTAGATCTTGACCATTTTAAAATCGTGAATGATGAGCACGGCCATTTGGCGGGCGATGCCGTTTTGAAGCAATTTGCACAAATTGTGCTTGGCTGTTTGCGCCGCGAAGATTTATTGGTGCGCTACGGTGGCGAGGAGTTTTGCGTACTGCTACCCGACGTTGAAATCGACCGAGCGCAGGGCTTGGCGGAGCGAATCCGCCATGCCGTAAGCAAAAACTCGTTCAATCATCCGCAAAGCGCCGGTAAAACCATACGCATCACGGTAAGCTGCGGCGTGGCTGGCCTAGCGCGGGAAGAAAAACGCAAAGATCAACACAAAGCCGAGCAGAATCTAGGACAAAGTCGTGCCAAAAACAAGGCCGATACCTTCGAGGATGCTGAAGCCGTTTTGCATTTAGTCGGGCTCGCAGATGAAATGCTCTACGCCGCCAAAACCGCCGGTCGCAATCGCGTTGTGGCCTACCCGGAAAATTCTACCTTTGCGATGATCAAGCGAACCCACATGGCTGCGCAGCGAGGAGCGCAAAATATACAAAATGCAGCACGAACGTAGCGACAAAGACAATCACAGACGCACCTGATGCTGCAGCAACCTACCAGACGTTGACCGAGCCGAGGGACTGCTATTTAGCCAGCCATTTGCACCGGAATCTTGCCGCGTTTGTCTTTGATGCGGTTTTTCTCGTCGACGTATACTAAATCAGGCTGGTAAGTAGCGAGTTCGATTTCGTTGTAAACAGCATAGCTCGCGATAATGAGCAAATCACCGGGCGCAGACAATCGTGCCGCCGCACCGTTCACGCTGATGATGCCCGAGCCACGCTGGGCAGAGATGGCGTAGGTCGTGAAACGCTGGCCATTATTGACGTTGTAAATATCGATCTGCTGATATTCCTTAATATCTGACGCATCCAATAAATTTTGGTCAACCGCGCACGAACCCTCGTAATGCACCTCGCAATGCGTGCAGGTGACGCGATGAATTTTCGACTTCAACATGGTACGTTGCATTATCCCCTCCGTGGGATTGTGGCGCTCAGGAATACTACCCAAATGCAGCAAAAAGACAGCACGAGTGCCAGCATCAATCAGTAAAAAATGCGATAAACTTTAAGGATTATAGGTTTGGAATTTAGATCAAATACACTAATAATTGGGCCGCCGACGTGCCTAAAAACCCGCCGAACCCGCCGCGCCGAACATGGCCGCCGATGGTTAGCGTGAACGTCATTCAACTTGGACAGCAGCGTAGCATTTGCTTTTGTGCGGCGCAACAATATTTGCGCCTGCGTACGTTATGAACAGCAGTAATTGCTCGTTCTGTTAAAGCGAAACCTCGAGATTATCGAGCAACCTGGGCATGCCCAAACGGGCGGCTGCGAGGATTACCAGCGATTTATCGGCAACTCCACCCGAAAACGTGGGCGGCAGTAAATCGAGTCGGCGGCGGACCGTGATGTAATCAGGCTGCCAGCCCCGCGATTGAAGATCCGCGATGGCTTGAGCCTCAAGCTTTGCAATAGCGCCTGCGTTCTGCGGACCTGCCTGAAGCTGCGATTTGATCGCCGATAGCGTGCGCTGTAGCTGCGGCGCTTCCAAGCGCTCTGAAGCACTTAAAAACCCATTGCGAGACGATAAAGCCAAGCCGTCTTTAGCGCGGACGGTATCGGCCAAAATCATTTGAATCGGCAAATTCAGTTGCCGCACCATATTGTCGAGCACCCGGCATTGTTGGTAATCCTTTTTGCCGAACACGGCCACGCTTGGTTGCACCATGTTGAAGAGCTTCATGACGACGGTCGCGACACCGCGAAAATGCCCGGGACGCACCGCGCCCTCCAGAATATGTTGGATTTCGGGTGGCTCGATGCTGTATTGCTGCGGCTCCGGATACAGCTCATGCTCATCAGGTGCGAACACGACATCCACTCCAGCTTGGCGGCATTTTTCACAATCATCTTTAAGCGTACGCGGATACTGATCAAAATCCTCGCTGGGACCAAACTGCAATCGGTTCACAAAAATAGATACCACCACCACGCCCGACTGTCCCACTCGACCGCGGGCGAGCCGGGTTAAGTCGATATGCCCGGCATGGAGATTTCCCATCGTCGGGACAAAGCCTATGTCAGGCTCAGCTTTGAGCCGGGCACGCAAATCAGAAACAGAATGAATAAGTTCCATCACATTGAACCAAAAAATTAGCCGGCATTCATGTATTCGCGCATGCCACGCAACGATTCGACACGTGTGCACAACATCTGCAAATGCTCTGCGTTATCGGCAAAATTAAACCGGTCGCTATTCACAATTAACAGCGGCGACTCCGTGTAGTCGTAAAAATAGCGGGTATAGGTTTCACTCAGCCGCATCAGATAGTCCTCGGTTATGCCGCGCTCCATAGGGCGGGCGCGGCGCTGAATACGGCTCAACAGCGAATCAACGGAGGCTTGTAAATAAATCACCAAATCCGGTGTTGGCGCTTGCGGGCGCAGATGATTGTAGAGCTGGGAATAGAGCTGAAATTCGTTATCGTCTAGCGTTAGTCTTGCAAACAGCGTGTCTTTGGCCAGCATGTAGTCCGCGATGGTTTTTTTCTCAAACATATCCGGCTGGCGGATGGCCGAGAGCTGGTTGATCCGCTGGAATAAAAAAAACATTTGCGTGGCCAGCGCATAGCGTTTCATGTCGCGATAAAACTGCGGCAAGAACGGATTGGCCGTCGGGTCTTCCAACAATAAATTTGCACTATAGCGGTCGGCCAACAAGCGCGCGAGCGTCGATTTTCCGCAGCCAATCGGTCCTTCGACCACGATATAGCGGTAGCGGGCGAGGCTATTGGAAGCGCCGCCAACCACCGGGTTCACGGTATTATTCACGGTAATATTCATTCCCCTAGATACGCTATATGGTTTGTCGCTATGTTCATATTCAGCATTACCGGCAATCCCTTTTCAACACCATCAGACATTACTCCAGCAACAAACGCACGTCGCTAGTACCTACTCTTGCCAGCCATTCCTTAGCGAAGCCCTTACCCGGAATATAAACGTCGGGCGCGATTTCTACCAAGGGAATTAACACGAATGCACGTTCGTGCATGCGCGGGTGCGGGGTCACCAAATCGGGTTCGTTGATGCGCCACTCATTAAAAATCAAAATATCTAAATCCAGTGTGCGCGGACCGTTTTTTTCCAGCCTGGTGCGCGAATGCATTGCCTCAATCGCCATGAGATGCTCAAGCAGCTTTTGCGGCGCAAGCGTGGTCGCTATTTCAGCGGCGGCATTGATGAAAACGGGTTGATCTAATATGCCGATCGGTGCTGTTTCATAAAAAGAGGAGACGCGCACCAGTTCGGCCTCAGGAATTTCATCAAGCTCTTGTAGCGCCCGTTTGATCTGCAACACCGGGTGCTGCAAATTCGCGCCCAGCCCAACATAGACTGTGGAGCGAAACGCGCTAATGTTGGTGGCAGATAGACTCATTCTATGGCGCTCATACACTCAAGCTCATGCTGGCGGCTCATTCGTGGATCTTTTCGGTTGAGTGGGCATCGTCGGTTTTATCAGTGTCACCAATCGCGAGTTCACCCTGAACTGACGCAATCGGGGCGTCATTCACAACCGGTTTTTTCTTTTTACGATTACGGCTGCGCTTTTTCTTGGGCTCATCATCTGGCTGTAGCATCGTTTCGCGCACATCGTCATCGGCAAATTGAAACGCCTCCCACCATGTCGCCACATCATGCGGCGCGTCGCCCGCGAGCGCACGCAACTCGAAAAAATCGTAGCAAGCGCGGAACCGAGGGTGGCTTAACGTGCGATGCGCTTTGCCCTGAGAACGCTGTAAAAATTTCGGCTGCGCTAACCATAGCTCTTTGACCATCGGGTCAAGCCTGCGCGGGATGGCCAAGGTTTTGCGCTGCTGATCCAACACATCATCCATCGCTTCATGCATAGCTTGCAGCTGGCGCACGCCTTTATCCTCGAGCTCCCGCTGACGAGCCAGCATTGGGAACCAAAAGAGCGCGGCGAATAAAAACCCGGGTGAAACACCTTTATCGGCGGCGATGCGCTCATCCGTTCGTCGCAGAGCCAGGGTGACAAACGGGCGACTTTGTTCATCGCGCAGCAGACCATCAATCGCAGGCAGTAATTGTTGATGCAAACCCAACGAACGCAGTTTTTCGATGCACAGCAAAGCATGGCCCGACAGTAACAATTTAAGCATTTCATCAAACAGCCGCGCTTGCGGCACGTTTGCCAGCAGCGCCGACATTTCAGCGATCGGCGCTTCGGTGGCGGGATCGATGGTAAAACCCAACTTGCCCGCCAGGCGTGCCGCACGGAGCATCCGCACGGGGTCTTCGCGATAGCGATCGACCGGATCGCCAATGATCACCACACATTTTTTTTGGATATCGGGAACGCCATTCACATAATCCAAAATCTCTTCACGCGATGGATCGTAGAACAACGCGTTCATCGTGAAATCACGGCGAATCGCGTCTTCTTCTTGGCTCCCAAACACGTTGTCGCGCAGCAAACGGCCATGTTCATCCGCTTGGGATGTTGGCCCTTTTTCGTTGCTGCGGCGAAAATCACGGTCGCGCTGGCGGCGGCGTGAGCGGGTTTGTGGCTCTTCAGCCTCGGATTCATCGGTGCTCACACCGGAACTGGTATTGGATACGGCAGCAGCCATGTTTTCCACTGGTTCTTCAATCGCCGGTTCGTCCGCTGCACCGCCACCCGCCCCGCGAAATGTGGTCACTTCAATTGTTTCTTGGCCAAACATGACATGCACGATTCGAAACCGGCGACCGATAATTCGCGAGCGGCGGAACACATTCCGAACTTGTTCAGGTGTTGCGCTGGTGGCCACATCGAAATCTTTGGGGTGCCGGCCTATCAACAAATCACGTACCGCACCGCCGACCACGAATGCCTCGTAGCCAGCGTCTTGCAAGCCTTCGCAGGTACGCAGCGCCGCATCCGAAATATCGCGGCGATCAACGCCGTGCTCGGCTTGGGTGTACACACGGCTGCGGGGATGGGCGCGGGACTTTTCAGAGACTAGCGCTAACGCGGCACTTGGGGCGTTTTTACTTCGAACGGCACGCCCGGCGGAGACTTTCGATTTTTCTAGCACCTCACCTCGAGCGACCGCCTTGCGACCACTGGGACTAAGACCACCAAGCACGCGCTGAATGAATTTTTTAATCACGCGACATTGCTCGTTTGCATGGTTGCCCTCAACTGGTCTTGCGTTTGGCTTTTTGTTTTATCGTGTGTATCCGTGGGCGATATTTTTCGACCCTGACCATTATTTTGACCTCTACCTTGATCGTTACGCAGGGACATTATTGGCCAACCTTGCGCGGTTGCGTGTGCACGCAAGGTGTCATCGGGATCAACCGCAATCGGATGCGATACCAGTTTGAGCAGCGGCAAATCGTTCAGTGAATCACTATAAAAATAGCTCTTTTCGAAATCATCGATGCGCTTGCCCTGCCCTTCCAGCCATGCGTGGACGCGATAAATTTTCCCCTCACGAAACGACGGCACGCCGGTTGATTTGCCGGTATAGCGACCATCCCGCTTTTCAACCTCACAAGCGATCAAATGCGCAACGCCGAGCCGCGCGGCAATCGGCTCGGTGACGAAGGCATTGGTGGCCGTCACAATCGCGACTAAATCACCGTTGTCTTGATGCTTCGCCAGCAACGGCCACGACGCATCGTGAATCATCGTCTCAATCCGTTTTTGCATAAAGCCTTGCCGCCAGCTATCCAGTTCGCCATCAGTTTTACCGGCGATGGTGGAAAGGACGAACTGCAAATAGGCTTGAATATCCAAAGTGCCGGCGCTGTATTGGCGATAGAAAACATCGTTTCGTTGTTTGAAATCAGCAGCATCGACAATGCCTTCTGCAACTAAAAATTCGCCCCATGCATGGTCACTATCGCCATGCAGCAGGGTATTGTCGAGATCAAACAGGGCTAAGTTCATTATTAACGTATACCGTAAGTCAAGTTGATTGGAGAGGCGCAGCTTGGAGGGTAGATTGCGAGCCGGATTGCATTACGGGCTGCGGAGCGGGTTGTAACAGCTGACGCAGCAATGGCAGCGTGATTTCACGCCCCGTTTCCAATGAGTGCGCATCAAGCGCATCGAGCATCGCAATTAGGGATGCCATATCACGGCGCGCGTGGCGCAATAAGTAGGCGATGACTTCATCACGCAGCGTAAAACTGCGCGCCTTGGCGTGGGCACGCAACGCGACAGCTTTTTCGGTATCGCTCAAGGGATGCAATTGAAACACCAAGCCTGAACCCAAACGGCTGGTCAGCTCAGGGCGCAGCGGCAGATCGCGGGGTGCGGTATTACCCGCAACGATCACACGTGCCATCCGACCAGGCATCTTGTTTGGCGTGTTGTTCGATGCTTGGACGAAATTGATTAAATTGAAGAGGCCGATTTGCTGAGCATCGTTGAGCGTTTGGGCGTCATCAAATACGTAGCCCGGAGCCGAAGGCGTCCCCGCCTCCAGCTCGGCCTCGAGTTGACGCGCGCTCAAAAAAAACGCTCCCGCCACGTTTTCCAGCGCGGACAAAAGATGCGTCTTACCGCTCCCCGATTCGCCCCACAAGTAAAAAATTTGGTTAGAATTTTTAGCGACACCATCGGGAGGGACTAACCCAAACGCCGCGCCAGTGTTAGACTTTGAGCCATTATCCATCAGCGAACACAATGCTTCCGCATTGCGACCCGGCACAAAATTGTCGAAGGTGGGATGCGGCGGCGGGATAAGATCGAGGACGAGTTGTTTCACACCTCAATTATACCTGCCGTCGCAATTGTTTAGCGATCCGACAATGCCGCAGTCGATTGCACCTAAACGGAGAGCCAAACAAAAACAGCCAATATTTCTATTGGCTGTTTTGATGTTTCGCCTGAAAAACGAGTCATTAAAATTCATAACGAACCGTTGCTTGCATCGACCACTGCGATTCGCCGCGTTGCTGGCGGGTCACAAAATCATCGGCTGCTGCTTTAACGCTGTAAACGTATCGGCCTTGCGCATCCAAGCCAACAAAGTTTACGAGTGTGCGCCGCTCGCCACCGACTGCGTTGAATGGAATCTCATCGATACGGCCCCAACGTTTATTAACCATGTTGCCGACGTTCAGCAGATCCAGGGTAAAGCTTGCTTTATGACCTTTATCAAAGCCCGGAAATTGCTGGCTGACTCGCATATCCAAGCTATTGCTCCAAGGCGAAAAGTTGGCGTTGCGCTTGGCTACGCTGCCAGTTGCACTCTTGAGGTATTTGTCGCTATTGACGATTGACCAGAAACGGTTTTCATTGGTTTTATCGGTCGCGGTATCACCCAGAAAAACAACTTCGCCAGAGCCGGGCGCTTTCGGGATGTACATCAAATCGTTTCCGGCGTACCCATCGCCGTTGGCATCGTTGGCAAAGGTCCAGCTATAAGGCTTACCGGCGCGGCCTTCGTAGAAGAAGCCAACTGATGTTTTGTGTTTGTTATCAAATAACGCTTTGCTCCAAGTCAACGTGCCGTTAAAGCGGTCTTTGACCAGGTAGCTCGAATTCGCTGTGACGTTTTCATTGGGGTTCAATGCCGCCCGTGCGCGGTAGCTTGAGGTTGCAATCGTATTTTGCAAGTTGCTAACTTCAGTTGCATCGGTGTAGGTATAAGCCAGTGACCATCTGACGCTGTTCCAAGCCTGACCACTTAATGAGACACTGGCCAAATTGCCGCCACCGAGTTTGGTTTTGGTTGCGAGCGTTACGTCGGCAAAAGCAGCATTGCTCAACGCACGGGTACGAGGCCCGGTGACAGCACATACGCCTGTCGTAATGGTGCCGCCAATCGCAGTCCAGCAGGCGGGGTTAAGCGCAATGGGGTTGTAATAGAACTCGCGTCCGTCGCTACCAATTTTGGTTGGCGCGCCCAAGTTCAAGTGCTGGTAATTCAAGCCGGTGTTGGTCTTGGTATATAAATATTCAACGCCTGCCACCATCCCAAACCAGGGCAGCTCATGCTCAAAGCCTAGGTTGGCTTTCCAAACCGACGGTTGCGCCAAGCCGGACTGCCATAAGTCAACGTTAGCCGCGGGTGCTGCGCCGGGCAAATTGGTGAGTTGGGTCGCTGGATTCGCGCTAAAAATACCATCGGTCTGCGGACAGGTTGCAAATCCGGGAATTCCGCAACCGACGTTTCGGACCGCGACGCCGGCATTGGTGTAGACGTTGGATAGCCAAACCGTGGGTGATGCACCTTGGAATAGGCCAAAACCTCCCCGCAATTGCATGGGGCGCTTGGAATCAAACGTGTAGTTGAAACCGAAGCGCGGCTGGAATAAATTTTGCCCATCAATCGTTGTAGTGTTGTCTAAACCAAAGCCCCCCGTGGCACGGACCACGGAATTGCCCGTTACGCTGCCCGCAATACCTGCAGCGGCAGCGGCGTTATTCTGCAATGGCTTTTGTTTGGTACCCGGCGTATCCAAACGAGCACCGAAGAGCAAGGTCAAATTCGAGTTGACGGTCCAGGAATCTTGCAGCGCGATACCGATGTCGGTCACATGGAATCGCGCAATACCATCGGCTAATGTCCCGCCTGGTAGCGCGGGTATTTGTAACTGGTAGCTTGAAGGACGGCCACGATTAAAGTTTTCCAGTACGGCTGTTTCAATCTGCGTCGCCGTTGCCGTGCCACAGTTAATGGTGCCAAAGGTGTACGCATAACCGCTTTCACAGTTGAAAGCATAAGTGCCTTTGGAATTCGGCAAGAATGCGTTGAAAACTTTATTGTCTTGGTAGTCAGTCGCAAGCTTTAATTCGTGTGCGCCCAGCGTCCAATTGGCGCCGAAATAACTATCGAGCGTGTTGGTTTCAATCTTGTTGAAGTGACGGAACTGTTCCGTGCCAAAAAACAGGTTACGCGTGCCGTTGGGAATGCCCGGCTGTGCGCCTGAAAAGCCCAGTTGAATCTGCGGCAAATTGGCCGCATTCTTTGGCTCGCTGTTGTAATCGCGCTGCGAGATTTTAAATTCAGTTGAAAAAGTCGGTGTCCAATCCGCAAACCACTGGCCTACGGTGGTCTCAATTGATTTATTTTGCTGATAAAAATGCGAGCTTAGCGCTAGCGAAGTCGTGCCGGTTGCAAAAAAGTTGGAATACAGCGGGTCAGATTGTTCAGTCTTGGTATAGCGAACATTGGCACGATGATTGGCGCTGATATTCCAGTCAAGCTTGAGCAATTCATCTTTAACCTTCAGCTGCGTTTGCGGCAGATCAGCGGTGCCGATATCAATGCCGTATTTATTCGTGCCAATAGCCTGTGCACCGGTAATGGCTGTTGGCGTGATGCCGATGACGTTCGGCAACGCGCTACCGATCGGCCCCACGACGGGGATACCCCTCGAGGGCGGACCTTCTTTTTCTTCGTAGGACGCGAAAAAGTACAGCGTATCTTTAATAATTGGTCCGCCGAGTGTGATGCCCTTTGTCGTTTCCGAGAACAAAGGCGCAGCGGTGTAAATATTGGTAGCGCGGTTATAACGTTTGCCAGACCAATTGTCGTTGCGCGAAACCTTGTAAAGCGAGCCTTTGAAATCATTCGTCCCCGATTTAGTGACCGCGTTAATCCCGCCGCCGGTATAGCCCGTTTGCGTGACGTCGTAATTCGAGACATTGATTTGCACTGACTGAATCGCATCAATCGAAATTGGCTGTTTCGCAGTTGGCAGGCCGTTCGCTTCCAAGCCGAAGGTATCGTTAATATTCACGCCATCAACGGTAATCTTGTTGTAACGGGAGTTTTGGCCGCCGACAGAAACTTCGCCGCGCTCTTTATCGGTTTGCGAAACACGCGGGTCTAGGCGGGCATAGTCTTGCAAGTTACGCTGGATGGATGCGAAGGCATCCAAATCCGCGCGGCTGAGGCTGGTTCCTGCACCCATCGCGCTGGTGCTGAATTTATCGGACGTATCGGCACGACCTGTTACGACAATTGTGTCTAATGTG
>JANYBL010000032.1 GCA_025360815.1 Burkholderiales bacterium
TAAACCGATGCCGGGCGGCTTGCCGAAAAAAACGGCGCGGGCGTTGCTCGATATTGAAGACAACACGGTGATTCCGATCATTAGGGATGCGCAAAAAGCGAATGTCGATGCGGAAGCCGTGTTCTATTTCCCGGGCTGCGGTTCCGAACGGTTGTTCGGGCAGGTTGGCTTGGCTACGCAAGCGATGCTCTTTGAAGTCGGCGTGCAAACAGTCCTGCCACCCGGCTATTTGTGTTGCGGCTACCCGCAAACAGCCTCGGGCAATGCAGAAAAGGGCGAGCAGATTACGGTGGAGAATCGGGTACTGTTTCATCGCGTCGCCAATACGCTCAACTATCTCGACATCAAAACCGTGATCGTGAGCTGCGGCACCTGTATGGATCAGTTGCAAAAATATGAATTCGAGAAAATTTTCCCCGGTTGTCGCTTGTTAGATATTCACGAATTTTTGCTCGAAAAAAGTGTGAAGCTTGAAGGCGTTACCGGCACTCGTTATATGTATCACGACCCTTGTCATTCGCCGATGAAAACTTATCAACCGATGAAAGTGGTGAACGAATTGATGGGTGTCGCGGTAACCCAAAACGAACGCTGTTGCGGCGAATCTGGCACGTTGGCCGTTACACGTCCGGATGTTTCCACGCAGGTCCGCTTCCGCAAAGAAGAAGAAATGCGCAAAGGCGCGGAAGCGTTACGAAATTTGCCCGTGGTGGCAGCGAGCGCTCCAAACCCCGCGCCAGCGCTAGCTGCCAATGAAATTGCATCCCCGCTTGCGGGCACCGAACCATTCAAGGGCAAAATAAAAATTCTCACCTCTTGCCCATCTTGTCTGCAAGGCTTATCGCGCTTTGACAATGATTCTGGCACCACTGCCGACTATATCGTGGTTGAAATTGCCAAACATATACTTGGTAAAAACTGGATGGCTGATTACGTCGCGAAGGCCAACAACGGCGGGATTGAACGGGTGTTGTTGTAGGGTTTTAGTCATTCGTTTGCATTTTCATCGGATACCACCCGCTTTCGGTTTGGTGTCGGTATTTGGCGACACCACGGCACGGCCATTCACACATTTGTCGTTTGGCGCCAAGGCTGCTATACAATTGGCGCTTATCTGTTTTTGCGCGCCATTTTTTCGCTTTCAGAGAGCACCCGCCATGAAAATTTTTTCTGCAAATTGTTTCGTTTCGTCTCAATTCTTTGTAACCGCTGCGACCGTCTCTACCGTCTTGGTGTTGAGCAGTTGCGCGACGCAGCAAGGGCTTGACGTTGCCACAAAAATAGCGCCCCCCTCGACAAAACCCGGCATAGCGCCCACAGCCCCCGACGCCTTTTTTCCTCCAGCATTCGCCACCACACCGGCGCTATGCGCATCACTCAACGCAGCCGATGATGCGGCCGCTGCAGCCGCACTGGATTTGCCAGAAATCATGCTCGCCAAACTGAAAGAAATCGGTAAAACCGATAATCAGGGCGTGTGCAACATGGCACCAGATGACCGCAATAAAATCATGGCGAAGTATCGTAGTTTCTTCAAAAATCCAGACCGCAAAAAATTCAAAGCGCCTGCGCGAGAATTTATGCAAATGTGGGATGCGGGTGATGATGGCAAGCAGCCTAATGCCACGATGGTGATGGCTGCTGAAAGTGCTCGCCTCGATTTGCTGGAATCAGCCACAGCTTTTGCCGCCTCCGCCAAAGGCCGCGCGGAACGTGCTAAGAACCAGGCAGCTGGCATCACGCCGGCGCAATGGAGCTATATCGGGCCCGGCAACGTCGGTGGTCGTATCCGTTCTATTTTGATTGACCCGCGCGACACTAACCGTATTTTAGTCGGCGCAGTGAGCGGCGGCATTTGGCTCAGCACGAACGGCGGGCAATCGTTTAGCGCCGTACAAGATTTCATGGGCAATTTAGCCATTGGTGCCATGGCGCAGGATCCAAACAATCCAAATACCCTTTATGCGGGCACCGGCGAGAGTTTCGCCGGGCTGTTCGGTATCGGCATGTTTAAGAGTACAGATAATGGCTTGACGTGGAATTTTCTTGCCAGCACCACAACGGATACAGCCCTCAATTCGGAAGGCGATAACTGGGGCTCAACGAATCGTATCGCCGTCAGCCGTGCCAACAGCAACATTATCTTGGCAGGCACTTCAAAAAGCAGCAACCTCTCGTTGGGCGCGCTGATGCGCTCGGCCAATGGCGGCGCAAGCTGGACGCGGACGGGAAATTTTAGAGTACTAGATGTTAAGTTCGATCCCAACAATGCCAATAACGTCATCGCCACGGGCTCAGACGGTCTGGTGAATCTTTCCAACGATGCCGGCTTAACATGGCGAGCCGTTTCACTGGCAACACCGACGATTGCAGGACGCATTGAAATTGCGTGGGCGTCGAGCGTGCCTGATTTGGTATATGCATCCTTCGATAACAACAAAGGTGAGGTTTGGAACTCAGTCGACGGCGGACAAAATTGGACCCTTCTTTCTAACCCCAAACACCTAAACGACCAAGGCGATTACGCCAATACTATTTGGGTTTCGCCAGTTGACAACAATCATATTGCCGTTGGCGGATTGGACCTTTATCGATCTGTGGACGCAGCCGCCAGCTTTGTTCAAATTAGCACGTGGCAAAGTGCAACGCCCGATCCCGGCGCCGTTCAGCCGCACGCAGATCATCATGTGATTGTTTCATCACCTGCATACAGCACCAATGCGGCCGTCGTTTATTTCGGCAACGACGGTGGCCTGTATCGAGCCAATGATATTTTTTCGGCGAACAAAGATTTCAACAGTTCGTGGGCCAAACTCAATAACAACTTGGGCGTTACCCAGTTCTATGGCGGCGCGGGCAGTCGCGCAGCAGGCGGCAAAATCATCGGTGGCACCCAAGATAACGGCACGCTCATCTTGAATGCAGGCATCAATTGGGATCGCTTCGCAGGCGGTGACGGCGGCTTTTCGGCGGTTGATCCCGTTAGCGATGTAACGCTCTACAGTGAATATGTTTATGCTTCTGTCCGTCGCACCGTAAACGGCGTCGGCCAATATATTTGCGCGGGTATTACCGAGGGTCTCAAAAGCGTCTCAGGCGGCAACACCTATTGCGGGGCAAGCGCGACCGAACGTACGAATTTCATCTCACCGTTTATCCTCGACCCCAACAGCCGCGACCGTATGCTAGTGGGTGCTGATTCACTTTGGGTGAGCAATAACGTTCGCACCGCGCCGAGCCCGACGTGGACCGCGATCAAAGCGCCGGTTACGCTTTCTCCGCTCACGCAAACGCGACATTACATCAATGCCATTGCGGTGCAAACTAGCGACTCAAACGTCATCTGGGTTGGCCACAACGGTTCAAACTCCGCTTCCAACCCGACACAAATTTATCGAACCAAAAATGGCTTATCGGCTGCTCCGACATGGGATTTAATGACTAAGCCCGGCATGCCCTCGAGCACAATCAATCGCATTACGATTGATCAAGACAACCCGGATCGTGTTTGGGTTGTCTATTCCGGACTATCGCCAAACCGCGCATGGCAAACCGTAGACGGCGGCGTCAATTGGACCAGCATCAGCAGCAATTTACCGCAGATAACCTTGCACGATATCAAGCGCCACCCCGTCCGCGCCAACTGGCTCTATGTGGCCGCTGCCAACGGTGTTTACACTTCCGAAAACGGCGGCGCAACTTGGAGCGCCAGCAACGATGGCCCGGCAAGCGTGCGGGTGCGTGAATTATTTTGGTACGACAATAACACGTTGGTTGCGGCCACTTTCGGGCGGGGTATGTTCTCGTATGCGCTGACACCAATTAACGATGTGGATCTCACTATTTCACAATTAGGGTCTGGCGCGGGCACGGTCAATTCCAGCGTGGCAGCGGCAAACTGTGCCACCACCTGTAAGACAACCAATCCGGCTGGGACGATATTGACGCTAACCGCGGTGCCCAGCGTGGGCTCGCAGTTTGCAGGCTGGTCAGGCGCTTGCACCGGCGCCGGCCCGTGCCAATTAACGCTGAGCGCCAGCGCATCGGTGTTTGCTAAATTCACCTCGCAAACCCCGATTGCGCTGTCCAAACGTGGCGGTATTGATATCGCCGGCAATGGTAAAAGCGGCATCGTGCTTCGTAACGCAGCCAACACGCAATTGCTCACGGGGAACTTGATCAATAACCAATTTAGCTTTAGCAATTTGATTGATCCCGGCTCGCAGTATCGCTTGGTCGGTATTGCCGATTTTGATGGGAATGGTAAATCTGATTTGGCGTTTCAAAACCCGACCGCGCTCGATGCCAACGGCCGCTCCAGCGTCTTCAAGTGGGATAACTTTGTCCAACCCACTATCGAACAAGCACTCAGGTTAGTGAAGCCGGTGTGGGATGTGCAAGCCGTGGGCGATTTGGATGGCGATGGCTATGGTGATCTCGTCTGGCGCTATGTGGCAGCGGATCCGCGCGACACTGGTGTTTCGTATATCTGGTTTACGGGCCCTAATCCTGATCCCCTCATTGGTGGCCAGACGGTGACGCAAGTCCGCAAACGCGGTGGCGCGCCACTCGATTGGACGCTACTGGGCGCGATTGATCTCAACAACGATGGCGCGGCCGACATGATCTACATAAGCCCGGCCGGTACGATCCGTGCGCTGATGGCGACCACAGCCCGCACTTGTGCGAACTTTGGCGTCGATACTGTACCTGCTGGCTTTACCGCCTTAAAACTAGCTGACTTTACGGGCAATAGTCGTGGCGATATTTTGTTTCGCAACGCCTCCACTGGCGATGTCAAACTCATGTCGCTCAATGCATTTGGCCTGACGCTTCCCGCTTCTACTGCGAACCCGGATGACCCGAATGTTTCGTGCACGTCGAGCCCCCTCACAGTGGCGACTTCGACAACCAACCTGCTGCCAACAGACCCAACCTGGAAATTTTACGCGGCCGGCGATTTTAACGGTGACGGCGTGACCGACATCGTCTGGTTACGCGCAGATGGGACGCTCACGGTTTGGTTGATGAGCGGCGCGAATGCGGCGAGCCCTACCGTGATCTCCAACGCGGGCATGGCGCCGGCGGGCTTTAGCGTCTTCCAAAAGTAATTAACACCGGTGATGCGCGTGCCGAACTGCGAGCTTTGTGAATCCGAAGGTGGCGAAATTTTATTTCGCCACCCCAATTATCGAATCGTTCGCGTGATGGGCATTGAGGGCGAAAGCTATCGTGGTTTTTGCCGCGTGATTTGGGAACGTCATGTCAAAGAAATGAGTGATCTCACTTCCGATGAACGCGGCCTGTTCATGGACGCTGTGTTTCGTCTTGAAGCGATGCTGCGCCAGACGTTACATCCGGATAAAATAAACCTCGCCAGCTTGGGGAATCTGACACCGCATTTGCACTGGCACGTGATCCCGCGGTTTCATGATGACGCGACGTTTCCGAAACCAATTTGGGCAACTGTCGACACGCTAAAAGCGCCACCCGCAGCCTCATCGTCATCATCGTCGTTAAGCGCGCCAGCGGATAGTAGGGCTGGTTTCAACGTAGACTGGGCGGAGACGGTAAGGCGCGCGTTTCAGCAATGATCGATTTCGATTGATTTGAATTCCGCCACTAAACACTAATCTTGCACGACCAATGCAGCACCGAGGAATCAAGAGGAAACATATGGCAATCCAAACTTCACCGAACTCTAAACCGGGCTCATTGTTTTTCAACGATGCGCGTTCGTGCAAAACGTGGCTGAAAACCATCCCGATGACCAACATCTCGCAAGCCCAGCAAACGATCCTCGATTCGTTACGGGTATTCAATCGCGATAGTGAAAGCAATATCGTCCCGCTGGAACGCTTGACTTGCATGGAACTTATGCGCGAAAAAGTGGCGTTTTTATTGTCTGAACAACGCGCCAAATACGCCGGCAAAACCATTCCGCTATCGTCGGCTGAATATGCCGCGTGGAACGTGTCGCGCACGCTGATTTCAGAAATGGAAGCGGGCTATCGCCGCTGTTGGACCAACGCCACCGGCGAGCATGAAGAACTTGCTGCACACTCAGCGCTCATTATCCAACGCACGATTCGTTATATTGGTTTGCAAATGTTGATGGCCGGTTTTATTTACCGGCGTTTCGACAATGCGCTCTGGATGCGCCTGCACCTGCAATGGATGGAGGCCGAGGAGCGTGGCCTCACCAATATTAAGATGAAGGATTCGGTTGGTGCGCTAGACGGCTATTCCAGCGTTGCGCAAGCCTATACCGCCGTACTCTTGGGGCAATTGGCCAATATTTACGAGCTGTCGCCCCGGCAAATCGATTTTGTCGATGCTGTTCTAAAACGCTTTGGACAGAAGGTAACGATCCAGGCCGAAATACCGATCTCGATCCCGATTCAAGGCAACGTGTGCGCGGTGGATTTGCTCTCAAACGAGGGCGCACATTTCCATGAAAACATTCAGCCCGCCACGCATGTCCGCATGCTCGACGTGAGCGAACTATCGCGCTCACTGCGGCGGCGTTTGAAAAAGCTGATGGCGGGCGAAGAACCCGGCTCGCTCGATTTGCCCGCTGAATGGAACATTGCCGACGCGACCTTCAACTTGCAGCGTTTGCACCAATTATGGTGTGAGGGAAACATCTTGCGTCCGATGTCGAATGTACCTGATGAGCAAGATGCCATTCTTTCATTCGGCATTAGTGAAACCCATTTTATTTTATCGGGTGATCTATTCGAGCAGCCCGGCGTTAAACATGAACTCAGTCGCGCCGAGACGAACGATATTGCGATGTTCGGCAAAGTATCCGAGGCGACCATTCGCGCCAAATATGCCGACTTCAACTACGGCACCGAAACATGGGGAATCATCGATGAAAGCCGCGGCTCATTTCGCGTCATGCGGCCCGGCAATTCCCCGCGCGGCGTCGCAATTGGCAAATTGGTCGGCATTAAAGTTGGTAAAAACGGCGTCTTTTATTTGGGCGTCGTGCGTGAGATTGTCGAAGAAACCGAAGGGCAAATTATCGTCACCATCTATATGTTGCCCGGCAAGCCTGAGCCTATTTCTGTCCGCAATGGCGATCTGCGCGGCCGCACTAGCACG
This sequence comes from Burkholderiales bacterium, assembly GCA_025360815.1. GTDB lineage: Bacteria > Pseudomonadota > Gammaproteobacteria > Burkholderiales > Usitatibacteraceae > UKL13-2. Next base: position 7,111 of record JANYBL010000032.1, read on the forward strand.
ACCTATGTGCAGGGCTTTAGATTGCCGCCGATGGAGGCACTTAAAATTCCGGAAACCTTAATCGTCCCCACCAACCTCGTCCACAAAGGCCGCGAAATCGATATCTATCACCAAGCTCACGGCAATCCCAAGCAAGTGACATTGGTTGATTATGTTGAGCGGGGCGTGAATTTTGAGCGGGTATTGATTGCTTGATGCGTTAGTGATTTTTGCCGTTGGCCGCCGCGTTTTTTGTGCTGACCGACTGCGTTAGCAATCTGAGAACACTAGTACTGGCGCGGCTTTCCAGCCATTTTGATGAATGCATCTGGCGACTATCGCTAGCGTTTATTTTCAATTGGCAGCTGCCCGCCGCCTGCAATGCAAAAAATTATTAGTTGCTGGCTTCCCCGTAATTGAAGGTGGTAACACACCCGCCGTCAACCGTAACAATAGAACCCGTCATAAACGACGCACCGTCAGAGGATAGGAAGACGGCGACATTTGCCACCTCGACAGGTTGTGCTTGACGACCCAAAGGTTGCATTGCTGCCGCCTTCTCTCGACGGGCGACTGCTGCCAAAATTACTGGATCATTTGGGTTGGCCGCTTGTCGCCGGCTAAGGCCGGTGTCGATATAACCGGGGCAGATCGCGTTGATGCGAATGCCATCGTGGCCGTAATCAACCGCCATTTGACGGGTGTAGTTGATGATCGCACCCTTTGTGCTGCAGTAGGCTGGCGCTTTGGGGGCGCCTATCAGACCGTACGTTGACGCAATGTTGATGATGCAGCCGGACTTTTGCGCCAAGAAATGTCGCAAGCAATATTTAGACATCAGGAACGTGCCAATGAGGTTGACATCAACGACTCGCTTGAAATCAGCCAGCTCGACTTCATGGGTACGACCACCACCGCCACCAATCCCCGCATTATTGACCAAGATGTGCAAGCCACCGAAGGTAGCAAACGTCGTCGAGACCAGATTTTTTACTTGCTCTTCATTGGCAATATCCGCCTCAACAAAGATCGCCTCTCCGCCAGCATTCTCAATCTCTTGAACGGTACGCAACCCGTCTTCGACAATGACATCCGAGACGCCGACCTTCGCGCCAGCTGCTGCCAGTCCCAACGCGGTGGCACGGCCAATTCCGTTTCCAGCGCCGGTAACGATCGCGATTTTTCCGGTTAATGAGGTCAAGGTCTTCTCGTTTCAGTGATGGTTCGGGATAGAACCAAGGTGGTGATAAAGCTGGTGATAGAGGTGGTGGTAGCGGTGGTGGTAGCGGTGCGGAAGAGTTGCAATGGATTGGTAGCTAAGAGTTGATCCTCTTAATTGCGTTCTAACGCGGTGTAGAAAAGCTTAATTCATTTGAGGCAGTTACGGTGGGCTGAATGCCGCGGTAAAATATTGTGCCAAGCCCGACATTCACAGTTCACAGCCAATTCTCTCAAAAGCAGTTGTCGCTGATTATCCCTATTTACGGCGCATGTCGGCAAAGCGCTTCGGTTCCCACTTGCGCTGCGCAACCATGAGGCAAGCGCTACTGCGTTGGTCAAACGGCGCGCTCATGCTTTCTCTATGCAGTTCTGCAAACTCATCTCGCAGCTTTTTCAGTTGAACCTGCAATCTCAGTTTGGCGGGCGGGGTCAACAATCCAAAAATAAAGTAAAGATTTTCGCCAGGCTCCGCGAAGTTGCTTGTAAGAAAATCGTCCTTTTCTTTTTTCCGAAAGAAGTGCTGAATTGGCCCATTGGGAAGCCATTCAAAATCGCGAGCGACATTCAGGCGCACGCGATCACCTGGAAGTAATGTGATGAGGCTTAGTCGGTCGAGCTTCAACAGATGCTTTACGCACTCCGCCTTGGTGAGCTTATAGTTCCCAGTGATTTCTGCTGGCAACCAATTGTTCAATACGCAAACCGCGACTAATAACAAGGTTGGCTCGGCAACAAGATCCTTTTCTTGCGCCACTGTTAGCGAGCGGATGCTCGGTGTTGCATGGCTTGCTTGGTCTGTCAACTCGGCGAGGCTCATGCCAAGAAGCGAAGCAAGGCGAACCAGCCGACCCAGCGTGAAGACTTCCTTCGAGAACATCCTTTTCACAGTCTGTTCAGAAAGGCCCAACTCCTTACCGATCAGGCGGTAGGTAAAACCCCGTTTTTTTAACAGGCTTTTGAGCATTGCGATGAGGCGTTCAGTCTCGGTCATTGCCAGAGTGTATCAATATTTGATACTGATTACGCTATTCTTCAACACTTTCAGCATTGTCGTTCACTTTTATGAACCGTTGCCCCATGATCACTCCCACCCAACCAAAGGAGATGAACATGGAACAAAGTAAGCGCTGGATACCCACCGGAATTATGTTGCTCGTTGTAGCCGCGATGATGGTGCATGGACCGATTGCGCAATTCGCCCACTATCACGAGTTTGCTGACAATAGGGCATTGGATAGTCTGCCCAATGCTGCTGACGTGCTCTCGAACATTGGTTTCGCTCTTGTCAGCATCTGGGGGTTCTGGGCACTCAGAGGCAAAAAAAACTACCGTCGATCGCCACGGCTTGGCCCGGTTATGCGGTCTTCTTGGGTGCGGTGGCGCTGACGGCGTTCGGGTCGAGCTTTTATCACCTGATGCCAAACAATGACCGACTTGTTTGGGATCGTCTACCGATTGCACTTGCCTGCGCTGGGCTGCTAGCTGGCTCTTATGCTGAGACGCACATTGCTGCGCCGCGTTGGCTTTTGCCGTCGCTCGTCGTGGCCGCCGTCGCCAGTGTATTCTGGTGGTCGTTCACGGACTCGATCGCCGTGGGCGATCTGCGTCCTTATCTGCTAATTCAGGGCGCGCCGTTGGTCCTCATTCCGCTTTGGCAATGGATTGCCCGCTTACCGAGCGCCGATCGCATCGCGTTCAGTATTGCGATACTGCTCTACGTTTTCGCCAAGGCTTTCGAGCTGAACGACCATGCTGTATTCGACGCATTAGGCTTTCTCAGCGGACATACGATCAAACATTTGCTGGCAGTTGCAGCCGCTGCCGTCTTGGTCGCAAGTTTTGTGCGCCGGGCAAATACTGATGCGCATTCGGCCAATTTCAGCCCGATTTCCGCCGCATCTGGGCATACAAAAGCCAGACTGAAGAGCCAGCATTGACCCGTTCTGACTAGGAGACCTATATGCTGGGATACATCATTGTGATTGGCGTCGGTTGCATGGTGCTGGAGAGATTGAGGCCCGGCTGGTGCATGCCGCGCGTGAAGACTTGGCCGCTGCGCGTAATCGCCATTAACTTCGTTCAACTGGGCGTCGTGTTGGTAGCCGGTATCACTTGGGAGAGGTGGTTCGCAGCGTTGTCAGTGTTTCATCTCTCGGATTATGTCTCGCCAGTTGTTGGCGGACTCATCGCTTACTTTATTGCGACCTTCATCTTTTATTGGTGGCACCGGTGGCGCCACGAGAATGATGTGCTGTGGCGCCTGTTCCACCAGATCCATCACAGCCCCCAGCGGATCGAGCTGATCACCTCGTTCTACAAACATCCCGGTGAGATGATAGTAAATTCGCTCATCGGCAGCGCACTCGTTTACGCTCTTCTGGGCTTGTCCGTAGAGGCCTGCGCCATCTATACGGCGTGCACAGCGCTCGGTGAATTTTTTTACCACACGAGTGTTCGCACGCCCCAATGGATTGGCTACTTCTTCCAGCGTCCTGAGATGCACCGCATTCACCATCAGCACGGTCGGCACAAAAATAACTACGGTGACATCGTGTGGTGGGACATGCTATTCGGAACTTATAAAAATCCGAAACTATTTACGGAACATTGTGGCTTCGACGCAGAAAAAGAGGAGATGCTGGGTCCGATGTTGCGATACGTTGATGTGCATCGGGACAAATTGAAATAGATGGTTTGCTGCCTCGAAGCAGGTGGCCGGCGCTAGCTCAAAACATTCTAGAAAATTTCAACTAGAATTTGCCGCTCGCAAATCTAGAAATCGTTAAATGCCGCGAAGCGGCGATTGAATTTCTGCACAATCGTGCGACACCCTCCGGTACAGCCCCAGTTCATCGCCAGCGCGCAGCTCGTTGTTGGTCCGCCGTGGCACTTGTTTGGTAAATTCTCGGGTAACATCTATTTGCAGGGGATTCCCAAGTTTAGCTCAATACAACTATGTTCAAATTGATCGCCATGCACGGTTGCGCTTGCTCGCTGCGCCGATGCTACGCGGCTTCTATAAGGTTAACATGAGGCCGAAGCCAGATTCTGCCAAGCCCGGGCAGGAGAGCGTCTGGGCGTATCCGCGCCCAGCAATCGCAGAGCCAAGCGCCGCGCACATCGTGATTGAGCATGCTGGCACGATCGTCGCCAACACCCGAGCGAGCATCCGGACACTGGAGATCAGCCATCCGCCCAGCTACTACATCCCGATGGCAGACATTGCGCCGGGGGCGCTGCAGCGCGCCATCGGCAGTTCTTTTTGTGAATGGAAGGGTGCGGCGCACTATTGGGACGTTGTGATCGGCGACATCGTGCTTCACGGCGTTGGCTGGAGCTATCCAAGCCCAAGCCAGGCGTTCGCGTTGCTCTGCGATCATGTTGCGTTCTATGCCGGCCCGTTTGATCGATGCAGCGTCGATGGCGAAACTGTGGTGCCGCAACCCGGCAATTTCTATGGCGGTTGGATTACAAGCAAGCTGGCTGGTCCATTCAAGGGCATGCCCGGCAGTCTGAGCTGGTGATACTGAACGCAAGGCGGTACCAGAAAACGATTTCTCAGCTTAAAACCTTTAATCCGTGCTTTTGCACGACGTTCAGGAGCTTTAGAGCCATGCCGCTTGGGCGCTTTCGAGAAAATTCTACTTCCGCCCCTTGCCGACAGAGTCCATTCACCGCCTCTGCAAAGCGCCATGCGATTCGCACAATAGTCAAAGCAAATCTTCGCGGTATCCGTTCGTGAAACTACCGGTTAAATGAATCAAAGCTCATGGGCAAGTTGGAAAACCTTCTAACGCTTGTAGGTAGCTATGCTGAACACATGCCTAGGACACGCTTTCCCGGCCAATTCCCGAGTGTTTTGTACTCATTTGATTAGCAAGACAACGCTAATCGCCCACGCACCACTTCAGGCGCTAATCACGCTTAACAGATTTAATAAATTCAACACGCCGGAACCTGAGCGCTGACCAATCCTCATCAATCGCCACCATGCGCACTGAATCAAAGCCCGCTCGTCGAATGGCATCCCAGCCCGTATCGCGATTGAATTCACATTGATATTTTTTCGATGTTTTCTTCGGATAAGCGAACCATAGCAGCGCATCACCTTCCGCTTTATCGGCCAGTTTTGCTGATAGCGAATCAAGCTCAGCCTGCATTTTGACAAACGCCAACGCGAAGGTGATCGTTTTTGTTTTGCTAACCGCGCGAACTATGTTCGCCTGCGAAAGCTGCGCAAGTTCTGCCTCAAAGCTCTCCGGCGCATTGAGAACGACAATTGATTTGTCTGATTTTAGGTTCAGCTTTTCAAAAATGGTCGGCATATTTTGCGCTTTAAGTTGTCGTAGTTATGTTTTTAAAACCTGAAACACGAGCACTGGCGCGGCGTTTTCGAGGGATACATCCGAACGGACGCGGCCATTTCGCAGTGTGGATGCATTCACAGTTTTACTCATCAATTTCGTTTGGAATTTAAACGCTTCCATCACCCTCAACATAGCGCCATGCCGCGTTTTGCAACACCGTGCGATAGCCGTCCATATCAACAAACGTGCAACCATGTGCGTCCCAATACGGATTAAATGAAGCGGCTTGCCGAAAGCCCGCCGCCAGCATGCGTGCGCAAGCCAGCGTCCATTCATTTTCGTCAGGAATGTAGAACACCGTTACATCCTCTGGCGTGGGGGTGGGCGTGACTGGGTGTGCGCTACAGTGCGTAAATTCGAAATGATATTGCAATTCAGCCCGCCCCAACATCACGCCGTCAAAACCCGCATGGTCTTCGAAATGGCCGATGACATGCAGATCCAAGCCCGCGCCGTACATGGCTTTGGCGCGTTTAAGATCCGTAACGGGGCGGGCAATTCGTAACGTTCGGATTGGGGTTTGCATGTCGATTAAGCTCCCTTCGCCAATGTGTTAGGACGTCATCAATCAATGCGCCTACCTACCCAAACGCTCGCGTGCGGACTGCTTGTTGCCCGCTACCGCTTGCAGGTTGCCGGCTTTGCCCAATCCAAACGCGGGCATATTGACGTAAATGTTTTCATAACTATTTGGTGAAGCCGAGTAGGTTTCATGCCAGATGCCGACGGGGCCATCATTGGAAACATCGGTGCCGACCGCTTTGTTAAACGCTTGCCACGCAGGCAAATGTGCTGCTTGACGATTTTTGGCATAAGCCAACAACTGATCCATCGAGCGCCAATATTGGACCATGATTGTGGTGCGGCCAAACCAATTCTCTGCGTGTAGAAACCCCAATTCAGGCAGTTGGTAAAGCTCAGTAAGCATGCGGGGCATTGCCGTGATGACCGGCAGCCACTTGTGAATATGCAACGGTTTGTTGATCCGCATTCCGATAAGGAACACCACAAAATCGCCGTCGAGATTTGCAGTGAAGCGGCCTTTTTGAATCATGTTCGACCCTTTTGTACCGGAAAATAGTTTTTATTTTTTCTTCTGATAAGTAACTTTTTCGCTACGTAGTGCAGTTCGCTTCGCTTACGGACACCTTTTTCAATAGCATTTTTGCGCATAGGAGAGTCGCGCCACAGGTTCCAAATTAATATTGACGCATCTTCATAATCTTCTATGCCACCAGCAGTGTCTGCGTCAAACCATTTGCAAAATTCTTCATAAACAATCGCCTTAACATGGGCGGCGGCGGACGCTTCTTTTAAACGAACGACAATTGTTCCAGTCTCTGAATCGTATTCATCGGTATTGTCTTCAAAATTGATACCAACTGGATCGGCGTTAAACAAAACCGCGTTCATATTTTCAAATTCTTGTGTCACGCTTTAATGGCCATGTCGACTACTTTCCCTCAACTGCATCCAACACCTTCGCCGCCACATTAAATCCCGTCTGCTCAAAAATCTCGACCATGCAAGTGGGCGATGTGACGTTTACTT
>JANYBL010000061.1 GCA_025360815.1 Burkholderiales bacterium
CTGCCGCCTTGTGTGTCTTGGGCTTGGTGGGTGGGGCAGTAGCTGCCTGCGTCCAGCTGTCAATCGCGGAGTAAAAATGTGCCAAGTAGCGTGCCAAAAGTGTACCAGTCAAGTTAATAAAAAAGATGGGTTGGCCTCTGGTTTTGCACTTCTGATTTTTATTTCTTGGGGTTACGGGCGAAGCGCAGCGTAGCCCGTCCCCCAACATGTTTTATAGTGGCTCGACTTCCTCCTTCACCGTAGATCTTGATTTCGCGCTTTGCTTTTGCTGTTTCTTGCTGGTGGCCAATCGATACGACTCGCCATTCATCTCCAGGATATGCACATGATGGGTCAGGCGATCGAGCAACGCGCCGGTCAGTCGCTCGGAACCCAAGACGCTCGTCCATTCGTCAAACGGCAGATTCGATGTCACCAGCGTGGCGCCATGTTCGTAGCGTCGGCTGAACACCTCGAACAACAGTTCGGCACCGACTGCAGTAAATGGCACGTAGCCCAGCTCATCAACGATCAACAGCTTCACATTGGCCAATTGCTTTTGCGACGTGCGTAGCCGTTTCTCACGCTTCGGTGTTCCTGACATTTTGTTCTCCATGGCCTACTTAGAATAATAATTCCATGGTGTCCGTTTTGGCGAACCCAGTCCAGAAACGCTGAGATGTGGGAATTGGGCATCACGGATTTTGGAGCAGCGACAGTGGAGCAGAATCAGTGGATCAACGACCGTGGAGCAGTGTCAGTGAAGCGCCGTCAATGGAGCAGTGTCAGGTTGGTTGGCAGCAAAAACTTATTGCGACGGCCAACCGAGCTTTTCAAGCTGTGCGGCAGCCTCGAACAAGGGTTTGCTGAATAGAAATCCTTGCATCAGGTTGATGCCGAGATCTTGCAGGAATCGGCACTCATCAAGGGTCTCGATTCCCTCGGCAATAATGCGGATGCCCAGTTCCTCGCAGATGCGCGTTACGCCACGTACGATGACTTGGCTGGGTTTGCGCTCGTTGATATTACGGACGAGGCTCATATCCAGCTTTATTAGATCTGGCTGAAAATCAGCGAGCAAGCTGAGACCCGCAAAACCGGCGCCAAAATCGTCGATCGCTGTCAGAAAGCCAATCCGCTGGTATTCGCGAAACACTTCCGCCAGCCATTTACCGTCGTTGATATGTTCACCCTCGACGGTTTCAAACATGATGCGCTCGAGCGGAAAGTTATGGGCAAGCGCCGCTTTAAGCGTAGTACGGATGCACACCTCAGGCCGGTAAATGGCGTTTGGCAAAAAATTAATTGACAGCATCGTCGACATGTTCAGCGCTGCCGCCGTCTTAATCGCCTTCACGCGACAGGCCTGGTCGAAGCGATAACGATTGGCCTCATTGATTTGCGATAGCACGCTTTGTGCAGACTCACCGTTAGGACCGCGAACCAGTGCCTCGTGCGCAAAAATCTGTCGTTTTTGGAGATCGACAATAGGCTGGAATGCATAGCTAAACTTGAAAGCCAAACTCTCGTCGCCGCCACAACTGCCGCAGGGTTTGCCGTCCTGTTCGAGGATAAATTCGGTGGAGCGAAGTTTGATGTGCGTGTTCATAGAATTTGAATTTTTTAAGCGTGCGTATTACACAGCGCCTAGACAACCATCGTCTGCTTCTCGCCCGTTACACGCTCGCGAATGTTGCCAATGGCGAATACGGTTTCGCCAGCATCGCGTAAATTTTTTGCGGCTGCTTCGGCGTTTTCTTTGGCAACTACCACCACCATACCGATGCCGCAATTAAAGGTGCGTGCCATTTCGGCATCATCAACTTGGCCTTGTTGTTGCAGCCATGCAAACACTGATGGCGCAACCCAGCTTTTACGATCGATCACGGCGGTGACGGCATCCGGCAGGACGCGCGGAATATTCTCCGTTAAGCCGCCGCCGGTGATATGCGCCATGCCCTTCACCACACCGGTCTGCATGAGCGCTAGCAGCGGCTTCACATAGATGCGGGTGGGTGCCAACAGGTCGGCAGCGAGTTGATGATTTTCAGATGCGTGTAAATCAAGCCCACTGCGTTCAATGATTTTGCGCACCAGTGAATAGCCGTTGGAGTGTGCGCCGCTCGATTGCAGACCGAGCACCACATCGCCCGCTGCAATGGTTGCGCCGGTGATGATGGCTTCTTTTTCGACCAAGCCGACGGCGAAGCCCGCGAGATCATATTCGCCGGCGGGATACATTGATGGCATCTCGGCGGTCTCACCACCGATCAACGCACAGCCCGCCAATTCGCAGCCGTAAGCGATGCCTTTGACGACATCCGTAGCAACGGCGACATCGAGTTTACCGCAGGCAAAATAATCAAGAAAAAATATCGGCTCGGCACCTTGCACCAAAATATCGTTCACACTCATGGCGACTAAATCCTGGCCGATGGTGTCGTGTTTGTTCAAATGAAACGCAAGTTTCAATTTGGTGCCCACACCGTCGGTGCCGGAAACCATGACGGGATTTTTAAATTTTTTCGAGACTTCTACTAGGGCACCGAAGCCACCGATACCGCCCATCACTTCGGGGCGCATGGTGCGTTTTGCGAAGGGTTTGATGTTTTCAACGAGCTGATCGCCCGCGTCGATATCAACGCCCGCGTCTTTGTAGGTTAGCGGCGAAAGTTGGTTTTCTGAAGCGGGATTGGTCATGGCAGGGACTTTTTCGATGTGCAGTGCGGTGAGGATACATTGAGGATGTGATACGGCAGCGCTGAGGCGGCGTTGGTGTGACCTTTGTGAGAACTTAGTGAGAACTTAGAAAGACCCTAGCGAGACCTTGCGGCGGCGCGATACTAGATTGAAATGGATTGCAAGCGGTTTGCAACTGGCTAGCAAGCAAAAATGCAACCCTATGAACGAACGATTCGGTTACGATTGGATAAATTAACTTCATATTTTACTGTAAATGACTCCTAAAAGCCCTGAACATTCTCAAGCCAACCCGCGTTCACGCGTGAACATATCGCTGCGCCCGGTGTGGCTAACGCGGTTACATGCCCGCACGAGAGCGCGTCCGCTGGCGTGGCTGGATTTGTACATTTTGACGATGTTTGCCGCGATGCTCGGTTTTGGACTGCTGCTTTGGGTACTTTCACCGATTTTGGCACCGTTTTTGGCGGCGGCGATTTTGGCTTATATCTTCGATCCACTGGTAACCAAACTAGCCGCAAGCGGCGTGCCCCGTTCGTTGGCGACGGTGATAGCGGTGCTGCTGCTGATTTTCTCGGTTGCGCTGCTGCTCATCATCATCCTGCCGCTGTTTTACAAAGAAATCGCGCAGCTGATCGCGCAAATGCCTGCGTTTTTGGAACAGATCAAAACCCATGCGCTGCCTTGGGTGAACGACAAGTTCGGCGTGTCATTAACACTCGATCCGTCATCATTCCGACAATTCATTACCGATAATTTGCAGGACGCGGGTGGTGTCGCCAAGAAAATTTTTGCGTCCGTCAGCGTGGGTGGATTGGCAGTAGTGGGATTTTTAGTCAATCTGCTGTTGATTCCGGTTGTGCTGTTTTATTTCTTGCGAGATTGGGGTACGCTTCTGGGCAACCTGGACGCGATGGTTCCGCGGCGGTTTCATGGAACGGTCTCGATGCTGACCAAAGAAATCGACGCAATTCTGTCTGAGTTTTTGCGCGGACAATTGAGCGTGATGGTGCTGATGGCCGTATATTACGTAGGCGGACTGTGGCTGGTTGGCCTCAACTTTGCATTACCGGTCGGACTGATTACCGGAATATTGGTATTCGTCCCGTATTTAGGCAGTGGCACCGGATTGCTTCTGGGTACCGTCGCTGCTGTAATGCAGTTTCCGTCGATGACGGGCGTATTTTTGGTCTGGACAGTGTTCGGTGTCGGCCAGTTGCTCGAAGGCTTTGCCGTCACGCCGTGGCTAGTCGGGGATCGTATTGGCCTTCATCCGGTCGCGGTGATTTTTGCGCTGCTGGCGTTTGGGCAGGTATTCGGATTTTTTGGATTATTACTGGCGTTACCAGCCAGTGCGGCAATCTTGGTCGGGCTGCGTCATCTTCAAGGCAGCTATCGGGCGAGTGATTTGTATCGCCGATAGTTTGATGACGCGGGGCGGCAACTAAAACATCAGGAAGATTTCAGCAACGCAATCGCTTCCTCGGTGCTGCGGCGCATACGATTAAAAGCAATCGCCAACACCCCCACCTCGTCTTTGGTGGAAGGCTTGAATTCGGGGATCGTAAAATCGCCAATCGAGACGGCATCTGCCTGCCGCGCCATTTCAGCAATCGGGCGCACGATCAGGCGGTCAAGCATTAAATTCAGCACAAAAAAGACCGCAAAAAAGACCGCGCCCAATGAACTCATGAGGGTCGTAAGCGCCGTTTTGGCGGTCGCCAGAATAGGGATCAAGTCAATTGAAGCGATACGAATTTTTCCCGCATCTTCGATGCTATTCAATTTTCGTGCAATAACCAACCGCTTATCGCCCGAGCTCGAGATGAAAATATCGGAAATCTGATTGTTGCTGCTGTCTTTGAATCGCGCAATCGCTTCGCCCTCGACCCCGCTGATGCCGCTTTGCACTTTGTCGGCTGGAAATTCGCGAATCTTCATTTCGACCAGACGAGAACCCATTGCCGTCGCTGTGCGCGCATTGATATTACCCATCACGGCAGCATCAAGCGTCATGAGTGCAGCACGTTCGGCGTCATCAATGGCCTGACGTTCAAGATAACGTTGCGCCACCACGCCCACAGTCAAAAAGCCGGCAGAGAACACTGCCAATAGAATCAGATTAAATTTGAGGCGTAGCCCCATGGTGCTCTCCGGTTATATATTTTCTAACTGCCTGATAACAAATGATCAGACGCGGTTATTTTTTGCCCGCCCGACGCCATGCCGACAATGCTCACCAAACCAAAAAACTAGGCGCACCTTCTACAGGCACTTTTTACACGCTACTTTTACAATCTCAACTTGAAGCTTGAGACTGCGACAAACTGGCGTGCGTGCGAACGCTGTCAAAAAACGAATTACGTTCGTCAGGTGTTCGCAAATGCGTAGCCAGTCGCTCGAAAAAATCACGTGAATTATCAGCGGCGCGCGCATAGCGCTGCACCAACACGCCCGCTAATGGACCAATAATCGGCGCCAATGCGGCTTCGCCGCGTTGCATCAATTCGGGCGTAATGGGTGCGGCACCGCGAACCGTCGCCGTCGACTGCTGCATGGATTCATTTTGCGCGCTGCTGCCAGTCGCTGGCGCTGCCTTGCTTGCGTTTGAACTTCCATTCGAACCTGAACTTGCATTGACATTCGCATTTACGCCAGCCGTTGATTTAGTAGGCTTGTTGGACTCTTGGTATTCCAGCAAGATGCGTTTTGCACTTTTGCTAAACAGTTCGCGTTTGCCCGGCTCTTCAATATTGCTGGCAATGTTCAGAATAACTTCATTCGGATCTTGGCTTAAGCGGCTCGCGCGCTTGACGGTGGTAATCGAGTACGGCCCCAGATACGGCAATAGTGCACGTGTTAATTCGGCGAGTAAGGCTGGCTCCAAATCAAGCTGTTGTCGGGCAGCGTCGCTAAATTGTGTGCTCATCGTGTTATGTCGTCTTGTCGGCAGATTGGCGGTGTGCCGTAAAAATCGAGCCTCGTCAAACATGTTTCGCTTAAAAATGTAACAGGGCTTCATCGAAAACATCTACCCAAACATCTCAAAAAGCGCTCCCTATTTTTACCGCTTCATTAGCCACAAGTGTATCGCAACTACACGGTTTTTAGGCACTGAAAAGTTGCACAAATTGTGAAAACCTGCTCCAAAAACGGGCTAAAAGCGATAAAAATGCGTAAATTAGCGATTAATTTACGAATTTTGACAATGCGCCCATCGATACGCTGCCCGATTCAATGTGCAATCTGGGAGGCATACGGGTCGCAATTTGGTGCGCAATCAGATGTTCATACAACCGCAAGCAGCTCGCCATTTTGCCCCACTTTATGCGGGGCCAATGCCGTGTGTATGGCTGCCCGGTGATAGCGTTATCGCGTTAGTCAAATTAAGCCCCTGTGCAAAATCGAGCATGCGTTGGATTGAGCGCTTGGCCAGCAAGCCCACGGCCGGGTCAACATGTATTTCGTTTTTATGTTTTTCCAAAACCTCGGCTAAATTCGCCAAACCATTCATCGCCATCCACGGGCATTGCGCGCAGCTTTTGCAAGTGGCCGAATTGCCCGCTGTCGGCGCTTCGATAAAAACTTTGCCCGGTGCAGCGGCTTTCATTTTATGGAAAATGCCTTTGTCGGTGGCGACGATAAAGGCGTTGGCAGCCATGGTTTGCGCCGCTTTAATAATTTGTGTGGTTGATCCCACCACATCGGCCAACGCCACCACGCTTGCCGGCGATTCCGGATGCACAAGCAGCTTGGCCTCAGGATGTTGCTTCTTCAGCTCAATCAGCTCCGCTGTTTTAAATTCATCGTGGACCAAACACGAGCCTTGCCACAGCAGCATATTTGCGCCGGTTTGGGCCTGGATATAGCCACCCAAATGCCGATCCGGCGCCCAGATTATTTTTTCTCCTTTTGCATGCAGATGTTCAACAATTTTTAAGCCGATGCTCGATGTCACCATCCAGTCGGCACGCGCTTTAACCTTGGCACTGGTGTTGGCATATACAACGACTGTACGATCCGGATGCGCGTCGCAGAAGGCGGTAAATTCATCCGGCGGGCAACCCAAATCAAGCGAGCATTCCGCTTCCAATTCAGGCATCAACACAAGCTTTTCCGGATTCAAAATTTTTGCCGTTTCACCCATGAAGCGCACACCACACACCACCACGGTTTGCGCAGAATGATCGCGCCCAAACCGCGCCATTTCCAGCGAATCAGAAACGCAACCACCGCTTTCTTCGGCCAAATCTTGCAAGTCGGGATGCACGTAGTAATGCGCTACGAGCACCGCATTTTGCGCTTTAAGCAAGCGCTTGATGCGCGCCTTGAGTTCGATGCGCTCGGCGGCGTTCGGCTCAACCAGCACCTTTGCCCACGCATGATCAACCGACATCGTCGCGCCAAAGTTATTTACGCGCGGATGATCGAATTCAACACGGATTGGCGCTAATGTGTTCATGAAAATAACTCCGATTAAGTAACCGCATTGCGGTGATGATATTTTGCATCTTGCCATGCGCTGGCTTGCATGACGTCGCGAATCACCATCACCGCATTCCAAACATCAATAAACCGCGTATACAGCGGCGTAAAACCAAAGCGCAACAGATTAGGCTGGCGAAAATCGCCAACCACGCCGCGATCAATTAGCGCCTGCATGACCGCATACGCATGTTCATGCGCAAATGACAACTGGCTTGCACGCTCGGCGTGTTCACGCGGCGAGACGCAATGAAATCCAAGGCCAGCGCAGTGTTCATCCATTAACGCCCAAAACATATCGCTTAAGGCAAGCGACTTTTGACGCACGGCTTGCATACTAACGTCGTCAAACGACGCTAATCCGCAATCCAATGCCTGCATCGCTAAAATTGAAGGCGTGCCAGCCAGCAAACGCTCAATTCCCGGTGCTGGCGCGTATTCTGGCGAAAATGCGAATGGTGCTTGATGGCCAAACCAGCCTGCGAGTGGGGTGGCGAAGTTTGGCTGCAAGGCGCGCGCAACATAGCAATAGGCAGGCGCACCTGGCCCACCATTCAAATATTTGTAGCCGCAGCCCACCGCCATTTCAGCGCCGCTTTCATTGAGCGAAACGGGCACGGCACCCGCAGTGTGGCTCAAATCCCACAAAATACGGGTTCCCGCTTGATGCGCAGCGACATTCAGTGCCGCCATGTCATGCAGGTGGCCGCTGCAATAGTCAGCTTGGGTGATCAGCGCTACAGCGACCGTCTCATTCATCGATGCCGCCAACTGATCGGCTGCGACTAATTTTAGGGTGTACTGATTTCCCAGTAGCACGTTGAGACCTTGCGCCATATACAAATCGGTAGGGAAATTGCCGGCTTCCGACAAAATCACGCGGCGCTGTTTATTGTTGCGAATCGCAGGCAGCTCTAATGCGCCGGCCAGTAATTTAAAAATATTGATCGAGGTAGAATCTGCCGCCACGATTTCGCCAGGCGCCGCACCGAGCATTTGTGCAAGTTTATCGCCGATCCGCTTTGGAAAATTGACCCAATCATGCTTGTTCCAAGCGCGAATCAGATCATTGCCCCACTGTTGGCGAATGGTGTTTTGCAAGGTTGCGGAGGTTGTGCGCGGCAGCGCGCCCAAAGAATTACCATCAAGGTAGATGACGTTTTCGGGCAATTCAAATCGCTCGCGGATATGTCGGAGGGGATCGTCCGCATCACGTTGCGCACAAATGAGCTTGGTTACAGTAATCATCGGGCCCTCATTGTATTGGTCGATTCAGCGTGCGGGAATATTGATGCCTTGTTCGCTTGCTTTTCCCGACGTCGTTCAGAGACGGCGGAGCCAAATTATCGCAGACGCGGTCTGGTTTGCGAATAAGTATTGAAGCGCGGTGTTGTATTGGGGTTTCATGCGACATGCTCTGTCCCACGCTTTTTATACCAAGGACGGTGCATCTACAGCCTCACTATCATCAAACCGAATTCGCCTCTCGATCACAGAGACAGTTGCAGACGCTACTGCGCGTTTGCGGACGCGATTTCGCTGTAGCGTGCAGCCAAACCTTAAAATTCGGTACCGCAATATGGCGAATGTGAACGGTTGCTTTTACGCTCTTCTAACGAGCACCGTGCGCATAGTCCAAGAAGTATTGCCCATGGGGGCGATGCCTATCTTCATTCCATCGCTATTTTCCACCAGAGGTGGCCAAGCTGTTTGGCCTACTCGCCCATGCCCCGGCAGACCAGCGGCCGTTGCCGTTGCAAATCAGCGTTGCCATGTCGGTTCTGGGAATTGGCCGTGTTTAGCTATTCGATTTTTTAAGGAAGCCGCGAGCGGTGGTTCACGCTCGGCTAAATTTGCCATGTTTAGATGCAAAGTGTCAATCAACCATCCGCATTATTTCGGGTTGTTTTTTGGGGTTTGGCAGCACTCACTTTCCCGCACATATTGCTCACCACAATTCGGGATCGATCCGAAGCCGGGGATGTGATCAAAGCGGACGCCGAAACCGCCCCTGGAATCCCTTTCAGCCAACGCTAATCCAAGTCAGTAAGAGGCGCGCTTGATAGGGTAAAATAACGGATTACGATTCTTATGCGCGAATGACTATGTTGACCGGAAGTTTAGTGGCAATTGTTACCCCGATGTTGGCGGACGGCGCGCTCGATTTGCCACGGCTAAAATCGTTGATTGACTGGCATATCGCCGAGGGAACCGACGGGATTGTGATTGTTGGCACGACCGGCGAATCACCGACAGTCGATTTTGACGAACACACGCTGCTCATCAAGGCGGCCGTTGAATATGCTAACAAACGTATTCCGGTGGTTGCCGGGACAGGCGGCAATTCCACCAAGGAAGCGATCTACCTTACAGAATCCGCCAAAAAGGTTGGCGCAGATTATGCGCTTTCGGTTGTGCCCTACTACAACAAACCCACGCAAGAAGGCCAATACCTGCATTTCCGCGCGATTGCCGAGGCAGTCGATATACCGGTTATTTTGTACAACGTGCCGGGGCGTACGGTTGCCGATTTATCAAACGACACCGCGCTGCGACTGGCGGAAATTGCCAACGTGGTTGGTATCAAGGACGCAACCGGCAACATGGCGCGTGGCAGCGAATTGCTGATGCGCGCACCGAAAAGCTTTGCGGTCTATTCAGGCGATGATGCCACCACATTGCCACTGATGATGTTAGGGGCGCACGGAACGATTTCGGTCACGGCCAATGTTGCGCCGCGTTTGATGCATGAAATGTGCGCTGCTGCCCTGAAAGGCGAACGCGGTGATAATTCGCGTGCCATTTCCATCAACCAGCGTTTATTCGGCCTGCACACACAGTTATTTTTGGAGCCGAATCCGATCCCGGTGAAATGGGCGCTGCAAGAAATGGGCTTGATTGATGGCGGCCTGCGCCTACCATTGACCCCATTCCAAGCGCAATATTTTCCCCTATTGCGCGCAGCGATGCGCCAGGCAGGCATACCCGACAGCCCTACGAAGGCAGCCTCATAAACAACCCTATGACTAAATTTAAAACGCCATCCCATTTCATTTTTCCGGAACATTTATGAACGCAATTAAAACCACCTCGCTTGCAACCTCGTCGGCCTTAATGGTCATAGCGCTCTGTACACTCTCCGGGTGCAGCTTGTTTTCAATGTTTTCCGAAAACAAAAATACGGACTATCGTGCCCAAACCGCTGTCAAACCGGCCTCGCTGGAGGTGCCGCCTGATCTGACCTCGCCGATTGCTGATGACCGCTTCGTGATTCCCGATAACAAGGCAGTCACTTACTCTGCCTACAACCGCGACCGTGCCAACCCACAGGTTCAACAAAGTAGCAACGCGGTGTTGTCAAAAATTGACGGCGTCCGAATTGAGCGCGCCGGCGAGCAGCGTTGGCTGGTCGTCAAAACCAGCGCCGACAAAGCATGGGCAGTCGCTAAGGCGTTCTGGGGAGAATGGGGCTATGTGCTGAATCGCGAATCGCCCGAAATTGGCATCATGGAAACTGACTGGGCAGAAGTTCGCAACAAAGCGCCGCAAAACATTATTGGTCGCACCGTTGGCCGCGTGGTTGAGAGCCTCTCGTCAACCGGCGAGCGCGATAAATTCCGTACCCGCCTTGAAACGGGCGCCGAACCCGGCACTGTGGATATTTACATCAGCCACCGCGGTTTAGAAGAAAATTTCAATAACGCTGACAAGCAAAGCCTCTCATGGCAACCACGTGGTGCTGATAAAGAGCTTGAAATCGAAATGCTGTCGCGCTTGATGCTCAAGTTTAGTGGCACTAACGCCGCGGCTGAATCCGTGAACAAAACAACGGTTGCCGGCACCACCGTGACTGTCGCCGCGCGGGCATCGTTTGATCGCGAAAAGGGTGGCGCACTCAAAGTCAACGATCCGTTTGACCGCGCGTGGCGCCGTGTCGGTTTGGCGCTCGACAATATCGGCTTCACGGTCGAAGATCGTGATCGTTCAAAGGGCTTATTCTTTGTTCGCTATATTGATCCCGATGCGGGCGCAAAATCTGGCGCATCCGAACGAGGCATTCTGGACCGCCTCGCGTTTTGGCGCAAAGATGACCCGGCCACGACTAAAAATGATGTCGCTGTCGTGAACAAACCAACCGAGAAAAGTTTCTTGGATAAGCTCGCATTTTGGCGCAAAGATGATCCGGCCAGCAAACCGCAATACCGTCTCTTTGTATCAGATGCGGCAGGCGGATCAGATGTTGTCGTGCAAACACCTGACGGCAAACCAGATAATTCGCCCACTGCAAAACGTATTCTTTCGTTGCTGCTAGAACAGCTGAAGTAGCACCTCGCTGCAAGTTCAGGTGATTTATAGTTAAGCGAACGGGCTTGTCCGGTCAGGACAAGCCCGTTTTTATGGGTGCACGAAAGCTTGCGGTTATCGGTATCCTTGCAGCATTGACATGCACAGCATGATCAGGAGGCAGTTTGGGATTGAAATTTACATCGCTCGGTAGCGGCAGCGAGGGCAATGCGCTCGTCGTTGAAGTGAGTTCTGTCGCCACCCGTACGCGTTTGATGATGGACTGCGGCTTCGGATTAGCCGAAACCGAACTGCGCTTGGCACGCGCTGGCTTGGCAGCCAAGGATTTGGATGCCATTGTGGTGACGCATGAACATTCCGATCATATCGGTGGCGTGGCTCGCTTCGCCCGCAAACACAGCATTCCGGTATGGATGACACACGGCACCGCAAAGGTACTGCGCGAAAATTCAATCCCCACCGCACTCATGAATTTTGTGGATCCACACGCCGTGTTTAGTGTGGGTGATATTTCCGTGACGCCATATTTTGTGCCGCATGATGCTTACGAGCCGGTGCAATATGTGTTTTCAGACGGTGCAAAGCGGCTCGGCGTACTAACCGATACGGGCGCACTAACGGCGCACATTGAGGCCACGCTATCCGGTTGCGATGCACTGGTGCTCGAATGTAATCACGATCTGGAGATGCTCATGACCGGCCCCTACCCGGCCAGTCTGAAGCGGCGTGTCTCGGGTAAATTTGGTCATTTGGATAATCTGACAGCAGCCTCATTGCTCGCAAAGATTGACTGCAGCAAACTGAAACATATCATCGCCGCACATTTATCAAAACGTAATAATTCGCCCGAACTGGCTCGTGGTGCACTGGCGGCGGCGTTGGCATCGAGCACAGATTGGATTGGTATTGCTGAGCAGGAGACGGGCTTTGCGTGGCGCGAGGCTTAGAGACTGTTCTGATTGCCGGCTCCAGCCACGGCGTCCGTCTTAAAATTCGGCTGCTTGCAATTGGAATGCACAAACTAAAATACATACTCTTAAATACATAGTCAAAGTCCGAAAACAAAAACGCCGACTCGAAAGTCGGCGTTTTCAGTATTGCTGATGTTGCTGATGTTGCTGTTACTGCGAACCGAAGAATTACTTCTTTGGTACAGCAGCTGCAGCAGCGTCTTTCGCGCCAGCAACAGCTTTAGCAGCTGCATCTTTAGCAGCATCTTTACCGGCTTCAACAGCTTTGCCAGCCGCATCTTTAGTTGCCGTTGCAGCAGCACCGACAGCTTCTTTAGCAGCGCCAGCCATGTCTTTACCAGCGGCAGTTGCACCAGCAGCAGCATCTTTACCAGCTTCAACGGCTTTAGCAGCACCGTCCTTAGCAGCGTCAACAACAGCAGCGCTGGTTGTTTTAGCAGCATCAGCAGCAGCGTCGGTAACAGCTTTAGGCATTTCAACCTTTGGCATGTCGACTTTTGGTGCGTCAACTTTTTTGGCTTCTTCTTTACCGCAAGCGGCTAAACCGATTGCAACGATTGCTACAGCGACGATTGACTTGTTCATGTGACTTCCCTTGATGAATGATTTAAAGAGTGAAAAAATTTTTGATCAAAAATTTTTATCGGCTATGGCGACCTTCTGCCGTCTTGGAGCATATGTTGCTTGTGCTTCAACAGTTCCGCGAGTCGTGCTTGAGTTACCGTTACAGATTTGACCGACTGTCAAGTATATCACCGGTGTGACGCACCGCACAATAGTTCCCCAAAACCGGACAATTTTTGGTTATTTTGCTGTTTTGGCCTGCCGAAGCGCAATTTGGGACCCATTTTGGCCTTATCCAAGCCAACCGCGGCTATCAGCCAGGGTCTTGGCGCCAAGAGGGAGGGTCGTCGTTTCGTTGTTTCGTTCTTGAACGATGCAATCACTCAATCGCTAGAGGCCAACCGCGCCACCAATTGCCGCAAATTCAGTACTTTCCCAAATCTGCTCAAAGCGATCGACAAACGGCTTTGCGTTTTCAGGCTGATAAAGTGTTAAAACCGAGCGCGGGTGCTCAAAATAGGGCTTTCGCCAAAAATGCGCCTGGTCGGCAATTATCATCACATCCTTCGCCTCGCGAGCTTGGCCGACCGTGCGCTGGATAAACAGCTGGGTTGAAAACAACCCTTTCAGCGCCACCAAACGCGCCAGCTCACTTTCGATTCCAGTTGTCTCATGCAAGGCAATGCGAATACGGTTGCTGCGATTAGCAAGCAACATTGCTTTCAACATATCGATCCGTTGGGGACGTGCGAAATCGCGGCTGCGCAACAATTGCGGCGAACCATCAAAAATCAGAATCTCGTGTTGTGCTACCGCGAACAATGACTCAATCGCTTCGAGCGCCTCAGTATTGCTTTCCATTAATCGATAGACGGGTTCAGGCGTGGCGACAATGTTCATTGTTTTCTCCGGCAATAAAGGTGGTAGCGCAGCATCGGTACAACATCAATTGAGATGCAAATAGCCATCACAATAAGCCTTATAGAAATTTTCGAATGCGGCAGGCGTTAGGCTGGAAAGCTGCTCCGGTGCTAGTGTTCTGGCATTCGACAAGGTTTGCCAAGCAGCGTATTCATCACCTATTGCGGAGGTAGTTCCGGCTGTATTTCCGTTTCTGCCTCCAACTGCATTTGCGGCAGAATAACCAAAGCAAATTTCACCGTTTAAAAACACAGACTGATCATCGTACAAAAGTCTGGTTTTAAGATCAAGACTCACGCCCAGCTTCCGCGCGGCTTTAGTGAATGCAGGAGCGGCAAGAAAATCTTCAGGCGCATCAAAATAAACATGGGATTTTGGCTCGGTTAAATAACGCCCCAAAAACTGCGCAATCATGGTTTTATTGCTCGCTGCCTGTTGAAGCTGATTGAGCATCATCGAAACGCGTTGAAGCATATTCGCATCAATCTCGCCTGGTGCTGCGGTCGCGCGTAAATCGGGGTCTTGATATTGGCCATCCACCCGTAGCTCGTCGTACAAATAATCGATAAACGCGGTTGTTAGCGCCTGTTGAGATGGCGCGCGAAAACCGATCGACCACGTCACGCAGTCATCGGTCTCGGCCACACCGTGATGGGCAATATGTGGCGGCAAATACAGCATATCGCCCGGATTCAAGGCCCAATCATGTTCAACTTTAAAATGCGACAAGATTTTCAGTGGCATATCGGGCTGCAGGCGTAAATCGTCCTGCGCCGATATCTGCCACCGACGCTGCCCATGGCCTTGCAGCAAAAAAACATCATACGAATCTACATGCGGTCCGACCCCGCCACCTTTAACGGCATAACTGACCATCAAATCATCAATCCGCGCGTTGGGAATGAAATTAAATTTCTGCAACAGTTGGTGCGCCTCGTGGGAGAAATGTTGCGTGTCTTGAATCAGCACTGTCCAGATGGAATCAGCTGAAGTTGCCAAATCGCGAAAATCTTTAGCGGTAAATGGGCCTTGCTGTAGCTGCCAATCCGATTTCTTTGCGGAGCCGCGCCGCGTAATAAGGCGGCTCTCGGCTTCGTCGCGCTTGGCAAGCGTGAGAATTTCCTTGATGGTTAAGGGTGGCCTGAATCCGGGCGCGGCAAACTCGGGAAACGCACCACGAATCAGCAACGGCTTTTTTTGCCAATAGTCGCTCAAGAATTCATCGGGCGAAAGTCCGCCGAGCGTGGCAAAATTTAATTTGTCCTCAGCTTGCGCGATTTTCGATTCGATTTTTGCCGCTAAATTTTTTTTTGACATGGAACGCTTTGCAGGAACGGAATAGGACACCGAAAAAACACCAAAAAGAAATTGAAAAGAATCCAAATTTCAATTTCCGAGGGTCAAAATTTTATTTGCCGGTTGTCAAAATTAAATTAAATTAATCAGGTAAGATTTGCCCATTCATCAAGGTGTGTCTCGATATAGAACAAGCATCCATAACAACAACGACAACGATTCAATTCACTCATTTTTTGGGATGGAAACGACGATGTTACAGGTTGGCACTGCTGCTCCCGTATTTGAACTTCCTGATGCCAGTATGGAAATGATCCGTCTTTCCAGCTTTCGCGGCAAGAAGAACGTTGTCCTTTATTTTTATCCCAAGGATGGCACGCCGGTTTGTACGCGTGAGGCGATTGATTTTTCAGATCATGAAGATGATTTCGCTGAATGCGACACCGTGGTGATGGGCGTCTCGCGCGATGATTGCATGGTGCATGAAGCGTTTTCAGACAAGCACGGAATCTCGGTACGGCTGCTGTCTGACATGGATTGCGAAGTCTCGCGGATGTATGAGGTTTACAAAGAATATCGTTCAGGCCAAGACACAAACGGGCAGACGACCAGTAACGGCAGCAATGGTAGCAATGGTAGCAGCAGCAAAAATGGGGGGAATGGGCAAATCAGCGTGCAACGTTGCACATTTATTATCGATAAAAAAGGCGTCGTGCGCCACATTCTGCCGGATATGAATCCGCGTTTGCATGTCGCCGAAGCGCTCAAAATGGTTAGGCAAATACATGGTCATTAGCAAAGATTCCGTCGTCACATTGAGCTATGAATTAAGCGATAGCGATGGCAATATTTTAGAAGAAGTCGGTTCCAAAATGGCCTATATCCACGGCCATGCGGGCATTTTCCCTTTGGTCGAAGCCGGCTTGGCAGGCAAAGCCATCGGCGATAAATTCGATATCTCATTAGAACCCGTAGATGCCTTCGGCGAATACGATGAAAAATTAATCCGGATTGAACCCAAAGAAGTGTTCCCTGCCAACCTAGAAGTAGGCACGCAATTTGAAGGCCTGCCACCGGGTGACGAAGACGACAAATGGGTCGTTTATACCGTCACCAACATCGCCGACGGCCAAGTCGTGATCGACGGCAATCATCCGCTAGCAGGCGAGCGTTTGATTTTTAAATGTACGGTGGATGAGATACGGGCAGCGACAGCTGAGGAGTTGTCGCACGGGCATGTGCATGGTGATCATGGGCACCATCATTCGTAAACACCAATGCAATTATTCACGCTCTAATTTTCACTGTCTTTGCACTATATGTAAGTCGTCCTGCGAAAGCCGAAGATTGCCGAGGACCCTGAGTCTTCATTTGACTCAGTTGCAATTGCGTCCGGACCGTACGGAGAAATGTGGTCGGTGAGGTTGTAGCGTTCTCGAGAATTTTTGTTGAGGCCAATTGGATGTTGTACCGATGGGGAATCTAAAGGGTACCTTTTTGATGGACCCCGCGGTTTTCGAGACGATCAAAGCCACATTGGAAACAACAAAATTCTTTTTATTGCCCAAACAAATTTTGCCGTCTGAGGGCGTTCAGTTGCATGCCCTAGATTTGCGGATTGGAGTGGCGCTGAGAGGAAAAACGCATCAGGAGGCTCTTTATGATCCGTCGAAGGTTACGGATAAGGAATGGTTGCCAGATTCATGCCGGTTTAGAATGCTATTTACAGCAAGCTTCCGGCGCGTCCATCCGTGTAGCCTGCTCAGCAAGCCTAGGATGGGTAAAGCGCAGCGTGCCTACCCTAGGCTTGCTGCTGCGAAGTTTTATTTCGCTAAGTTCCGCATCGTTTTTAGCCCATAAAGAATCTCCAACGCTTCCTTCGGCGATAGCTCATCGGGCTTTAAATCATCGATTGCATCTGCGAGGGCACTAGTCTCAAACTCTAGTACTGGCGCGGCGCTCAGAGCATTGCCCGAAAATAAATCCCCCTGCGGATGTTGGCCTGCTTGCTTGGTTTCCAAATCTGTTAATTGCTTTTTCGCAACCCTGACAATCGACTTCGGCACACCCGCCAATTGCGCTACTTGCAGGCCGTAGCTTTGGTTGGCGGGGCCAGATTCTAGTTTGTGCAAAAACACGATTTTGTCTTTCATCTCGACCGCGTCGAGATGCACATTGGCTAAATTCGGTAGTTCGGCATTCAATCTTGTGAGCTCAAAATAATGAGTGGCAAACAGACAATAACAACGGGTGGTTTCAGCCAGGTGCCGGGCAATCGCATAGGCGAGCGAGAGACCGTCGAAGGTTGAGGTGCCGCGCCCGATTTCATCAATCAGCACCAAGCTTTGCGGGGTGGCGTTGTTTAAAATTGCGGCGGCTTCGGTCATCTCGACCATGAAGGTGGAACGTCCACCGGCAAGATCATCGCTGGAACCAATCCGCGTCATGATCGCGTCGATTTTGCCAATGGCGAGTGACTTGGCGGGCACGAACGAGCCGGTGTGCGCGAGCAACGCAATCTGCGCGACCTGTCGCATGTAAGTCGATTTACCGCCCATGTTGGGGCCGGTAATGAGCAGCAGTTGACGCGAGCGGGAAAGATCGCAATCGTTGGCGATAAAACTTTGCACCTGGCTTTCCACAACCAGATGGCGGCCTGCATCAATGTGAATGCGATCTTCATTGATAAACTCGGGCGCGACCAAATTAAACTCTCGCGCATTGGCGGCGTTTGCACACAGCACATCCAGCTCAGCCACAGCGCGGGCGAAGAGGTGTAGCGCGCCAACATGCGGCAACAATAAATCGAGCAATTGATCGTATAAAAATTTTTCTCTTTTCAGCGCACGTTCACCAGCCGAGAGTGCTTTATCTTCAAACGCTTTGAGTTCGGGCGTGATAAAACGCTCGGCGTTTTTGAGAGTCTGGCGGCGCCGGTAATCGTCGGGTAACGCAATATTTTTATCAAGCTGGCCCTGCGTAATCTCGATATAAAAACCATGCACGCGGTTGTATTCGACTTTTAAATTGGCGATGCCAGTGCGGGCGCGTTCGCGTGTTTCCAACGCTAGCAAATAGCCGCTCGCGTTGCTTTGCAGCCCGCGCAACTCGTCTAGCTCGGCATCGTAGCCGTCTCGAATCACCCCGCCGTCGCGGATGGTGATCGATGGTTCATCTTTAATCGAGGACGAAAGTGCAGTGCAGATGCGCGCTTCCGGTTGAAAATGGCTCAAACGCTGCTCTAGTGTTGGCGTTTTGATATTTTTTAATGTTTCGTAAAGCGAAGGTGCGGCCCCCAGTGCATCACGCAAGGCGCTCAAATCACGCGGCCGCGCGGTCTTCAGTGCAACGCGGGTGACGATGCGCTCCACGTCCGCCCAATTGCCAATAATGACGCGAATATTGGCCACATGATTTGCGTTTTGATTCCCTAAACTCGCGCTCGTATCCAAACGCTCGGCAATCACGGTCCGATCCCGCAACGGATGGTGCAGCCAATGCAGCATGAGCCGTGCGCCCATGCTGGTCACGGTCGTGTTGAGCAGCGAAAAAAGCGTAGGCGCCGCGTCGCGATTGATGGTTTCCGAAATCTCCAAATTGCGCCTTGTCGCGGCGTCCATACGAATAAATTCATCGTCGCGTTCCACCAATAAACCGGTGATGTGCGACAGCGCGGCGCGTTGAGTTTGCTGCACGTAATGCAGCAGCGCACCGGCGGCAGCGATGGCGATTGGCATGTCTTCGCAGCCAAAACCGGCCAAGTCCTTGGTGCCGAATTGTTTGGCTAATAATTTTTCGGCAGAGCCGGAATCGAACTGCCAGTCGGCGAGTCGCTTTAAACTGGTATTCGCGACAGCCGCCGAAAAACTTTCCGCCACAATCAGTTCCGCCGGTTGCAACCGCTCCAACTCCGCGACCAACGATCGCGCCGAGGTTTCCATCACCCGAAAGCGTCCGCTTGCGAGTGATAGCGCTGCCAAACCGAGCGTGTGCTCCTGCACAAATGCAGCCACAATCAACATTTCCCGTGCAGCCGGCATCAGTGCTGAATCGGTCAACGTCCCCGGCGTGATAATGCGCGTGACGGCTCGTTCCACGGGGCCTTTGCCGGTGACTTCACCGATCTGCTCGACGATCACGGCGCTCTCGCCTAACTTCACTAATTTGGCGAGGTAACCCTCAACCGAATGATATGGCACGCCCGCCATTTTGATCGGCGCACCGTTCGAGTTGCCGCGCTGTGTGAGCGTGATATCGAGCAGCTTTGCCGCTTTGATGGCATCCGCAAAGAACAGCTCATAAAAATCACCCATGCGGTAAAAAACGAGCGTGTCGGGATGCTCGGCTTTGATGGCGAGGTATTGCGCCATCATGGGCGTATGGGCGGCTTTCTCGGCACGCATGGAACGACAGCGCTAGTTATTTATGCGCCTGCACAATCTGCAGCAACTGCGGAAACAGTTTCGGCGTGCCCGCCACCACATGGCCGGCGTGTAAATAATCACCATCGCCATTGAAATCGGTGATCAAACCGCCGGCTTCCAGAATGAGCAAACCGCCCGCCGCTACATCCCATGGGCTCAAGCCCTGCTCCCAGAAGCCATCAAAGCGGCCACAGGCCACGTAAGCTAAATCCAGCGCCGCGGCACCAGGGCGGCGCACGCCGGCCGATTTTTGGGTGATTTCTTTGAACATCGCCAAATACTTATCGAACTTTTCAAACTCTTTGTACGGGAAACCGGTGCCGATCAAGCCGTCTTTCAGATTCAATACTTTCGACACACGAATCCGCCGCTCATTTAAAAAGGCACCGCCACCGCGTGAGGCGGTGAAGAGGTCATTGCGTGTCGGATCGAAAATGCAGGCATGTGAAACCACGCCCTTTACGCTCAACGCGATCGAGACGCAAAACTGCGGGAAGCCATGCAGGAAATTGGTGGTGCCATCGAGCGGATCAATAATCCATTGATAATCGGATTCGACGGCTGAACCAGACGCGCCCGATTCCTCGGCCAGAATGCTATGCTGGGGATAGCTTTCGCGGATCGTGGCGATGATGGTGTTTTCAGCCGCGCGATCAACGTCAGAGACAAAATCGTTATGCCCCTTCCGCTCGACCGTCAGTTTGTCGAGGTCATCTGTGGCGCGGTTGATAATGGCGCCGGCGCGGCGCGCTGCCTTAACAGCAACATTGAGCATAGGATGCATAGCGAGTTTTCATAAAGAACAATAGAACCTGTATTTTACTATGACCACCCCAACCCTGTCTGCTTCATTATCGGCCTCATTGGCTTCTTCATTGGCTTCTTCATTGGCACCTTCATCGGCGTCCTCATTGACGTCCTCGTCGGCGTCCTCATCGGCTTCTTCATTTCCCGAGACTTCAGCGGCGAATCTGCTCGGTCGCGTACGCATCGTCATGATGGAAACCTCGCACCCTGGCAATATCGGCAGCGCGGCGCGCGCAATGATGACGATGGGTTTGTCGGACTTGGTGCTGGTTAATCCGCGCGAAAAAAACGCGACAGCGCATCCAAATGCAATTGCGCTGGCATCCGGTGCAATGGAGGTTCTGTCTAAAGCCCGCATCGTGCCTAGCTTGAGTGAGGCTATTGCCGATGTGCATTTCGCGGTGGGATTCACAGCACGGCGGCGCGAGCTTTCACATCCGATTATGCCATTGCGGGAAGCGGTTGCCGTGGCGCTCGGTGTAGCCTTGGCTGAGGCAGGAACAGAACGGAAAATTGCGCTCGTTTTTGGCAACGAGGCCATGTGTTTATCCAATGAAGATGTGGCCCAGTGTCAGCTGGCCGCGACCATCCCGGCAAATCCTGAATATTCATCACTAAATGTCGCCCAATCGATCCAAGTTGCTGCTTATGAAGTGATGATGCAGTCAGGTGCTGCAGAATCGGCGTTTAAGGTAGAAGATCACGATGAACGACGACAAGTTAGTGTCGGTGAAATTGAGCATTTTTTAAAACACTTGGAAATGACCGCAATTGATTCCGGCTTTCTCGACCCCACATCCCCTAAACGGTTCATGACGCGAATGCAGCGGCTATTTACAAGGGCAAGGTTAGAACCCGAAGAAGTCGCGATATTGCGGGGATTGCTGGCATCATTCCAACAGCCCAAACAACGCCCTAAATAGACTTAAAATTAACTATGTTTAGCCGCCTAAAAGAAGACATTCAAAGTATCTACGCCCGTGACCCCGCCGCCCGCAACGCGTGGGACGTGCTTACCTGCTACCCCGGCATGCACGCGATCTGGCTGCATCGCCACCTAGCGCATCCGCTCTGGGGCATGGGTTTCAAATGGCTTTCGCGTTTCATTTCGCTTGTTGGCCGGGCTGCCACGGGGGTTGAAATCCACCCCGGTGCAAAATTGGGTCGGCGTGTATTCTTCGATCACGCCATCGGCATTGTCGTCGGTGAAACGGCTGACATTGGCGATGACTGCACGCTCTATCAAGGCGTGACACTGGGCGGCGTTTCCTGGGACAAAGGCAAACGCCACCCAACCTTAGGAGCCGGGGTAACTGTCGGTGCCGGTGCGAAAATATTAGGCCCCTTCACCGTTGGCGCAGGCGCTAAAATCGGCTCCAATTCGGTGGTGGTCAAAGCAGTCCCGCCGGGTGCCACCGTGGTCGGCATTCCCGCGCGAATTGTTGAAGGTATCGAGCAAGGTGCGGCAGGCCAAGCGTTCTCGGCTTATGCGATTACGACGAATGAAAATGATCCGTTGAATGCCGTGTTGAAGACCTTGGCTGGACGTTCAGACAGTAGTGATGCGGCGATTGCCGCGTTGTTAAAGCGGATTGAGGAGTTGGAAGGAAAATCAACCAAACTCTAGGCTGGGCGGGGCCCTTGAGGGATTTGCGCTTACAGTGTGCGGTGAAACTGCCTTGTAGGAATGCAATGTTTTTTCATGATTAGGATCCTGTCAAAAGAATTAGCTGACAAACGGCGTCGCATGTTGATCGATCGGAACCGACGATCAACGCTTCAATAGTGAAGCTATAGATGTCTTAAATTAACCATTCGCTACGCCACTGGAATACTTGATAAAAATACTCAACTTTGCTATAGTTGACGTTATTAGTCGGACATTAAATTTCCCACGCCAAGCCAACGATGAAACTCACCACCAAAGGCCGCTTTGCCGTTACCGCCATGTTGGACTTAGCGTTACACGCTCAGTCTGGGCCGGTCTCGCTTGCTGCGATTAGCGAGCGGCAGAAGATTTCGCTCTCGTATTTGGAGCAATTGTTTGGCAAGCTTCGGCGCGGTCAGTGTGTGGCAAGTGTGCGTGGTCCTGGTGGCGGTTACCAGCTGGCGAAGCCTGCCGCACAACTCAATGTCGCGGATATTATTGTTGCCGTAGAAGAACAGCTCGATTCGCGCCAATGCGAGGGTAAAGAAAGCTGCCTCGGTGAGAAGCGTTGTATGACACATGATTTATGGGAAAGTTTGAACGAT
Source organism: Burkholderiales bacterium (assembly GCA_025360815.1). Taxonomy (GTDB): domain Bacteria; phylum Pseudomonadota; class Gammaproteobacteria; order Burkholderiales; family Usitatibacteraceae; genus UKL13-2. The sequence goes on from JANYBL010000061.1 coordinate 22,706, forward strand.
ACCGTGCTGCGCTATTTATCCGGCATCACATTGGCGGACCTGGTTCAAAAACATCATGCGCAAAACATACAAACCCATACGCAAACGATTGCCGCGCCGCAGAGTCTAAAAAATACTAACGATTTAAAAAGTATCCCGAAAGTGCGTCCCGATAACACTTCGCGCGGTCGCGTGAAGTTGGAAACTCCGCTTTCGATTTCGTAACTTGAGAAGATCATCATGAGCCAGGTTTTATCGATCCCCACCAACCCATTGCAACCGATTTATCTCGACTATTCAGCGACCACGCCGGTTGATCCGCGCGTCGCGGCCAAGATGATTCCGTATCTCACCGAAATGTTTGGCAACCCGGCTTCACGCAGCCATAGTTATGGCTGGACAGCCGAAGATGCCGTTGAAGCTGCGCGCGACGAGGTTGCCAAGCTGGTGAATTGCGACGCAAAAGAAATCGTCTGGACATCCGGCGCGACAGAATCGATTAACCTTGCCGTGAAAGGTGCTGCCAATTTCTATAAAACGAAGGGCAAACACATCATCACCTTAAAGACCGAACACAAAGCAACACTAGACACTTTCCGCGAGCTTGAGCGCCAAGGTTTTGAAGCGACCTACCTAGATGTAAAAGATAACGGCTTGGTGGACATGGAAGTCTTCAAAGCCGCCCTGCGCCCGGACACTATTTTAGTCTCGATTTTGTATGTGAATAACGAAATCGGCGTGATCCAACCGGTTGAAGAAATCGGTGAAATTTGCCGGGCGCGTGGGATTATTTTTCATCTTGATGCCGCACAGGCAACGGGCAAAGTGGTTGTTGATTTGCAAACACTAAAAGCCGATCTGATGAGCTTTTGTGCGCATAAAACGTATGGCCCCAAAGGTATCGGCGCATTGTTTGTTCGCCGCAAGCCACGGATCCGTTTGGAAGCGCAAATGCACGGCGGTGGCCATGAGCGGGGCTTTCGTTCGGGCACCTTGGCGACCCATCAAATTGTTGGCATGGGCGAAGCGTTTCGGCTAGCCAGGCTCGAGATGGCAACCGAAAACGAGCGCATTCGGATGCTGCGGGATCGGCTGCTGATTGGCATTCGCGACATGGAAGAGATTTACGTCAATGGCGATTTAGAGCACCGTGTGCCGCACAACTTGAACGTGAGTTTCAATTTTGTTGAGGGCGAATCGCTGATTATGGGCATCAAGGAATTAGCGGTGTCGTCTGGCTCGGCGTGTACATCGGCATCGTTGGAGCCGTCGTATGTGTTGCGTGCACTGGGGCGCAATGATGAACTGGCGCACTCGTCCATTCGTTTCACGATTGGCCGATTCACGACGGTCGCCGATATTGATTTCGCGATTAAATTATTGAAAGAGCGCATTCAAAAATTGCGTGATATGTCACCGTTATGGGAAATGTTTAAAGACGGTGTTGATTTGAATTCCGTACAGTGGGCCGCGCACTAAGCAGGCAGCGCATTAAGCGCCCAGTCATCCTCACTAACCAATTCGTTTTCCAAGGAGCAACATCATGGCCTATTCAACCAAAGTAATCGATCACTATGAAAACCCGCGCAACGTGGGATCGTTCGGCAAAGACGAAGACGGCATCGCGACCGGCATGGTTGGCGCACCCGCTTGCGGCGACGTGATGAAGCTACAGATTAAAGTGGGTGCAGACGGCATCATCCAAGACGCAAAATTTAAAACCTACGGCTGCGGATCCGCCATTGCCTCATCATCACTCGTTACCGAGTGGGTAAAGGGCAAGACACTGGCGCAAGCCGGTCAGATCAAGAACACACAAATCGCTGAAGAGTTGGCACTTCCACCGGTCAAAATTCACTGCTCAATTTTGGCCGAAGATGCAATTAAAGCGGCGATTGCGGATTACCAAGCGAAGCATCCAGTCTTGGAAAATGCGGCAGAAGCCGAAGCAGCATAAAGTATTTTTGAAGGAAAATTGACATGGCCATCACCCTCACAGATCGCGCTGCACAGCACGTCCAAAACTACCTCACCAAACGCGGCAAAGGCGTCGGTGTGCGGTTTGGCGTGCGCACGACTGGCTGCTCCGGCATGGCGTACAAACTTGAATTTGTCGACGCCGCCGTTCCCGAAGATCAGGCATTTGAAAGCCATGGCGTGAAAGTGTTCGTCGACCCGAAAAGCTTGGTTTACATTGACGGCACAGAGCTAGATTTTGTGCGCGAAGGATTGAACGAAGGTTTTAAATTCAATAATCCGCAAGAAAAAGATAAATGCGGATGTGGCGAAAGCTTTAACGTTTAACCGCGCTCTTCACTAAACGTCCGACTGCTAGAAAATTTTAGATCAATAAGGGGCGCATTCCGCGCCCCTTGTTGTTTATACAACCTGTTTATGACCATCGATTTCACTAAAAACCATTTCGAGCTGTTCCATTTGCCGGTTTCATTTCAGCTGGATTCGGCTGCGCTCGATCGCGCCTATCGCGAAGTACAGCGCGAGGTGCATCCCGACAAATTCACGCTTGCCACGGACGCCGAAAAACGGCTCGCCGCGCAATGGGCTACGCGGGCGAACGAAGGCTATCAAACGCTTAAAACACCACTCAACCGTGGCCGATACTTCTTAAAAATGCACGGTATCGAGACTGAGGAAGAGTCGAATACCGCCATGCCGCTGCCGTTTCTCATGCAGCAAATGGAATGGCGCGAAGCGGTGGTGGATGCGCGCGCCGCGAAAGATGAAGCAACATTAGATGCACTCGCCGCACAAAAACAAGCGGACGAAAAACAGCTTTTTACACAGCTCGAAAATGAATTGAGCCAACCGTCCACCTTCGCCGCCGCCCGCCTCACCGTGAGAAAATTACGGTTTATCGAAAAGCTCGGTGAAGAAATTGATGATGCCTATGAAGCCGTCATTAACTAATCCAACTAACCGAACAAAACGAACCGTTTGTGAACCAGCGTTTGTGAACCAGCGTTCGTGAACCGCTGTTTATGAACCTGCATTTATCAACTTGCGCGTAACCAGAAAATAAATTCCCCATGGCACTCATGCAAATCGCCGAGCCCGGCGAATCCACTGCTCCACACCAGCATCGCTTGGCGGTTGGCATAGATTTAGGCACTACCAATTCACTCGTTGCCACGGTGAAAAGCGGCGCGGCAGAGGTATTGCTCAATCATGATTCACAGCCGCTTTTACCATCCGTGGTGCGGTATTTAAAAGACCAGACCGTCGTCGGCGCCGAAGCAAAAGCAGCCCAAGCCATTGATCCGCAAAACACCATCGTCTCTGTTAAGCGCTTTATGGGGCGCGGCATTGCGGACGTTGCCAAATACGGCGCGTTACCGTACAAATTTATTGACGCACCCGGCATGGTCAAGATTGAAACCACTGCCGGCGTGAAATCACCTGTCGATGTTTCTGCCGATATTTTGCGGGTGCTTCGGATTCAAGCTGAGGAAGCGTTGGCTGGTGAACTGGTGGGGGCGGTGATCACCGTGCCCGCCTACTTTGATGATGCACAGCGCCAAGCCACAAAAGACGCGGCCAATATTGCCGGCATTAATGTGCTCAGGTTGTTAAACGAACCCACTGCGGCGGCCATTGCCTACGGGCTCGATAACGAAAGCAAAGGCACGTTTGCCGTGTTTGATTTAGGCGGCGGTACGTTTGATATTTCTATATTGAAGCTCACCAAAGGCGTGTTCGAAGTGCTCGCCACCAATGGCGATTCATCGTTGGGTGGCGATGATTTTGATCAGGCTATCGGCGCACATTGGCGCAAACAATTAGGGCTTGCGTCAGCGGACCATGGCGACACGCGGCGCTTGTTGATGAAAGCACGTGAAGTTAAAGAAATGCTGACGACGCAAGTAAATGCTGAATCAACATTGAAGCTTTCTTACGGTCAGGAATTTAAGCTGCGTTTAAGCCAAGATGAATTTTGGGCGATGACGCAAGCGTTGGTGCAACGTAGTTTGCAGCCGGTAAAAAAGGCGTTGCGTGATGCGAAGCTTGGTGTTGCCGATATTGATGGCATCGTCATGGTCGGCGGCGCGACACGAATGCTGCATGTGCAACGCGCCGTGACAGAATTTTTTGGCAAACCGACGCTGAACAACCTCGACCCCGATAAAGTTGTAGCGCTCGGTGCCGCCATTCAGGCGAACGCGCTTGCGGGCAATCGTACGGGTGAAGATTTATTACTACTTGATGTGATTCCGCTATCCCTCGGTTTAGAAACAATGGGTGGCTTGGCTGAAAAAGTAATCCCGCGAAATTCCACGATACCGATTGCGCGCGCGCAAGAATTCACGACCTACAAAGATGGCCAGACGGCGATGGCAATTCACGTTGTGCAGGGCGAGCGAGAGTTGGTCAAAGATTGCCGATCCCTCGCCAAATTTGAGCTGCGCGGCATCCCGCCAATGGTGGCTGGCGCTGCGCGGATTCAGGTCACATTTCAGGTTGATGCGGATGGATTATTGTCCGTGGCGGCGCGAGAAACGGTGAGCGGCGTGTCGACGCAAATTGAAGTGAAGCCCTCGTACGGATTAAGCGACAACGAAATAGCAGAAATGCTCAAGGCCAGCTTTAGCCACGCCAAAGACGATGCCGATGCAAGGGTATTGTCGGAGGAAAAAGTTGATGCAGTGCGGTTAATTGAAGCCGTGCAGGCCGCGATAAAAAGGGATGGCGATACGTTGTTGGACACGGCTGAACGTGCAGAAATCTTGGCCGCGATTGCAGCACTCACACCAATGATTGAAACAGCTGATGCGCGTACTATTAAAGCTCAAGTCGCCGAACTATCGCGCACTACCGAAAATTTTGCCGCTCGAAGGATGGATAGAAGTGTTGCCGATGCGCTTAAGGGCAAAAGAGTTGAAGATATGCAGTCTCTGTAAGTTTATGAATTGATCACTGTTTAAAAGCAAACAAAATGACCACCATCAAAATCCTCCCGCATGAATCCCTCTGCCCTGTCGGCCTCGAATTCGATGCATCCGTTGGCGAAACTATCTGCGATGCACTGTTACGCAATCACATTGAAATCGAACACGCCTGCGAAAAGTCCTGCGCCTGCACCACCTGCCACGTCATCATCCGCGAAGGCATTCAATCCCTTGACGATGCACAAGAAAAAGAAGAAGACATGCTCGATATGGCCTGGGGCTTAACGCCGCTCTCCCGCCTATCGTGCCAAGCTAAAGTGCGCGATCAGCCACTTGTCATCGAAATCCCCAAATACACCATCAACCACGCGCGGGAGACACACTAATGGCGCTGAAGTGGACAGATACCTTAGAGATTGCGATTCAGTTATCAGAGGCGCATCCCGAAATCGATCCTAAAATCATTCGCTTCACGGATTTGCATCATTGGGTGATGGCGTTGCCGGAATTTGATGACGATGCGATGCGTTCGGGCGAGAAGATTTTAGAGGCGATTCAAATGGCCTGGATTGGGGAAGTGGAGTAGCCGGGGGTGCAGTATTAACGCCTCCGCACCCCCGGTGGGTCAGATTTCGATGCAATTCAACATTACTTGCCAAGCCATTGCCATCTGCGGTGGCTGTAGCGCTTCGCGAGCGGAGGCCTAACCACTCCCTGATCGGAGCGACAACGGCAGGCCTCAAGGCAACAAAATTATGCCCTCTACCAATTGGGGGAAGGTCATGTTCAAGTGATTCTTCGCTTCCGCATTGCTGACCTGCATGTCGTTTGCTTCGGGCATCGCATCGGTTGCCATAGCGGCAGAGGCGCCGGCCGCGTCCAATATCGGTTTTGTGTTGTACACGAATAGTCATTCACCAGGAACTCTGAACGCGAGATGAATCTACGGAACCGAGTACAGAGGACCAGGGATAGCGACAGGCGGGCCAAAGCAAGGCTTTGCCGGCAAGTATCATGTTCGCTACTTCTACGATAGCGGAAAGTTTTCGGATGAGTATGACTTGATCATTGAAAAGACCGACGATGTCTACAAGGCATCGTGGCTGACAAAAGGCAAGCTCAGTGCTGTTGGTGTTGGAATGGAAGTCGAGAACGGGGTAGCAGTTGGCTGGCGCAGAGTCGATAGCTAACCCCCACAGTGGGGCATTACATCGTGGTCAAGTTCGCTCCCTCCAGACGCAAAGACGGCGGAAAATCGCGCCGTTTCTTACCGGCTACATTTTTGGCTAAATTCCGTCAATGGCGGGAGCTTTGGAAGGTTTGCATGATTCGTATTGCATACGTAGCCGAGCAAGTGAGGTAGGCAACGAGACGCCTGTCCACGTGGCCACTGGGGCAGGCACCGAACTTTCCAACACCCGCTTTACCAAACCCTAAAAAATCATCGCTCCCTCAACCCCCAGCACTGGCAGTGCGTTTGGGACCGATAGACCCAAGCTGCAATGCACATCTTCGCTAACGATTGCTGATGGCCAACGTGCCTTCATGGACCCGGCCAAACAATAAATATCGTCTCTCATTTGCCAGACTGCCAATCTATTCACGCGGATTGTGCTGGTGTAATCGTTTCCCTACACGCCGTTCAGCCGACCGCCGACTGATTGTGCTTGGCTCGTTTGTTAATCTATCGATGAGTGGTTGGGTCCACTCTATAAAACTTCTTAAACCTTTTCATTTAAAACCGTTTAAGTGTTTTCGCTGGCCTGACCGAATAGGCATAACCAAAAGGAATCAAATATGAACACCCCCGTTTACACTGCAAAAAACAAGATGCATCCGATTATGATTATTGCCGCAATTGCGATTATTTTGGTGAGCGTTGCCGGTGTTGCCGCCTTGATGGGCTGGCTCCCGACATCCAATGCATCCGGTGCTAATGCCACCAATGCGAGCGTTGCCGCGGCGGCTCACAGCAGCGGCCAAGCAAAATCAGCGTCCGTACCAAGTCATACTTCCACAACTGCACCTGCGGCTGTCGCAAAATGCACCAATTGCGGAACCGTCGAATCGGTTGCTGTCGTTGAGACTAGCGGCCAAAGCAACGGTACAGGCGCTGTCATCGGTGGCGTGTTGGGCGGTGTGTTGGGTAACCAAGTCGGCGGTGGTCGTGGCAAGGATGTCGCCACGGTCGCTGGCGTAGTCGGCGGCGCATTGGCTGGTAACAGTATTGAGAAAAATCGCAATTCCACTACCCGCTACCAAGTTCGAGTCCGCTTGGATGACGGCAACTCACGTACTTTTAGCGTAAATTCTGCTTCCGTACAGAGCGGCGATCGCGTTCGGGTTGATGGTGATAGCTTTTATCGTATTGACCGATAAAACGGTAGTCTTTCAAAACCAAAACGACCGCATGTTGCGGTCGTTTTTTTTGCCTGCTTTTCGGCTATTTTTCGAATGTTTGTTCGGGGCAAGCAAGGTGGACAAAATGTGGCGGTCCCAAGTGAGCGGCACTGGCGGGCATCAAACGCTCAAACATCAGCGTTGCTGCGCCGTCAAAGGCCCAAAACTCCCTGAAACGCTAGCATTGGCGCGGCTTTCCAAGCATTTGCAGACTAGGAAAACCTCACAACAATGCCACATACCACCGCGTTTAGCACGACATTTGCCACTTTATTTACCACCACAAGTCGCATCCCATAAAACACCGTATAGCGCCTGAAAACGCTACCCCAAGATCATCTCGGCATCTTCAAAAAGCGACCGAATCACTACTTTTTTAATCGCACTTTGATCGGGCACGGTGTACAAAACCGGCGTGATCATTTCTTCAAAAATACCGCGTAAGCTGCGCGCGCCCACTTTATATTCGATCGCCAAATCAGAGATTTCTTCAAACACGCGCGCCTCAATCACAAGTTCAACCCCCTCGTTTTTAAGAATTTCGCGGAACTGGTTGTAGATGCAGTTTTTGGGTTCGGTCATGATCTTGACCAGCATTTCTTTATCAAGCTGCCGCATGTTGGCGATCACCGGCAGGCGACCAGTGAATTCAGGGATGAGGCCGAATTCGATCAGGTCGGTTGGTTTCACCCGCGAATTGAGCCGATCGAGAATTTTTTGATTATTGCCATCGGCCATCGAGACAAAACCAAATGCATGGGTCTTGGACATGATCTGCTCAAGGCCTACAAATGCGCCACCACAGATGAACAAAATATTATTGGTGTCCATGACATGATTTGCGCCCAAATTGACCAACGAGCCTTCCATAATTTTCAGAAGCGAATGCTGCACGGATTCGCCTGACGCGGCATTGGCGGCACCTTTAGCGGATTTTAGTTTGTCAATTTCATCAATGAACACAATGCCGTTTTGCGCTTTATTCATATCGCCATCGGCCTTTTCGACCAGCCGCAATAACACCGCGTTAATTTCTTCATTTACATATTTGCTCTGCGCGAGCGAGGTCGCATCGGCAGTGACAAACGGCACCTTCAACGCGCGGGCCAAGGTCTCGCACATAAGCGTTTTGCCGGTGCCGGTTGGGCCGATCAGCAGCACATTGCTCTTGGCGATTTCGATACCACTTTCATGGGATTTCAATAACTTTTTGTAGTGCGCATAGACGACAACCGACAACACTTTTTTCGCCTCATCCTGCCCGACGACATGCATATCGAGATAGCGAACAATTGAAGAAGGCGTCATTTTTACTTTGGGCAATTCAGCGTTGGGAGATTCCATGGCTATCCTTGAGGTTCGCGCAAAGGCTTACGCTAACGGTCGCGCTTCTTTGAAATCTACTATGCGGCCATCTGAATGAACTCGATTTTGTAACCGTCTGGGTCTTCCACAAAAGCAATAACGGTCGTACCAAATTTCATCGGCCCCGGCTCGCGGGTTACGTTGCCGCCCTTTGCTTTGACTTCTGCGCAAGCCGCAACAAGATCGGGCAATCCTACCGCGATGTGGCCATAGCCCGTGCCTATCTCGTAAGATTTTGTCTCCCAATTATGCGTGAGCTCAATCACAGCATTTTCCGACTCGTCACCATAACCCAAGAAAGCCAAGGTAAATTTTCCATCGGGATAATCGCGGCGACGCAGCAATTTCATGCCGAGCACATCGGTATAAAACGCGATGGATTTATCAAGATTGCCAACACGAAGCATAGTGTGGAGGAGACGCATATTTTTCCTTTGGTCTTTTAGTGGGTTTGCTCTTTGCTGCTTTATTGATTTAGTGCTTTAGTGCTTTGGTGCTTTGATGCGCCGGTGTTTTTGTTGGGTCGCTAGAATGCGCGAAAGCGATGATCGTTCTGATCGAGTTCTGATTTTAGGGCGGCGTAATCAGGACACATCCGTTCCACCTCTTGCCAGAACGCGGCGGAGTGATTCATCTGCCGCAAATGTGAGAGCTCATGACACACGACATAGTCAATCAACGCCGGACGCGCCTTCATCAAACGCCATGAAAAGCGAATTTCGCGGCGTGAATTACAGCTGCCCCACCGGTTGTTTGCGCTGGAAATAAAAACGCGCGGCGGGGTTAAGTTGTGCAGCTTGGCAAAGAAAAAAGCACGCTGGGCAAGATATGGCAATGCCTGTCGTTTGATCCAATTTATCACAGCAACTTCCGACTGCTCGGCAATCGCGTCAGCGTCACCAAGCGCTGCTTTGATGCGCACAAACAAATGCGGGCCTGCCTGGTCAACGTGGACGCGCGTGTAGCCCGCATCAATCATGAGCGTGAGCGGCTCGCCCATATAAAAAATGGTTGCGCCGGTTTCCCAGCGCTGCGGCGTAATTTTTCGGTGCGACCATTCGCCCAGTTTTCTAAGCACCCATTGCTCGTTTTTACCGATCATATCTTCAATCGCGCCGATGGGGGTAGTAAGCGAAGCTGAAACGGTCATGCCGGTGCCGTTGACTTTTAAACCTACCCCGCGGCGTCCACGACGGCGAACGAGTTTGTAATCAACGCGGCGGCCATCAAGCGCGATGGTGCGTTCGTCGGATTCATCAGCGCCGGTCGATTTCGATGCGGGTGATTTCAACAAGGGTATCTTTGACCGCAATAAATCGCCGCCATTGGCGGGCGGCGGCTGGATAGCCGTACCAGCCAGATCAAACAGCGGCAGGCGGAAGTTTGGCCATTTCATTTTCGATCCATTCTTCAACTTCGCGGATGATCGACGTCGATTCTTTGCCCGCCGTTTGAATAGCAGGGCCAATACTCATCGTCACTGTACCGGGCCGTTTGATGAAGGCATTTCGCCGCCACAGCTCACCCGCGTTATGCGCAATTGGCACAATCGGCGCCCCCGTTTGCGCGGCGAGCCATGCGCCGCCAACGCCGTAACGACCTTTTTTCCCGGGCGCCACGCGCGTGCCTTCGGGGAAAATAATAATCCACTGCCCTGCCTTTAAAAATTCACGGCCTTGCTCCAAAATTTGATCGCGCGCCGCCTTGCCGCTTTTGCGATCAATCGCGATTGACTTCAGTGCCGCCAATGCCCAGCCCACAAACGGCACAAATACCAATTCGCGTTTGATAATCCAAGACGATTGCGGCATCAGGCTTAATAAGCTCACGGTCTCCCATGCAGACTGGTGTTTGGCCATGATGATGCTGGGTACCGATGGCATGGATGCCAATCCGCGTATTTCATAGTTGATGCCACAAATCAGCTTGGCGAGTCGCACAATTTGCGTACCCCATGAACGTGCGCAGGCATAGCCGAGTTTTTGCGAAACAAACGATAGCGGTGGGACGATCAAGCCGTAGACCGTGGTGACGATAGCGGCGACGATGGAAAATAAAATTGAGCGGATTAGATTCACGTCGCGTTTTCTAGCTTTAAATTGAAGATCATCATTTACGACATGAGGAATCGTTGCGGTTCTGTCACCAAAAATTTCACAGCCTCAGCCAAATCTGCAAACACTTTGGTGCCGGTCGGCAAATCACCTTTGGCTTGCGTTTTTTTGCCCTTGCCGGTGAGGACCAGGATCGGCACGCAACCGACGGCAGCACCTGCCTCTAAGTCGCGCAAGGAATCGCCAACCGTTGGCACACCTTTGAGCCCAACATGAAACCTCGCAGCGATATCTTCAAACATGCCCGTGTCCGGTTTACGACAGGGACATTTTTGCTCGGCGGTACAAGGGCAAAAGAAGATCGCATCGATACGCCCGCCTTGGCGAAACACCATTTCCATCATTTTGTCGTTAATGGCATTGAGGGTTGCCATATCAAACAAGCCGCGCCCGACGCCTGATTGATTCGTCGCCACTACCACCCGATAACCATTTTGGTTCAGCCGCGCAATCGCCTCGATGGATCCTTGTATCGGCTTCCATTCATCAGGCGATTTCACGAACTGCGCGGAATCGACATTGATGACGCCGTCGCGGTCGAGAATGATGAGTTTGGGTGGGGTTTGCATATCGGAATTTTAGGTCGCCAGTTTGGAAAGATCAGCCACTTTGTTCATCATGACATGCAAATCGTTAAGCAATGCCAAACGGTTATTGCGCAGCGCCAAATCTTCGGCATTCACCATCACACTGTCAAAAAACGAATCGACCGGAACTCTAAGCTGGGCAAGGCTTTTTAGCGCCCCGGTAAAATTATTGGTGTTGAACGCGGCATCAAATACCGATTTGGTTTTAAGCAGCGCATCATGCAGCGATTTTTCGGCAGGCTCGATTAATAGCGCAGCATCCGTGCTGGCAATTGCCGCGTCTGATTTTTTCAAAATATTGCCGATGCGTTTGTTGGCTGCGGCCAAGCTTTGTGCTTCTGGCAAGGCCATGAATTCGCGAATCGCAGCTAATCTAGCAGGAAATTCTCCCCATGGTGGCCGTGCTGATACGCCGGCATCAACTTCTAACGCAGAATAACCTAGGTCGCGCAGGTAGCCAGTCAGACGATCGAAAATGTATGTAGTCAATTGCGCAGCGGCATCGGCCATAGCATTGGGGAATGTACTTAAGGCAGAACCGACCACGATAGTCACGTCCAACGGCAAATTGCGTTCAATCAGCATTCGCAACACCCCAAGCGCGTGTCGGCGCAACGCGAATGGATCCTTGTCGCCGGTTGGGACTTGGCCAATTGAAAACAGTCCGGCAAGCGTTTCCAATTTATCGGCCAATGCTACCGCTAGCGCCACATCAGAATCGGGCAATTTATCGCCGGAAAATCGCGGCTGATAATGTTGCGCAATCGCGTCGGCAACGACCGGCGATTCTCCGTCGTGCAATGCGTAGTACCGACCCATCGTGCCTTGCAACTCCGGGAATTCGCCGACCATATCGGTGACCAAATCCGCCTTTGCCAATAGCGCTGCACGGCTCGCCAGATCCGCATCGGCACCGATCATTACAGCGATAGTCATCGCAAGCTTTTCCACCCGCTCAATGCGTTCGCCCTGCGAGCCAAGCTTGTTGTGATAAACCACGTTCGCTAATTTCGGCACACGATCTGCAAGCTTGGTTTTTTTGTCGGTTTCAAAAAAGAATCGCGCGTCTGAGAGCCTTGGCCGCACCACGCGCTGATTGCCCTCAATGATATTGTGCGGATTGTGAAGCCGCATATTGCTCACAATCAAAAATCGGCTCGAGAGCGAACCGTCCGCATGAAATAGCGGGAAGTATTTTTGATTCAACTTCATCGTCAAAATCAAACACTCCGGCGGCACCTCTAAAAATTCGGTTTCGAACGAGCCGGCGTATACCGTTGGGCGCTCAACCAATGCGGTCACTTCATCGAGCAGGGCAGCGTAATTTTCGCGCTCACCCAGCGTCGTACCGTGCTCCTCGGCGCGTTCAAACAGGAGGCGTTCGATTTCGTGGCGGCGCTTTTCGAAGCTGGCAATCACACCACCTTCGGTTTCCAATTTGGATTCATATTCATCCGCATGATCGAGCATGATGTCAGCAGCGCCTTGGAAGCGGTGGCCGTGGGTGATGTTGCTTGCAGTCAGACCCAGCGCGGAGACTGGCACTACATCGCCGCCATGCAGCGCAAGCAAACCATGGGCGGGGCGGACGAATTGTACGGACGTAACACCATCGGCCAATTGGTATGTCATCACTTTAGGAACCGGCAAATTAGCAATCGCCTCATCAAGCGCTGCTTGCAGGCCGACTTGCAGTGTTTGACCTTTTGCCATATCGCGATAAACCAGCTGCTCGGCTTTGCCGTCGCTTTCGTGTGCAAGTGTTGCGATATCGACATGAGAAAGGTTTTTTGCAGCAAGTTTTTTTATCAATGCCGGGGTTGCTTTACCGTCTTTGTCCAAGCCGACCGAAACCGGCATCAGTTTCTCAACATGCGGCTGATCGGGCGCCACCGAAAAAACGTCGGCGATGCTCACTGCTAAGCGGCGTGGGCTAGCGTACATCGTAGTGAGGTTTGCAGCCACGCCGGCGGCGCCATCGACAGCACCAAGCAGAGCGCGGCTCTTGAGGCCATTGAGGATAGATTGTGCGAACGCATCCCCCAATTTTTTAAGAGCCTTCGGCGGCAATTCTTCGGTGAATAATTCGACGAGCAATGTTTTGGCGTTCATTAATTCGCCCCTTTAGCTGGCGAATGCAACATCGGAAACCCCAACCGCTCACGCGATTCAAAATAACTTTGCGCCACAGCTCTCGCCAAATTACGAATGCGGCCAATATAGGCTGCACGTTCTGTCACGGAGATCGCGCCGTGAGCATCGAGCATATTGAAGGTATGCGCGGCTTTCAAGACTTGCTCGTAACCCGGCAAGGCCAGCTGCAACTCGATCAATTTTTTGGCTTCCGCCTCATAGTCGGCGAAATGTTGCAGCAATACCGGTACGTTAGAGTATTCAAAGTTATAGGCCGATTGCTCAACCTCGTTCTGGTGATACACATCGCCGTAGCGCAATCGACGGTCAACGCCGTTTTCTTGCCATGTCGCCCACACCAGGTCGTAAACATTTTCCTTATTTTGCAAATACATGGCGAGGCGTTCAAGGCCATACGTTATCTCGCCTGTAATCGGTTTGCATTCAATGCCACCGACCTGCTGAAAATAGGTAAATTGGGTGACTTCCATGCCGTTCAGCCACACCTCCCAGCCCAAGCCCCAGGCACCGAGCGTCGGGTTTTCCCAATCGTCTTCCACAAATCGCACATCGTTTTGTTTGAGGTCGAGGCCAAGTGCTTCAAGGGAGCCCAAATACAGCGCTAAAATATTCGGCGGCGATGGTTTAAGCACAACTTGGTATTGATAGTAATGCTGCAAACGGTTCGGATTCTCGCCGTATCGGCCGTCCTTCGGGCGGCGCGATGGCTGCACGTAGGCCGCACGCCATGGTTCAGGACCTAGAGAGCGCAGAAACGTGGCGGTATGCGAGGTACCTGCGCCGACTTCCATGTCGTAGGGCTGCAGCAGCGCGCAGCCCTGCGCATTCCAATATTGCTGGAGACGCAGGATGATTTCTTGGAAGGTTGGAGACGCGGATTGCGAAACTGCGTTTGTCATTCTGAAGCCGTGTGAGATGTTAAATGCACTAAAAGGGTGAATTATAATTTTACGGGGTTACGCTGGGCATAGCAAAAGAGATCTAGGAATTGTGAGATTTGCCTCAGCCGAAAATCCGCCAAGGCAACGAGCGCAAGCGGCGGCAATAGCTTGGCCCTTTTTCTAACATGGGCGGAGCCCCTGATGTGTTAGGACCTGCGATTTGCTTGGTTGGCAGGCGGTTGGCGGGTTTTCGGTCGCGGCAATCGGAAAACGAACAAAGCAAAGGTACTTACTTGCGCCGCCGAATGAAAAATGCGGCCAGCAACACCAGCCCCAGCCCAACCAACACCGGCCAATCACGCCAGCGCACATAAGGCGTAACGCCCTGCCGTGGAATCGCATCGACCGCCAACACGCCCGGCACGAACTGCGGCAACGACTTGACGATTTCTCCACGCTCGTTAATTGCGGCGGTCAACCCCGTGTTGGTGGCACGCAACATCCAGCGGCTGGTTTCCAGCGCGCGCATTTGCGAGAACTGTACATGCTGGTCAGCGGCTAAGGAACGCCCGTACCAGGCCATGTTGGCGATGTTGACAAGCAATTCAGCTTCCGGCAATGGCCGCGCGATTTCGGCACCAAAGGTATCCTCATAACAAATATTTACCGCGACCGAATGCCCCGAAACCCGCATGGGTGCTTGTGTTATCGGCCCCGGCGTGAATCCCGCGAGCGGAATGTTGAGCCAGTTATACGCCCATGAAAACAGCGGTGGTCTGAATTCGCCAAACGCGACGAGGTGGTGTTTGTCGTAGCGCTGCGACGGTGAAACGCCCATTGAAACCGCAGAATTTGCATAGCGCAGCTGATTGCCGGCGTCGTCACGCTCAACAATCGGCGCCCCCATAATGAGATCACCGCCGTTTTGCTCGGCGCGTGATTTCAATGCGCCGAGATAACTTGGCGGAATTTCGTCAAGAAACGTCACCTCGGCCGTCTCGGGCAGAACAATCAGCTTGGCATTCACATCCTTGACCAGCTGAAAATATTGATTTCGCGTGACATCAAATTGCTCGCCACGCCATTTCAAATCTTGTGCAATATTGCCCTGCACCAGCGCGACGCTGAGCAGCGGACCGGATGGCGTACTCCAGTTTATTTGCGAAAGTGCCAAACCCGCAATCCATATTAGTAAAACCGCGCCCGACACGGCGAGCGCACCTCGCCTTTGCATCGTTAGTCCGCTTAGCGGCCGCACCAACAATACGATCGCCCCAGCGGAGATCGCCAGTAACCATGAAATGCCGAACACACCGACAACCGCTCCGAAACCCGCCAGGGGCGCTGGGAATGGCCCACCAGGCGTTTGTGAATAACCCAAAATGAGCCACGGGAAGCCGGTTAAAAACCAGCCGCGTAAATATTCGCAGCCAACAAAACAAGCAGGCATGATGACCAGCAATGCGATTACCGGTTGATTATTTTTGCGTAACGTATGAACAACTAAACCCGCCAGCATCAAGTAACTAGACAAGTAGCAGCAAAACAAAAATATCGCCAACGCTGCCAAGGCTGCGGGCATGCCACCGTATACATGCAACGCCACATAGAGCCACGACGCGCCTGACAAAAACAACCCCAAGCCCCACGCAAAGCCAATAGCGGCGGCCTGTTTGGCACTGCCGGCGCGATGCCAGAGTGCGAACAGTACTGCCAAGACGAGCGGCGCAACCGGCCAAGCGTAAAAAGGCGCAAAGGCAAATACCCCAAGAGCACCTGCAACAAATGCGGTCAACAATACGAGTTTGCGGGACTGAAAAATAGAATACAGGGTATTCAAATTAACGACCATGGTAGGCAGACATGCGCCGCGGGTGCGGGCTTTAACGGAGGCCTAAACACTAAGTCGCTTTGTCAGCATCATGACGGACCGGCTCAACTTTTTCGACAATCATCGAATGCACCATGCGGCTATCCGCGCGAAGTACCGAGAATTTAAAACCGTCAAAAGTGACGCTCTCGCCGCGCTTGGGTACTCGGCCAAATTGGTTTACAACCAAACCACCGACAGTGTCGAAATCTTCATCGGAAAAATTAACCTTAAAGTGCTCGTTGAAATCTTCAATGTCTGTGACGGCCTTCACTCTAAATCGGCCGGATTTGTCGGGCAGGATATTGTCTTCGGTTTCATCGAAGTCAAATTCATCTTCGATATCGCCGACGATCTGCTCCAGCACATCTTCAATGGTCACCAACCCGGCTACACCGCCATATTCATCGACGATGATGGCAATGTGATTGCGATTCGCTTTGAACTCGCGCAGCAGCACATTGAGGCGCTTTGCCTCGGGCACAAAGACAGCCGGACGCAGGGTGTCACGTATATCGAAATCGCTCGGGGCGGTATAGTAACGCAGTAAATCTTTGGCGAGCAAAATGCCGATGACATTGTCGCGGTTTTTTTCGTAAACCGGAAAGCGTGAGTGCGCTGTTTCCATCACGAAAGGAATAAATTCTTCGGGCGAATCGTCGACGTCTAACATGTCCATTTGCGAACGCGGAATCATCACATCACGCGCGTGCATTTCTGAAACTTGCATCACGCCTTCGATCATCGACAGCGCATCGGCATCAAGCAATTGTTTTTCGTAGGCGGCGTGCAGCAGCTCGACCAGTTGGTCGCGATCTTCCGGCTCGCGAAGCAGCAGGGAAGAGAGGCGCTCTAACATCGAGCGCTTGGGGGATTCGTCCATTGGGGGCGTTTAAAATTGCGAAGTGAGTACTTTATCACACCGATGTTACCGCGCTATTTCTTGGGCTTAAAAACGAGCTGCCTTGGCTGCGCCCTTTGCTATCAGCGGAGATTGGCTATAAATTTAAGACGCCGCGCCCAATTTCAGCAGAATTTTTTTAACCGGCGCTGGTAGTGCTACATTTTCTAGCTCAACTAAATCGAGCCAAATCAAACCGGGCTCCATCGCCCGTGGCTGCTTCGAGACGACTTGAATTTCAACAGGGAAAATCGACAGCGAAAAATGCGTGAAGCCATGATCAACAGTGGCTAGTTTTTTAGCTTTTTTTGCATTGATCGCAAATTGATTTTGGGCTGCTTCCAGCGCATTAACCCCCACCGCACATTCAGGTAGCGACCACAGCCCACCCCAGATGCCGGTCGGCGGACGCTTCTGAAGCAATACCTGACCCGAATCGATCACGACCAGCATTTGAATTTCGCGGTGCGGCACTTCGCGTTTGGCACTTCTGCCGGGCAATGCCGCAGTCAGGCCATCGCGTTTGGCGATGCAGGTTTTTTGCACGGGGCAGAGCAAACACGCGGGCCTGCTGCGGACACAGAGCGTCGCACCCAAATCCATCAGCCCTTGGGTATAAGAGCCAATCGTTGCTTCGATATTATTTTTAGGTAATTCCGATTCTGCAATAGCCCAGAGTAGATCGGTGACTGGCTTTGATTTCACATCACCATGAACCCCAAAATGCCGCGCAAACACACGTTTCACATTGCCATCCAAAATCGCGGCCCGCTTCCCAAACGCGAACGCACTAATCGCGGCAGCAGTGGAGCGGCCGATACCGGGGAGGGCATGAATAGTCTCAAAATCATCGGGAAAAATACCGCCATGCAGCTCGACAACCTGCTGCGCGGCGCGGTGCAAATTACGCGCACGCGCGTAGTAGCCGAGCCCTGCCCAGTATTGCATGACGTCATCTTGGGACGCCGCGGCAAGCGTTGCAATAGTGGGGAACCGTTGTAAAAATTTTTCGTAATACGGGATGACCGCGCTAACCTGTGTTTGCTGCAACATGATTTCCGACAGCCATACACGATAGGCATCGCGGATGCCGATTTCAGAAGCCTGCCAAGGCAAGCCGTGTCGGCCATGCTTGACCTGCCATTGAATAAGTGTCTTGCTGAAATTTGGCATGGTCTGGACCGACTTTAAGAATTAAAAACGCAAACACGCAAACGCGAATAAAAGCGCTGGCGTCCGGCTTGTCATGCAGCGTTCATTGATTGATTTCAACTATCGAAGTTATTGGTTCAATCAATTAGCTGTATGAAAAAAGAAGGCCTATCATTATCGTTCGGCGGGTATTTATGCTGTCGACAAAGCATCGTAACTCGTTGCAATTCGCAGGTAAGAAGCATGACTGTAACTCAGCAATCTAACCAGGAGATTCAAAATGAAACTCAAAGGCACAAAGACGCATGACAATTTGAAAGCTGCATTCGCCGGTGAATCCCAAGCGAATCGTCGCTATTTGTATTTCGCGAACAAGGCTGATATCGAGGGCAACCCGGAAGTCGCATCCCTGTTCCGCGCTACCGCAGAAGGCGAAACAGGCCACGCACACGGTCATTTGGATTATTTGGCCAGCGTTGGCGACCCTGCTACTGACTTGCCGATTGGTTCGTCCGTTGACAACTTAAAATCCGCTGTTCATGGCGAGACCCACGAGTACACCGATATGTATCCTGGCATGGCAAAAGCTGCACGCGACGAAGGGTTTGATGAAATCGCGGATTGGTTTGAAACCTTGGCCAAGGCCGAACGCTCACACGCGAATAAATTCCAGAAGGCGCTTGATACCTTAGTCGCAAACGTATAACGCTCGTTCATATGAGGCGGTGGGAAGGCGCAGTTGGCTTTCCTTGCCGGGTGAGGACATTAGAGGTTGCCGATGATCCTTCAGCACCTCACCTTGCGACAGTCGCAGCTTAACGATATCGCCTCACTTCCTCGCCTTCTCACATGTCGTTAGCACGTCGTGCTCTAATTAATCATCCACCGAGAACTACCACCATGTCCCAGCGCGAAGGCTCACTCGAAGCACCGACCCGGCATCCACTTGAATGGCAGACGCCCGAATTTTATAATATTGAGGCGACGCTCAAAGAAATGGAACGCGTATTCGATATTTGCCACGGTTGTCGCCGCTGTGTTTCGCTATGCAATGCGTTTCCGGTCATGTTTGAGTTGATCGACGAAAGCCCGACGCTCGAAGTTGATGGCGTACCAAAAGAGATGTATTGGCAAGTCGTTGATCAATGTTATTTGTGCGACGTCTGCTACATGACTAAATGCCCTTACGTGCCGCCGCATCCGTGGAATGTGGATTTTCCGCATTTGATGTTGCGTGCGAAAGCCATCCAATTTAAGCAAGGTACGCCGACTGCGTTCCGAGACAAAGCATTGTCATCAACTGATCGTAACGGCAAGTTGGCAACGATCCCGGTGGTCGTGCAGTTCGTCAATGCCGCCGCGAAGAATAAGACCTTGCGCGGCGTCGGCGAGAAAGTGATGGGCGTTGACAAAACAGCTTGGTTACCTGAATTTGCGCCGCACACATTCCGACCAAATGCCGCAAAGGCCAAGCCAGATGCGGTTGTTGACGGCAAGCGTACTTCTGGGAAGATCGCCATTTATTCGACTTGCTATGTCAATTACAACGAGCCCGGCATTGGCCATGACCTCGTTAAAATTTTGAGCCACAACAACATTCCCTATGTGTTGGTTGAAAAAGAGGCATGCTGCGGGATGCCGAAATTTGAGCTAGGTGATTTGGAATCGGTCGCAGCACTAAAGGAAAAAAATATCCCTCCGCTCGCCAAATTGGCACGC
Source organism: Burkholderiales bacterium (assembly GCA_025360815.1). Lineage (GTDB taxonomy): Bacteria > Pseudomonadota > Gammaproteobacteria > Burkholderiales > Usitatibacteraceae > UKL13-2. Next base: position 42,732 of record JANYBL010000061.1, read on the forward strand.
GAAGGCTACACGATCATCACGCCGATCCCCAGCTGCACACTCATGTTCAAGCAGGAGCTGCCGCTGATGTTCCCCAATGATGCCGAGGTGCAGGCGGTGAAAGGGGCCATGATGGATCCGTTTGAGTACTTGGTGGCGCGCGATAAAGATGGACTGTTGAAAAAAGATTTTCAAACCAAGCTCGGCAATGTGTCATATCACTTGCCATGCCATTCACGCGTACAAAACGTCGGCCAAAAAACCCGCGAAATGTTGGAAATGATACCCGACACCAGCGTCACGACCGTCGAGCGCTGCTCAGGGCACGCTGGCACATGGGGCGTGAAAAAAGAATTTCATGCGATGGCGCTCAAAATCGGCAAACCGGTTTTCCGTCAAATGAACGATGCCGAGCCCGATTACATCAGCTCCGATTGCCAACTCGCCGCCCACCATATCGAGGAAGGTATTGGCCTACTCAATAAAGATAAACCACCACAAGCCAAAAAAGCCGAAACAGCGCACCCAATTACGCTGGTGCGCAAAGCTTACGGCCTACCTGAATAAACTGATTCATCTGATTCATCTGATTCATCTGATTCACCTGATTATTAACCGAGATCAACCATGAACACGACATCCCCAAAAATCGCCCGCGAAACGCTAATGTCGCTCGAAGCCTACGCCAAAGCGCGCCCCGAATTCCGTACGAAAGCCATCGCCCATAAGCGTTTGCGAACAGTGCATCTAGGCCAGCACGTAACGTTACTTTTTGAGGATGAAATAACGATTCGCTACCAGATTCAAGAAATTTTGCGCGCCGAGAAGCAGTTTGAGGAAGCGGGAATTCAAGACGAAATTGGTGCTTATGATCCGCTGATCCCAGATGGTCGCAATTTCAAAGCAACGATGTTGATTGAATACACCGATGAGGCGGAACGAAAAATAGCGCTAACGCAACTCAAAGGGATTGAAGATAAAACGTATATTCAAGTAGAAGGCTCAAAGAAAGTCTACGCAATTGCCGATGAAGATTTGGAACGCGAAACCGTAACCAAGACTTCGGCAGTACATTTTTTGCGCTTCGAGTTGAGTGAAGAAATGGCTGCCGCGTTGAAGTACGGCGTCTCACTTGCAATGGGCGTCGATCATCCCAACTACGCCGTTAAGGTGGACGCGCTTGGTAACGAAACGCGCAGCGCATTGGTTAGAGATTTGAAGTAGGCAACAACATGCGACTAGAACGAAAATCGAGACATCGTTGGAACCTTAAGCGCGTTTTTTTGTACTTCTTGTCCTGCCCATCACACAACAATTTGCAAATTATTTATCGAGTTGGAGCGGGTGAAGGGAATCGAACCCTCGTATGCAGCTTGGGAAGCTGCCGTTCTACCATTGAACTACACCCGCCGCGCGTTCTGGCTTCACTTTTCGGCTAGTCACCCGCCGCCGGGGAAACGCAGATTAAATTCCTCCGTCTATCAACGGTGATTACCACCTAGTCGCCTTGGCATCTTGGCATCTTGGCACCTTGGCACCCTGGCTCCCCACCACCATGAGCCGCTTGAAATTAGTGCGTTACATCAAGCATCCTTGTTAAATCATAGCAAATTTTGATAAATTTAAATCCAGTTTTCGCGAAGCCACGTAATGGTTGCACGTGCGATGGCTGGTGATAATCCCTGATTGTTTACTAGCTTGCAACGTATCTCCACCGCATACAAAGTAGAAAGGGAAGAAATGAAATCGCAATATTTATTAGGCCCCATCGCCGGGTACGCCGCCAAAATCCGCTTGGTTGCTGGCGCTTCAGCCGTCGGCATTGGCTTGTTTAGCTGCGCGGCATTCGCTGAAGACAACAGCTCGACTTTCTCGAGCAAGCTCTTGTTGACCGGCGGTGTCACGACAATCGAGGGTGCGGCCGGTGGCGGCATCACGCCATGGGCGGTGATCGGCGGCAACGGCACCAAGGAGCAAATTGGCGCGAGCGTCTTTTATACCAACGTGCATTCCAAGGATTACAACCTCAACACCGGTGGCGCGTTGGTCGGCATCTATGACCGCGTCGAACTTTCGTTCGCTGAGCAAAAATTTGACACTCGTGCTGTGGGCGAACTGCTTGGTTTAGGCAACGGATTCAAATTTACGCAAAAAATTTACGGCGCAAAAGTACGGCTGGTAGGCGATGCGGTGCTCGAACAAGATTCGGCATTGCCGCAAATATCGGCTGGGTTTCAGCGCAAAGAAAATGATCGCGGTGCATTACTCAACGCATTGGGCATCAAACGTGACCGTGGCACAGACTATTACGTTTCTGCGACTAAATTATTTTTGGACACGTCTATCCTAGTCAATGGCACGGTGCGATTCACCAAGGCAAACCAAACCGGCATTCTCGGTTTTGGTACCGCTGCGAAGGACAAGTACGAAGCGCAGTTTGAAGGCTCGGTTGCCTATCTGGCGCGGAAAGATTTGGCATTTGGCGCTGAATTTCGTCAGAAGCCAGACAACCTGCCTTTCAAAGAAGACAACTGGTACGACGTGTTTGTTGCCTATGCGCCTACCAAAAATGTGTCGGTCACTTTGGCGTATGCCGATCTTGGCAATATCGTGATTAAAGATAAACAACGCGCGACTTATTTATCAGTGCAAGTCGGGTTTTAAAACATATTCAAATTTGGAGATTCAATCATGTTACGGAAATTAGGCTTTAGTTTAATTGCGCTAAGTATTACGGTATTTGGTGCAATGGTAGCGACGAACGCGTCCGCGCAAGAAGGTGCAAAAGTTTCCGATGCAAGCGCTTTCAAGGCATTTGGTGAAAAAGCTGGCTTAGTCAAAATCATGGACGACTTCATGATTGGCTTGCTGAACGACAAGCGCACCAAACCCTATTTTGAAAACGTTGACCAGCAGCGCGTGAAAGAGCAACTCGTCAACCAGATTTGCGAAATCCTACAAGGGCCCTGCAAATACACTGGCGGTGCCATGACCCCCATTCACAAAGAGATGGGTGTAAATCGCGAGGCGTTTAACGCGTTGGTTGAGAATTTACAGTTTGCGATGGATAAGAACAACGTCCCATTTGCGACGCAAAACAAGCTGTTGGCCGTATTGGCGCCCATGCATCGGGTGATTATTACCAAATAATGATGGCCTTAAGTTATGCGGCCTCTTCCAACATCAACTGTCAGCTGTTGGTAGATTGACGACGATCCCTGAGGAGCCGGAATACATCTCTGTAATTCGGCCATTCGCCCACCATGCGGCGATGCGTGATGGGCTTTTTTTATTTTCTGCTTTCTGTGCTTTTTTGACAGCAGAGAATTCGCTAGCGGTAATTTGTTCTCCATCGCGGTATTTTGATCTTCATGAAAATTGTTAACCCCTGAACAAGCGGCGCACGAAGGGATGCAAATCGTGAGCGGCAAAAAACAGGCTCATCGCTTGGGGTTAAACGCCCAAAGCGAAAAAACGATGCCGTTCGCCGATTGTTGTTGAAACGAAGTCATAGTAATTAGCTATTGAAAAAACCTTAACAATCAATTGGACTGATTGCATATTTCCGCCTAAGCTCATGTTGTTGCTTTGCAATTAGTCAGCCATGCATTGGGTACCACGGCGAATCGACCGCCAGATTACAGATCTTGTCTTGTTCGAGCCACTTCTGTCGCTGGCGCAGCGTTATTTCTGCGTTGTTAACGAACAAATTATAAAGGATGAAATTATGTCAACTGAATCGAAATGCCCAATGTCGTCCGGACCTAGGCAGCCTGCGACTGCCGGTAATTTTACGAATGCGAATTGGTGGCCTCAACAGCTAAGCTTGAAAATCTTGCAACAACACTCGGCTGCATCCAATCCAATGGATTCTGGGTTCAACTACGCCAATGAGTTCAATAGCCTCGATTTGGATGTTGTGATGAAGGATTTACATACACTGATGACGGATTCACAACATTGGTGGCCTGCCGACTATGGCCATTACGGACCATTCTTCATCCGCATGGCTTGGCATTCCGCGGGCACTTACCGCGTCGCCGATGGTCGCGGTGGCGCTGGCACCGGTGCGCAGCGCTTTGCGCCTCTCAACAGTTGGCCCGACAACGGGAACCTCGACAAGGCGCGCCGCCTGCTCTGGCCAGTCAAAAAGAAGTATGGTCGCAGAATTTCCTGGGCGGATTTGATGGTCCTGGCTGGCAACGTCGCACTGGAATCAATGGGCGTCAAAACCTTCGGATTTGCCGGTGGCCGTGCCGACATCTGGGAACCGGAAGACGATATCTACTGGGGCCCGGAAAAAACTTGGCTTGGAGATGAGCGGTATAGTGGCGACCGTGATCTGGCCAGTCCGCTGGCCGCCGTGCAGATGGGTTTGATCTACGTGAACCCCGAGGGGCCGAACGGCAAGCCGGATCCACTTGGGTCGGCGCGCGACATCCGCGAGACCTTCGCCCGCATGGCGATGAACGATGAGGAAACGGTAGCGCTCACCGCTGGCGGCCACACTTTCGGCAAGAGCCACGGTGCAGGCGATGTGATCCATGTCGGTCCCGCCCCGGAAGGTGCCAATATTGAAGAGCAAGGCTTTGGCTGGAAGAATAGCTTTGGCTATGGCAAGGGAGCCGACACCATTACCAGTGGTCTTGAGGGAGCTTGGACTCCCAATCCGATCAAGTGGGATAACGGTTACTTCGAGACATTATTCGGTTACGAGTGGGAACTTACGAAGAGCCCGGCGGGGGCTCAACAGTGGAAGCCCAAGCACAACGCCGGTGCGGGCACGGTGCCTGACGCGCATGATCCAACCAAGCGCCACGCACCGATGATGTCCACGGCCGACATGGCGATGCGAATGGATCCAGCGTATGAAAAAATCTCGCGCCGGTTTATGGCGGACCCCCAAGCGTTCGCCGACGCATTCACCCGCGCATGGTTCAAGCTGACACACCGCGATATGGGTCCGCGGGCACGCTACCTCGGCCCACTGGTACCGCAGGAGGTACTGGTCTGGCAAGATCCAATCCCCGCCCTCGACCATGCGCTGATCGATCAAGCGGACATCGCAGCGCTAAAGGCGATGATCATCGCGTCGGGTCTTTCAGTTTCGCAACTTGTCAGTACCGCCTGGGCCTCGGCAGCGACTTTTCGCGGCAGCGACAAACGCGGTGGCGCAAATGGTGCGCGCATCCGCCTTGCGCCGCAAAAGGATTGGGAAGTCAACCAGCCTGCGGAATTGGCGAAAGTGCTAGCCAAGTTAGATGCAATTCAGGCGGAATTCAATGGATCACATTATGGTAACAAAAAGGTTTCGTTGGCCGACCTGATCGTGCTGGGCGGTAACGCAGCAGTTGAGATGGCGGCGATAAAAGCCGGCCACGAAGTGATCGTTCCTTTCTCCCCTGGTCGTATGGACGCATCTGCTGCGCAAACCGACGCGCACTCGTTCGCTATGCTGGAGCCCCATGCGGATGGCTTTCGCAACTACGTCCGCCAGGGACTTGAGGGCGTGCAAGCCGAAATGTTAGTCGACAAAGCGCAGTTGCTGACACTAAATGCTCCCGAGATGACGGTGCTCATTGGCGGTATGCGGGCCCTCAATGCAAACTTCGGACAAGCCCCGCATGGCGTATTCACCGAACGCGCCGGGACCCTGACCAACGACTTCTTCATTAACTTGCTCGACATGAACGTGACGTGGCAAAAATCGGCCTCTGAAGGCGTGCTGGAGTGCCGAGAGCGGATGACAGGCAACGTCAGATGGACAGGAACGACTGTTGATCTCATCTTCGGGTCAAACTCGCAGCTTCGGGCTATTGCCGAAGTCTATGCGTCTGACGATTCCAAGGATAAGTTTGTGAAGGACTTTGTTGCCGCCTGGAGTAAGGTGATGAACCTTGATCGCTTCGATCTATTGCAAGGTTGAAGGATGCATTTCGGGCAACATTCAAAGTCTATGCGTCTGGGAGAAAATTTCGCAGGCCCTTGGCAGTTCGCCACACGCCAAGGGCCGCTTTGTGACTGAGCACGGCAACGGGTCCGTTGCGATCCGAAACGGGCTGCTATTAGTACTCCCGCCATGGCATCGGATCGTTATCGCCAATCACTAAAATTGCCCAAGCCCGAAAATTCATCGCCCACGATCCCGGAAGAGCCGGAATTATTTCCAAGTAATCCGAACATTGGCCCGGGGAGCAGCAATGCTCAGTGGGGTTGTTTCATTTCTTTTTTGCGGCCGATTTTTTGGCTGAAGCCGCTTTGCTTGGTGCTTTTTTTACTTTTTCTTCTTTTTGAGTAGGCGGCACGTAGTCGCCAATGACACCTTTAACCGGACAAACCTTAAAAATAGGGCATTTCGCGCAGCCTACTGCGATGGCAACAGGGCAGATTTTCATATTCAAACTTTCGTTGGTGGGTGATGTTGTAGATAATACGCGAGTGATCACGGGTTCGTATTGGTACTTTCTTTGGACTTTGCTTTAGACTTTTTTTGGGTTTTTCTTTGGCGCTAGTTTTGGAACTTTGGTCTGTTTTTTTAAAGGGCGACGTTTGATTCAATTTGGCTCAATGTCAAGTACGCTGATGCTCGGCGCGCTATATGGCATCTTGATTGCGGCCATGCTGTGGTGGACATCAAAAAACCGGCTGGCGAACCGTGCGCTGGCACTCCTGCTGATCGCATTTGCGCTGCGCTTGGCGCCTTACATCATTGGCTATGCGGGCTTTTACGATAAATATCCTTGGTTATCGTTCGCACCTTATGATTTCTCGCTTTCGTTTGGGCCGTTGCTTTATTTTTATGTGGTAAGCCTCACCACCGCACAGTTGCCCGCACGCTGGCTATTGCATCTCGTCCCCGTTGCGTTGCAATTTGGCTATTACAGCGTGCTATTTTCGTTTCCACTGGCGTTCAAAAAAAACTGGGACGGCGCGGTGCATACGCCGTTTGTTTACCCTCTGGAAACTTTTGCTGCGCTGGCATCCCTGGCCATTTATTGGTGGCTTTCGCATAAACACTATCGGCGTTATCAAATTTGGCTGACTCAAAACTTTAGTGATCGCGAAGATTTTCATCTCGAGTGGATTCGTAATTTTTTAATCGCGCTCTCGGTCACGCTGCTGGTCTGGGCTAGTTTTGCGCTGTTTGAACAACTCGTTGAGAAACTGAATTATTTTCAGCGTTTCCCGTTTTATGTTTGGCTAACAGTACTGGTTTATTACTTGGGCACCGAGGGCTATCGGCAGGCGTCTCGACGCTATCCCATTTTTATACCGCAGGATGCCATGGCTGAGATTGAACAATCAGCAAAGCAACCAGCAGCAGCAACGGTAGAACAAACGGCGGAGGCGCTGCCTGATGCGCCTTCGGCAGCACTAACTTCGCCACTTGCACAGGGGCCAGCTCCGTTGCAATTGCAAGCCACGCAGCCACCGACAACACCCGTTGAGCGCGACTGGTTGGCGCTGGGCGTGCGCTGGCGGGAAGCGGTTGCACAGCACGAATGGTGGCGTGATCCAGACTTAAACTTATCGCAGCTCGCCCGAAAACTGGGCACGAATACCAGCCATCTTTCACGTGCAATCAACGAAGGCTTGGGGCAAAATTTTAACGAAATGGTGAATGCGCTTAGGGTCGAAGCGGTAAAAAAACGGTTGGCACATCCAGATGAGTCACGCGATTTATTGGATATCGCCTTTGAAGCTGGGTTTAGCTCCAAAGCCAGTTTTAACCGCTCATTCAAAACAATTGCGGGCATCACGCCGACTACGTTTCGGGCGTTGGCGCTTCAAGAACACAATAATGCGAGCGCGATTCTTTAACCGGCTCAAAAAAAACGGCTCAAATCATAAATCTCTCGCAAAGCCCGCACTAAAACAGGCTTTTTGCGACGCTTCAAGGATGGCGAATCAGTACATTTTGGCTTGTAGGTTTACCCGATTTGCCGCCTGAATAGCCTAGCCAAGGAGTTTTGAAATGAAAATATCGATGCCGTTTTTACGACGCTTATTTACCTTAAGCATCGTGGCGTTTACGGTTCATGCGGTCGAACCGAAAGGCGCCGAGCCTGCCACCAAAGCAACATCAAACCCAACCATCTACCCCGCCGTGATGCTAACGGCTGCGCAAGCGACGGCGGACGTCGCGATGATGCGCCGCGCCCTAGAAGAGGCGCACCCAGGCTTGTATCGCTATATACCAAAGTCTAGTATTGACGGGGCTTTCCAAAGACTTGAGCAGCGCGCTGCCCAACCAATCAGCGATGTGGCGCTATATGGTGAAATCTCATTGTTGTTGGGGACGATTCGCTGCGATCACACCAAAGCCGAGTTTTCGGAAGCGCTCACCCAATATCGGCAAGAAAACCCCAGCCACCTGCCGTTCCGCTTCAAATTGTTCGATGGCCGCATGTTTGTTTTTTCAAGCGACCCTGCGCAGCCCGCACTCAAACGCGGAACCGAAATTTTGTCGATCAACGGTGTGTTGATTGGCGAGATTATCAACCGCCTTTTGCCCGCCATCTCGGTTGACGGCTTTACCGATCCGTCACGCCTCACCAAGCTGGAGGCTGATAGCGATTTGATGGGTTCCGATTTTGACCAGTTTTATCCGGTGTTTTTCGGTTTTACGCCCACCTACCAACTAACGCTACGTCCACCTTCAGCAACGGCTAACAAGACCGTAACCCTAAACGCAATCCCGTTCAAAGACTGGATCAATCTGGCCTGGCCAGCTGCCACGCATCGCGGCGAATTCTACAAAAGCGTGTCATTTAAAATGGCTGGCAACAGTGCATTTTTGAAGGTAGACACCTTCGTCAATTACCGCAATCCGGTTGATGTGGACGCGTTTTATGGTGCTTTTTTTAAGTCTATGAAAGAACGAAAAACCGAGTATTTGATTTTGGATTTGCGCGAAAACGGTGGCGGCTCATCCGATGCCACCTTGGGGCTGGCTACCTATTTGCTCGATAAGCCATTTGTTTGGAACAAGCCGATTTGGCAAAAAGCGATTCGCTTTGGCGATTGGACTAAACAGGTTCAAACGTGGGGCGACCCGAAAGAAATTTTTGAGCCCCCCGTTGAAAATTTCACCCAACGCGCCGACGGCTGGTTTGAACACATTACTGGCTCCAACACGCCAGAACAGCTGCCGATGGCGGTATCACCAGACCGTTTTACTGGCAAAGTTCTAGTGCTCACCAGCCCCATAAACGGCTCTGGCTCAACGATGCTAATCGCCAAACTCAAAGACGCGAAACGCATCACCACTGTCGGCGTTGCAACCGGCGGCAGCGCGGAAGGTCCCACGGCAGGCCGATTGTTCTTTCTCAAACTGCCGGCCAGCGGCATCGTGGTGCGCATCGCCAACTATTGGAATCGCATGAACATCGACACTTTCGTTCAGGGCAAAGGTGTTGCCGCTGATGTGGAAATCCGGCCGACATTGGCTGATTTCCTCGCAGGCAAGGACACGGTGATGGATGCCGCCGGGAAATTGCAGACCCTATAGGCTGGCGCGGCTTCGCGACTCGCTTTACGATTCGCTTCGTTGTTCGCTTCATTGTTCGCTTCATTGTTTGCTTCACTATTCATTGCACCGTTCGCCCATTGCCGATACACAGGCGAGCGGCCCGTCATTTGCAAGCCAGCTGGTGTACAGCAATATCGCGACCGAGCATAGTCCGAAAGGTGGCAAGCTGTTGCGGCGACCGCTCGCCCTTTCGTTTTGCCATTCGCGCCGTAATGCGGCAACTCGTCGGATTTCGCCCCGCATCAATAGCTGATCTCGGCATGATGAAACCTCCTAAACCCCAGCACCAATCCACATGGAGAACATGATGATCCAGTCCTATAAATTTGCTGCCACGCTTGCCGCCGTAACAACATCATTAATCGTCAGTTCAGCCTCAACGTTTGCATCAGCGTCCGAGCTTACGGTCGAAGTACAAGGCATTGCATCGGACAAGGGCGATGTCTACGTGGCGCTCTACGATAAAGCCGAAAAATGGATGAAGGCCAGCTTGTCTGGCGTAAAAGTGGCTGCCAAAAAAAGCGGCGTCTTCGTAACCTTCAAAGATTTACCCGACGGTATTTATGCGATTTCGCTGTATCACGATGAAAACAGCAACGGCAAAATGGACTCAAACGTAATTGGTATTCCCACCGAACCCTATGCGTTCTCCAACGATGCAGCGGGAAACTTTGGTCCCGCCTCATTTGAACAAGCGAAATTTAGAGTAGACGGCGAGAAGAAAAATATTGTGATTAACATTAAATAATTTTTATGCTTTTCACAGCGCTTCCACTTTAAAAACGAACAGGAGCCATCATGGATCGTCGCGCGTTTTTCAAATCCGCCGGTGCCGTCAGCGCCGTTGCTGCTACCGCTGCAATTCCCCTAAATTGCATTGCGCAAACTAGCAAAAATGCCTCGAACACCGCTCCCAGAGCCGAGTTAGCGGCGACTTCAGCGGAGGCCTCCAAAGCAAAATCCCTCTTCAGTAATAACCCGCAGCTCACCCCTATGCGAGGATTTGGCGGGCAAGATGTGAGCTGCGAGAACTTGGCGATTGAGGGCAAGATCCCCGCTGAGTTACGCGGTGTGTTTTACCGAAACGGGCCCGGATTATTCGAGCGTAACGGCCAGCGGTATCAGCATTGGTTTGACGGCGATGGTTTAGTCAATGCCTGGCGGTTTACGGACAACGGCGTTTCGCACCAAGCGCGTTTTGTGCGCACAGAAAAATTTGTCGCCGAGTCCGCAGCAAATGATTTTCTGGTTCCCGCTTTTGGCTCACGCATCAAGGTCAAACGTGCTGTCAGAAATAGTGATTCAGTGAATACGGCAAACACCAATGTCGTCAAAGTTGGCGATAGGCTGCTCGCCCTGTGGGAAGGTGGCTCTGCTTATGAACTTGATCCGAATACATTGGAAACGCGCGGCGCAGTCGCATGGAAGCCGGAACTCAAAGCTATGCCATTTTCCGCGCACCCAAAAGTGGAGGCCGACGGCACATTCTGGAATTTCGGCACTCTGATGATGGGCAAAACGGTGCTGTATCACATCTCGGCAAAAGGCGATTTACTTCGCTATCACCTAGTCGACGCGCCACCTTCGGCGATGGTGCATGATTTCGCGGTATCGCAGAAGCACATTATTTTCCTGCTTGCCCCGATCGCACTAGACCGCGACATGCTTCGCGTTGGCGGCAGTTTCGGTGAATCCATGAAGTGGAACGCGAACGGCGCGACGAGTGTGTTGGTGATTGATAAAAATGATTTCACCAAGCAACGCGTGCTTGAGTTGCCGCCGTTCATGGTTTTCCATTTTGGCAATGCCTGGGAAGAAAACAATGTGATTCGCGTTGATTTTGTGAGGAGCGATAACCTCGACATCATGAGCGATTACATGCCAAAGATTATGCGCGGTGAATTGGCCATCAGCGCCGATTCATTCGCCACTTTTTTGAAAATTAACCTCAATAACGGCAAGCTGTCGATGGAAACACGTGACGAACAGCTTGAGTTCCCGAGAGTTGATCCGCGCTTTGTGGCAATGCGAAATCGCCATGTCTTTTATCCTACTTTTATCGGCAAAAATGAGAAGCGCTGGGGATTTAACGCCGTCATGAGGCTTGATGTCGATTCGGGCAAGACCGATACTTATTCATTTGGCGAAGATTTTCATGTTGAGGAGCATGTGGTGGTTGCAAAGCCCGGCAGCATTAAAGAGGGCGATGGTTGGCTCGTCGGTGTCGGCTTTGATGCGGCGCGGCAGCAGACCTTTGCCACCGTCTTCGATGCACTTGATTTAAAGGCTGGCCCAATCGCCATCGCCCGGCTTCCTTACTGGGTGCCGCGGTGTTTTCATGGCAATTTTCATGCCGCCTGATGCCGAGGCGAGCGGATTTGGGCAAGCAGACGATGCCGGGGAATGCTGGTTTTAGCCGTCTGCTCACACTACCCACCTGCAGTTCGCGCCATATCCCCCGCTGTTCATCGCAATCCGCAACAGCCCCTTGCACCAAAAGCCTTAACTAGTCTCACAGGATCAAAACCAACCCAAGGAGAGCACCATGAACCCACTATCCGCCATCCCCGTTGTCTCTGAGATTACTCGCGCCATTACCTATCCGTTCAAGATGATTTTCGTCGTCGGCTTGTGCGCATTCATCAACTATTTCACGTCGCCAGGAGTATGGTGGGTGCAGTGGGTGGCCTTTGGCATGGGTATTGGCCTGATTGCCGTTTGGGCGAAGGCGATTCGCGCGATTGGTGTTGCCGCCGTTGCCGCTGCGATTGGCTATGCAGTGTATCGCTGGTTTGCGCGTCGCAAAATGGCGTCTAAAATCTAAAAATGCATATCTTGCCCGGCGCCTGCTATTCTATTTACAAGCTAAATATCATGAACAATATTGCGGCAATGACAAAACCCGATTTTGCAGCAGAACGTGGGAAACCGCCTTCGGGCGGGCATCCTCTTGAGTTTTTTGCGTTTTTTCGCAAGTGGCCCAATCCCGAATCCCGCTGGCTCCGTTTGCTGGTTCTGTCCTTGATTTTCAATGCAATGATTGCCGCCTTTTTTGTCGCCATGGCAACCATTCTCGGCAGCGTGCGCTCGTTAAAAGGCCTCGCCAATGCCATTGTTGAATCAATGGTCATCTCAAACGCAATAGGATTTACCTGGGTGATCGTCACCGTCGCGCTGGGTCAGCGCATTGCCCGTGTGAATATGCTGCCATTTCCAATCAAGGTAGTCTGCTATACGGCGATGGGATTTTTTGTCACTCTTTTTGCGTTTTATGGCGTTTTTTACTTCACTGGGTCCGGGGTCGTGCCCAATTGGGCAAAGGAGCCTCAGTTTTATATTTCAGTCCTTACGCTGTCATTTTTTATATCTGTTGTTTTAAGTACGGCTTACCGATCACGCGCCGCCGCATGGGCACGAGAAACAGAGGCCGCAAACGAGCGTGAACGATTGCAAGCTGTAGAGCGCCAGGCAGCACAAGCGAACCTACGCGCACTGCAAGCGCAAATCGAACCACACTTTTTATTCAACACGCTCGCTAACGTTGTTGGGCTAATCCATCCGCAGCCGGATAAAGCAAAACTGATGCTAGAGCAATTCATCGTCTACCTGCGCGCCACTCTCTCGGCCACACGTGAGGCTCACAGCACGCTTGCCAGCGAGTTTGAGATGATGAAAAACTTTCTGGCAATTTTGCAAATTCGCATGGGTGAGCGCCTGCAGGTGCAATTTGATTTGCCGCGTGAATTGGCCGATATCAGCGTGCCGTCGATGTTGCTGCAACCGCTGGTAGAAAACGCGATCAAACATGGCCTGGAACCAAAAATTGAAGGCGGCGAAGTGGCGCTCTCGGTGAAAAAGCAAGCCGGAAAAATCGCCATCACTGTTGCCGATACTGGGCTCGGCTTTCAAAACGCAAGCTCCAGCGGCATCGGCTTAAAAAATGTCCGTGAACGCGTCCAGCAACTTTACGGCGACCAAGGCGCGGTGAGTATTGAAGAGAATCAACCTTGCGGCACCCGAATAACGATATTAATTCCAACCACACAAATCTAAACGAAACCACTGGTGCGGCGTTTACGGCAAAAATTGCTCGCGATGCCCGACATTTTGCGCGTTTAAACTCTAAAGTGACTCGAATGAAGCCCACAGCCATCATTGCAGATGACGAACAACATCTGTCCAACTTCCTCAAAGACCGCCTCGCCGCACTTTGGCCAGAACTCAATGTTATCGCCCTCGCGGCAAACGGGCCCGAGGCGCTGAGACTGATTGACGATCATGTTCCTGACATCGTGTTTCTTGATATCCGCATGCCGGGCTTGACGGGCTTGGAGGTGGCGGGGCGCATTGATGTCAAAACTCGCGTGGTGTTTGTCACGGCATTTGATCAATATGCAGTTGATGCCTTCGACAAACAAGCGGTTGATTACCTGCTCAAACCGGTGACCGATGATCGCCTTCAACGGGCGATTGATCGGCTCAAAGAAAAGCTCACCGCCAAGGAAGTGCCGCAGGACATCAATGCGATTTTGAAGTCGCTTGCCAATGTTTTGCCCCAGGCGAAAAGCAACTATCTTAGATTTATTCGCGCATCTGTAGGCGAGCTCACCAAACAGATCCCGGTCGATGAAGTCTATTATTTTCAGGCGCAGGATAAATACGTGAGCGTCTACACCAAGGAAGGCGAATCGCTGATTCGCACGCCACTTGCCGAGCTGCAAGAACAGCTCAACCCCGATGAGTTTTGGCAAATTCATCGCTCAACCATCGTTAATGTAAACCGTATTGCGGGCACCAAGCGCGACATCATGGGACACACCTTGGTGAAGCTAAAGGATGTGAAAGCAGAGCTGCCGGTTAGCCGCGGTTACGCGCATTTGTTCAAAGGTATGTGAGAATTCTCAGGGCGGTAAGTTTTTGGTTAGGGGTAATTAATGGGTATTTCAATCCGCCAATCGCAGGAGACCGATATTGCAGCCATTGCAGCCATCTATGCCATCTATGCCACGAGCGTCATTGCCGACACCGCGTCTTGGGACTATGAACCGCCGAACCTGGAAGAGATTGCACAACGCCGTCGTGACGTTTTGTCCAAAAAATTCCCTTACTTGGTAGCCTGCGACGAAGGGAGCGTTATGGGTTTCGCCTGCGCAAGCAACTATCGCACGCGCGTGGGATACCGTTTTGTCGTCGAAGACTCGGTCTATGTACAAAGCGGTTTCCAAGGGCGTGGCATCGGGCACAATTACTCAACGCATTGATTGTGGCCTGTGAACAACGCGGAATTCGGCAAATGATTGCCGTCATCGGCAACAGCGAAAACAGTGGGTCAATAAAACTACATGAACGCTACGGATTCGCAATAATCGGGACGTTTAAATCCATTGGTTTCAAATTTAACCGCTGGCTTGACAGCGTGCAGATGGTACGGGTGCTTGGCAAGGGAAGCGATTCTCCGCCGGCTGAAAACACCCTTGAACCCTTGCACTGGTGCGGCACTTGCGACGATTGCCGGCAATGCCTTATCAGACGCGATTAATCAGACGACGTTTTTTTCATCACCTGAAAAAACAGTGGCGATTCAACCTGCGTGTGCAACCAATTTCTAAGCGCCGCGTATTGCGATTGCTCAAACCACATCCGATCCACTTCAGAAAACTGTCGCACGAACGGAAAAATGGCCATATCGGCGATATTAATTCGCGCACCGCACAGCCCCGAATGGCGATTGAGGCGTTCGTTAAGTTTCGCTAAGAAAACTTCACCTTGTTGGCGATAGATTTGTTTCGGATGTTCGGGATAGCGGCCTGCATATTTGTAGCGATCCAAGGCGTGCTTGAACGTACTATCGTTCTCCCCAATCAACGCCCTCACCTCATCAGACAACGTTGCATTGCCTTCCAGCCAATACGCTGGGTCATGCTGGCGCAACGCCCAACACATAATGTCTAAACTCTCATCAATCACCGTGCCATCATTGAGCACCAAAACCGGTACGGTGCCTTTCGGCGAACACGCCAACATCGCGGCGGGCTTGTCACGTAACGATACCTCATGCGTCACCGCCACAACACCGCTCACCGCCATCGCCAGCCGCGCCCGAATGGCATAGGGGCAGCGGCGGAAGGTGTAGAGGGTCGGCGGTGTTATTGCTGTTGGTGGCGCGGGTGGCGTTGGTGTCATTGATACCGTTATTCGTAGCGGCATCGGTGGCGACACTATGCGCTACGAGGTTTTGTTGACGTCGTTGTCTGTCGTTGAGCCTGGACTTTCGTAAACGGTCGCGCGCGGAATGATTATTTCCACGTGCAACGGCACAAAAATCCACAACAAAATATAGACCAAAATGCCGAAGCCATGTAGAAAAGTCATCAACACAAACAACAAACGCCATGACCATGTCGGAATATCCGTCGCCATCGCCAAGCCGCCACAAACGCCGCCAATCCAGCGGTCGTAGAGCGAACGGCGCAATGCATGCAACGCGGATATAGCCCTTGATGGCATGCCATTAGTGTCGTTGCCGAATGATTCAGCTTTATGAGAATTAGCGGAACGCTCAGTTTGACTAAATTGCATTTCTTCGATGAGTTTCTTTTTGGCGAGCGAAAATTCTTCGTCAGTGAGTGCGCCTTGCTGATGCAGGGCGGTCAATTTTTGCAGCTGGTCAGCCATGTCCATGATGATTCCTTCGCGGTTTGTTAGTGAGGCTTCACGTCAAGCACAATGGCAATGTCGCATGGCGACGCAAAATCTCCAATACAGGCGCGACGGATCACAGAATTTAACGACTCAAATGCATACTGCTCACCTTGCTGTCACCCTATCGCTGCGTACCTTCAGCCAATTTACGCCGCGCGCTGTTGGCTTGCGCCAGGTTCACCTTCTACAAATTTCAAGCTAGTTGATTTGCGCCTTCATTTCGAAACCGCAATCATCCGCCCGTTTGGGCCGTCGAATAATTGAATATGGATGCCATAAAGCGATGCGAGTGACTCGCTATTAAGAATGATGTCGGTCGCGCCAATTTCAACCTTGCCGTCGCGCGACATCGTGAGCGTGCGCTTGGCCGTGCGCAAAGCATGTTCGGGATTGTGGGTGGTAAACAATACCGAGCGTCCGCTTCCAGTCAGCTTCGCAATTGCGTCAAGTATTAAAAATTGATTCCCGAAGTCAAGACTGGCCGTAGGCTCGTCAAGCAGGATTGTTGATGCTTCTGCCGCGAGCGCGCGGGCAATGAGCACCAGCTGTTGCTCACCACCCGATAGCGAACTAAACATGCGATTGACAAAGGCCGACATGCCCAGCTCATCTAAGGCCTGCTCGGATATTTTGCGATCAAAGGCTCCTGGCTTCGCGTACCAAGCAAGATGCGGCACACGCGCCATCTCGACAACTTCGATTACGCTGAAATTGAAAAAACCGGCCGACACCTGCGGCACATAAGCGACATCGCGGGCGATTTCGGCAGGTGTTAATGCGTCGAGTAGCCTACTATTCAATCGCACCTCTCCCTGCAACGCGGGTAGTAAACCTAATAAGGTCCGAAATAACGTAGTCTTTCCACTGCCGTTGGGCCCGAGAACAGCAACTGCTTCCCCCGGGCTTAATTGCAGAGAAATATGGTTTGCAACGATCCGCGCTGCATAGCCGATGGTGAGTTGATCGGTTGCGAGCATGGATGCGCCTCAACCTTTCCCGCGCAAGGTCGCCGCCATCATCAGCAAAAAGATGGGCGTACCGATTGCGGCGGTTAAAACGCCAGGGGGAATTTCGATCTGTGTCATCGTGCGGCACAGGGTATCGACCACCAGCATAAACGTGCCGCCGATAATCATTGATAGCGGCAGCAGGCGTGAGAATTCAGCGCCGACCAACAGCCGAACCGCGTGCGGTACGACCAGGCCCACCCAGCCAACCATGCCGCACAGCGAGACTGATGTTGCCGTCATCAACGTCGCAGCAACGATGACGACGAGACGATTGCGGTTAACGTTCAGCCCCAAGGCACGCGCCTCATCATCAGGCAGCGATAACAAATTCATCCGCCAACGCATCAAAAAAAGCGGGGTGAGCGAAGCGACAAAAATCAGT